>JBGAWE010000086.1:0-16589 GCA_044227705.1 Saprospiraceae bacterium
CACCCGCTCCATTCATACCCCACCCAAACATCGCCGTTGCTGTCGGCGGCTACCAGGCCCACTCTTTTGAACCAACCTCCGTTCTCGAAACTGTTCAAGTAGGCTTTCGGGATTTTATGGTTGATGACTTCATAAACACCAGTTGCCGCTCGTTTGACCTGCTGAAGGGTGTCGAATCCGTGCGCCGTCGAGGGAATTCCATAGACATATGGAAAGGCCCAAAGATCCGGGTGAGTGCCACCGGCTATGGCGATTTCATTGGAAACAAGGCCATCCGCCTCGGTGATGGACTTCCAATTGCAGGGCGCCTCGTACTGCAGGATTCCCTTCCCGGTGGCGAATGCCATGCTCGGCCCGCAGGCCTGGCCGCCCAAAACGCCGCCCGTCGGAGCGGTCAGGCAAAGAGATGCGGCATCCTTGCAAATCCCGTCCTGGTCAATTTGGCTCAAGCCGTAGATGCCGCTTGTCAGCCAAGCGTTTTGGAGCGAATCAAAACCAATCAGGTAGCCCGAGGCGCAGGTGGGCTGGAACGAGAACGGGCCAGAAATCTCCCTCGTCTTGAAATAGCCGCTGCCAGAGGAGCCCGAGTCGTCGCCGCTCGATGTCCATATCTTTCCGTTCGCGGCAATTTCCAGTCGAACAACTTCCGGTCCGAAGAGCGGTGATGTCGTCGTCTCCAGCCGCTGGAAAGCGGTCCCGTTGAAACGGTGGATGGAATACTTGCTCAACGCGAAGATTGTCCCGTCTTGAACCCTGATCAAGTCCCGTACAACATCAACTGGCATTGCTGGAACATCCAGCTTGTAGCTGTTTGATGTGGTGCCATCAAACAAATAGGGCTTCGAATTGCCGACAATCCAAAGGTGGTCGTCCGCATCCGGCTCAACCAATCTCGCATATGAGCCGCCCGCCCAAGCGCCCGGCAGCAGATCCACCGCACCAGTCTTCATATCGACCGAGAAAACATCCTTGTAGTTCGTGGCCACGAAAACCACTTCGTTTTTGCCCACCGAGAAGTCGTTGACGTAGATGCTGTCCGGCCAGTTGGAGGTGTTCAGATGGACCAATTTGCCGGCCGTGTCCACCTTCTCGATGCCCTTGTTGGTGGCAATCCACAGTTCGTTGCCGATTGGCTCGATGGTTCTGACCTGATTGGAGTAGACATACTCGAAAGCGGCGAAGTCGCCCGTCGCGGCTCCCCATTTGTCGACATAGTTGCTGCTCAAAACATCCTTCGAGAGCACCCAGAGATTGCCCGCCGCGTCCGCCCGCAGCTTCAGGATTTCGTTGCCGTGCAGCCAGCCGTTGGCGACGTTGATGTTCTCCCAGCCGCCGGTCTTCTTTATCCAAAGCCCGTTTTTGGCCGACCCGACGACCAGTTCCCCGTTCGCCCGCAGGGCAATCGAGGTGAACGACCGACACGTCGCGAGGCTCGAATCGACCCGAAAACCGCCCGTCGATTTGTGCATCATGAGCAGCGCGCCAGGCGTGATGAGGGCCAGCGAATCGCCGATTTCGGCCGCGCCCAATATTTCCTCCGTGTACAAAAGGCTCCGCCACGAATCGGGGTTGGCGGCGCAAACGGCGGTGCTCTGGCTGACCGACACCGTATGGCACACCGTCAAGCTCTCTGTCGCGCATCCGCCGCTCTCCGTCAGGCAGAGCGGCAGGTTCCCCGTCAAGGAAGTCTGGTGGAAGATGCCCGCCGAGCTGCCGATGTTGGCCCCGTCGAGTGTCCACAGGTAGCTGTCGGCTCCTTTGTAGCTGGCCGCCGCCACGACGATGGGGCCGTTGACCGTCGCCTGGAACCCTGCGATGGCCCCCGGCTGCACGTCCATTTTCCGCGAAAATGTGTCGCTGCACCCGCCCGGCAGCCCGACGACGAGCTTCAGATCGCCCATGCCCGTCGGCTCGGCGATGCCCGCGAAGCCGAACGGGCCGCCCGCTTTTTTCACGCCGTTGAACCACCATTCGGCCGACGTGGCCTGCGCCGACGACTTGTTGACCGCGAAAAACTGGCTGCCGAGGCAAGGCCGGTCGTTGTCGAGCGTGAAAAAGGCCGCTTCGTCGCAACTGTAGATTTCGAACGTCGTGTCGCTCACCGCAAAGGTCAGCGCGTCGGCCGCGTCGGAGATGCGCAGGCGGCAGGTGGTGGTGTTGGCCTTCGGCGCCGTCCAGTCGAAGGAGCCGGTGTTCGGCGTGGCGGGGGCGATGTCGAGCCAGCTTGCGCCGCCGTTGAGCGACCATTGGAGGCGCACCTTTCCGATGCCGCCCGTGTCGCCCCACTCGATTTTGAGCGATTGGCCACTCTGCACCGCCAGCCCGGCGAGCGGGGTTTTCAGCCAGATGGAGTCGCCGGTCGCATTGTCGCAGCCGCCCACGCCGACGGCGCACCAGGCCTCGGCAATCGCGTCGATGGTGGCCGCATCGTTGAGACCGCTCGTGTTGGCGGCGGCGAGGAGCATGGCCTTCCTACATTCGGCGAAGCCGCTCGTTGGCGTGAGATAATCGAGCGTGGCGAAGACGAGGTCGCCGAGCCGCTCGTAGCCGATAGGGGGGACGTTGTAATAAAGCCCCTTCTCGCTCGAACCCGACTTCCCCTCGGCCAGCAGATAGGCCACATGGCCGAGCACACAGCAGTTGCGGTGGATGCCGCATTGGTCGTTGGAGGCGCCCGCGAGGCAACCGTCCTGGTTTTGCCAGAACTTGCCTTGCCAGGTGTCGGGGTCGCTTTTTTGATTCGGGTCGTCGAGCCGCCGGAGGCCGCCGAGGAAGACCTGTTCGCCCATCGCCCAGTTTGCCGTGCCGAGGGCGTGTTTTTCAATCAGGACGGCGAAGACATCGGCGAAGCCCTCGTTGAGCGCGCCCGCTTCGTACTGGTAGAGGAGGCCCGCCGTGTTCTTCACCACGCCGTGGGCGAACTCATGGCTCACCACGTCGAGGCCGACGACGGGGCCGACCGAGAAGCCGTTGCCGCTGCCGAGGTGCACGCCGAGGTCGGTCCAAAAGGCGTTCGAGGCAATCGGGTTGGAGGGCTGCCCGTAGTTTACCCAGCACTTGGCCGGGCTGCCGGGCTGGCCGTCGAAGTTGTGCCAGTCGTGGTTCGCCTCGAAAAACTCGGAGGCTTTTTCCATCGCCCAGTGCGCGGCGACGGCGGCCTGGGTCTCGGTCGAGGCCCAGTTGTCGGTCGGGTTGAAGATGTCGGCGATGGGGTTGCCGTAGCCCAATTGGGCATCGAAGGTTCGCACGTTCTTCTCCTTGTCCCAAAGCCGGAAGCCGTTCGCCGTCGAGTCCGTGCAAAAGTTGACCGGACTGTTTTGAAAGAGCGCGCCGCCTGTCGCCGGGTGGTCGCAGGCAGCGGCGATGAGCGGGATTTTCAAAAAGACCTCGCCCGTCGTCGCGTCCACGAAGACCGCCTGCTGATCGAGCGGGTCGATGGAAAAAACGTCGAACGCATAGGCCAGCCGGAAGCCGCCCGGCTCGCCGCCGTCTATCCGGTTCGGCGCGACGACCAGCTTCCCTTCGGGGAAAAAAGTGGCGGCCGGGTCGCCTTTTTCCGTTTTCAGCTCGGCTTCGAGTTCCGCCTCCTGCCAAGCATAACGGCTCGACGGCGTCGCGGCGAGCGCAGCCGCTCGGGCCTCGTCAGCCGTCAGGGCGGGTTCGGAAGGGACCACTATTTTTGAGAAAAAAGACCCGTTCGCCGCCGCCAGCCTGCCGTCCGGTTTTTCATGGAGAAGGTAGACCGCGCCGAAGACCGGCAGCTCGTCGTGCATCTGCTGAAGCCGGACATGGCGGTTTCCATGTCGGTCAGTCCGCTCGCGCAACGGCTGCCAGCGGTCGGCGGGGCCGAAGCCGAAGTCGCCGTCGAACTTCCCGGCAGTGAAATCGTCGGCGGTCGGCCCGTCTGTCAACCCTGTCGGCAGCGAGAGGCTGTGCAAAGAGCTTCCCTTTTCGGTCATTTGGAGGAGGTTCTTCGCGATCTGGGCGGCGAGCCGGACGGGGCTGGCGGCGAGGCAGAGTAGGCAGAGGAGCGAGGCGAGCCTTTTCATCGAGCTTGAGCTTTTTCGTGGAATTGAAAAAAATGACCTTCACCGGTCGATGGCTCAAAAGTGGAAAGGCTCGCGGCGGCTGGCAACCCAGAAAAAAACGGCGGCCTGCGGCCGAGGCTGCCGCAAGTTGTTGACAATCAATCAGTTCAGACGAAAAACTGTCCGCCCGATGCCGGAGAACGACCTATTTTTCTTGCTCAAAAAACTGGACGGCGAGGAGTTCGCGGCCTTCGTCGCCCATGTCCGGCGGCACCTCGCGCCGACCGACCAGCGGCGGCTGAAGTTTCTCGGCATCCTCGAAACGGCCTTCCCGAAGGGCCAGTGGGCGAGGCTCTCCGATGCCAGCCTGGCACTCGTCCTTTTCAACAAAAAAGCCCCGGCCGACACGCGGCTCCAAAACCTGCGCTCCGAGATGCTCGGCCTGCTCAAAGACTTTCTCGTCGTGCGCGAGACCGTCCGACGGCCCTATCTGCGACAGCAAATCCTGCTCGAGTCGCTGCTGCGGCGAGGGGCGGCCGACGAGTTCCGAAAGGAGTTCCCCAAGCTCGGCGAGCGGCTCGAAAAGCGGCCCGACCGCAGCGCGTCCTACCAGCAGGCGATGCTCAAGGGCGAGGAGCTGCGCGCCCGCTTCGCCACCCTCGAACAGCGGGAGGAGGACAACCTCGCTGCCCTCCAAGCCCACCTCGACCGCTTCCACCTGCTCCAAAAACTGCGCTTCGCCTGCCACCAGCTCCAGCGGCGCAACGCCCGCCCGGCCGTCGCCGAGGAGCTTCCGGTGCTGCGCGAACTGGCCTTTTTGCTGCAGTTCCATGAAAAACTGGTCGAATCGGACCCTGTGCTCGAGGTGTACGCGAAGCTGTTCTCGCTCGCGGCGACCGACTCCTCCGACCTTGCCCAATGGGCCGACTTTCAAAGGACGATGGACGGCCACGCCACCCTCCTGCCGAAGGAGGAGCACAAGATGCTGCGCCTGCTCGCCGCCTATTTCCTCAACCACCAGGTGAACAGGGGGGCCTACGCCACGCTCGCCGAGCTGCGGGCCGCCCACGACTCCCTGTTCGAGCACTGGCGCGGCGTGGCCGACGGGCTGCCCGACTCGGCCATGCTCGTCGAGGGCGATTTCGCGCCGTTTCAGCGGTTCGCCAACGTGTTTTCGGCCGCCCTCAACGCCGGACGAGGGGATTGGGCCGAGGCCTTCCTTGACAAGCGGCTGCACCTCCTCCGCGACGACAAGCGGGAGGCGGCGAACAACTTCTGCCGCGCCGCCCTCCACTTGCACCGCCGCCAACTGGCCGACGCCCGCAACCTCGCCGCACAGGTCGGGCGGATGGGGCTTTTTTCTTATTACGAGGTGAAGTCGCTCATGCTTCGCATAGAGCTGGAGGATGGGCAGCCGGAGCGGTTCGAGCAACTCTTTGCCGCTTTTTTGGAAAAACAGCGCTCCGAACAGACCCTGACCACCCACCACCTGAAGGGCTACCGCAACTTCTTTGTCTGGCTCCGCACCCTGTCCAACTGGCAGAACAGGCCGGTTGCCGAGCGCGAAAAGCCAACTGTCTTGAAAGAGAGGATCGAGCGGGCGCACCCCGTCGCCCAAAAGAAATGGCTGCTCGAATGGGTGGAAAGAGCGGGCGGTTGAAAGCCCGGGAAGCGACGGGACTTACTGCCTCACCATCCCGGCCGAATAAAAAATAAGCGTCCACTCGCCGCCGAGCTTCGCCCACCGCCGCTCGACCTGATAGCCGACGTCGGCGGCGGTCGAGATTTTTTCCACCATCAACGTCGGGCTGATAGGCTGAAAATCCCGCTTGAACTCGCCCGTGTTCAGCGGCGGGAGCGATTGGATTTTCCAGTCGTCGGCCGTCCAGTTCAGCTTCAGGGAAATCGTCCCGTCGGTCATCCGCTCGGCCTCGCGCTCGGGGAGGGGGAACTGGATGTGGGCCATCTGAAACGCCGAGTCTTTGTGGAATTTCTCGTAAAAATCAACGAAATCCTTTGTCAGCTCGACCACTTGGCCGATTGGTTCGCCGGGGGCAGCGGCAGTCTTCGGGTTGTTTTTGCAGCAGAAAAAAAGAAGCGAGAAGGCGGCGAGCAGCAGGGAAACGCGCATGGTCTTGTTTTTGAAAATGGAGAGTTGGGCTCCAAAACGGGGGCTTTCACCCAAAAATTACTCGCCGCGCAGCCGCGCCAAGCTCCCCTCGATGAACCTCGGGATGACCGTCGAGTGCGTCAGCCCGATTTTCCGAGGGTCGGCGAGGTCGCGAATCATGCGGTTGTAGGTCGGCTCGCCGTGCGCGTCGACGACCTGTTTCTTCCTTTCCGGCTGGAGGAAGTGGTGCAGCATACCCTCCGGGTCGGCCTCGGGATGGAACTGCGTCCCGACCATCTCGGGCGAGAAGCGTACCGCCATCACCGCCCGCTCGTAATCGACGTGCGGCCTGATTTTTTCGAGGCAGAGGACGTGCGCCCCGAGTTCTTTCATCCTTTCCGGCTTCGGCTTCACCACCTCGAAGCGGCGGAAGTCTGCGATGTAGAACGGGTCGTTCAACCCCGCGAAGACCGTGTCGTGCCGCCCGGCCGCCGTCGGGTGCGCCGGGTAGGTGCCGAACGACCACTGCCGCCGAGCCTCGACGGAGCCAATTTGGAAGAAATGGCAGGCCATCTGGAACGAGTGGCAGATGAAAAAGCAGTGCTTTTTGCGCGGCGTGTCCGTCCGGTTGTGCTCCCAGATTTCGTGGATGAGGTGGTAAAAGCGCCTTTCCCAGCTCTCGTCGACGTCCTTCAGCGGGTCGCCGGGGCCGCCCGAGAAGATGAAGATGTCGTGGTCGATGCTCGGAACCTCTCCCTTCGCCCGCACGTCGAAGACCTCAAACTGGAGGTCGGGGGCGTAGCCTGTGAGCATCGTTTTGAGCATCGGCATGCCCCGGTTGGTCTCGCCGTTGTACATGTCGAGGACGGCGGCAGTTGCCGTCGGGCGGGCCCTGCCCGCGAGTTTTAGGCCGGTTTCGACGAGGGTGTCGCGCATGGCTTTTCTTATTTTTTGATGGTTGTTTTTGCTCTCGATTCCTCCAAAAACGAGCGGACGGCCGAGTGCGAGACCGTCTTTTCATGGAAAAAGGCCCGCGCCGCCACTGCCTCCGCCTCCGTAGCCGCGAAGCTCGAGAGGATGTTCGTCAGGTGCATCTTCATGTGGCCCTTCTGGATGCCGGTCGTCACGAGCGAGCGGACGGCGGCGAAGTTCTGCGCAAGGCCCGTCACCGCGATGATTTTCATCAAATCGGCCGCCGACGGGTTTCCCAAAAGCTCCAGCGAGCGCCGCGCCATCGGGTGCAGTGCCGTCAGCCCGCCGACCGTCCCGACGGCCAGCGGCACGTCGAGCCAGAAGTGGAAAACGCCGTCGCGCACCTCACAGCGGGAGAGCGAGCGGTACTGCCCGTCGCGCGAGGCGAAGGCGTGGCCGCAAGCCTCGATGGCCCGGAAGTCGTTGCCCGTTGCCAGCACAACTGAGTCGATTCCGTTGAAGATGCCCTTGTTGTGCGTCGCCGCCCGGTAGGGGTCGAGGCAGGCGATGCGTACTGCTGTGGCGAACTTCTCGGCAAAATCCTCGCCGGAAAGCCCCTCGGCCACTCCGTCGAGCTTTGTGACGGGGCACTCGACCCACGCCCTCACGAGGCAGTCGGGCGTGTAGTTCGAGAGGATGGCCATGACGACCTCCACCTCGCGCTCGTCCTCGGCGAAGTCGGGCTGCTCGGCGAGCCACGCTTCGAGCGTGCGGGCGAAGTTTTCGAGTACGGAGTTGATGAAGTTCGCCCCCATCGAGTCGCAGGTGTCGAACGAGGCGCGGAGCTGCCAGAGGCCCGTTTCCTTTTCCGTGAAGTCCAAAAGCTCGACGTCGAGGATGCCGCCGCCGCGTTTTTCCATGTTCTCGGTCAGCGGCTTGGCCGAATTGAGGAGGTTTTTTTTCAAGTCAAAAAAGGCCGCCTTCAGCCTCTCCGGCCTGCCGAACCAGCGGAAATGCACCTGCCCGAGCTTCTGAACGTCGAGCACCTCGGCATGAAAGCCGCCACGGTCGAGCCAGAACTTGGCCGCGCTCGCCGCCGCCGCCACGACCGAGCTTTCCTCGATGACCATCGGGACGGCGTAGATTTTCCCATTGAGCAAAAAATTGGGCGCGACGGAAAAGGGGAGCAGGTAGTTCGAGATGACGTTCTCCGTGAAGCCGTCGAGCACGTCCTGCTTTTTCTCGTCTCCGAGCCACCACGAGGTCAGCTCGTGCGCGGCCGCATCGGGGTCCTTGAAGAAGGTCTCGACAAGCCAGCGGATTTTTTGCCGCTTCGACAGTTTGGAAAAACCGGAGATGGACTTCGTCACGGCTGCTTGATTTTCAAAAAGGCCTCGGCCAGTTCCAGCCCCCGGATTTGCCCGGCGACGTAATCGCGCAGCTCCTCGTAGCCGCCCTGCGCGTGTCGGAGGAAGCCGCTCGCCTGCCCGTAGACCGCCGGCAGCGTGGATTTTTTTGTCAAAAAGTACCCGTCGAGAAAGCCGTCCACTCCGCCCGAGATGATGACCTGCCGGGTCAAACAGCGGTCGCCAAGCTCGGCGGCGGCGACGTTGACCCAGTCGAGCATCTCGGCGGCGGCGTGGCCGACGGCCGATATTTTTTCAAAAAGCTCCCGCTTCTCGGCCGAGCTTCGCAGGAGTTCGAGCTTCGAGAAGTTGGTGCCGCCGGCCGCCGCGAAGTCGATGGCCGCGAGGGGCAGTTGCAGCAGGGCGCGGGCGCTGGCGGGGCCGAAGCCTTGCCCGACCTCCTTTATTATCAGCGGAATCCGCCCGTGCGTCTTTGCCAAGAAGAGGCGGATGGTCTCGACGGGCGCGTGTCGGAAGCGGTCGCCCTCCGGCTGCATCGCCTCTTGCATCGGGTTGACGTGTATGATGAGGCCGTCGGCCCGCAGCTTTTCGAGCATCGAGAAGAGGGCGGGCAGCTCGTGTCTTTCCAAGACCCGCTCGATTTGGGCGATGCCGAGGTTGGCGAAGAGCGGCAAATCCGGGCCGATTGTTTCTCTCAAATCAAAGTCGGCAAGGCGGTCGTCGCTGTCCAAAAGCTGGCGACAGGAGCCGAGGCCCATGCCCATGCCGAACTCGCGGCAGGCGCGTGCGAGGTTGCGGTTGATGGCCCCGGCGCGGGCCGTGCCGCCGGTCATCGAGGAGACCCAGAGCGGGGCGCGGCATTTTCTGCCCAAAAAATCGAAGGCTGGGAGGCTGCCCGGCTCGGGGTGGGCGGCGAGCATCGGCTCGTAAAAGAACCGCCCGTCGAGCGCGGCCGACGCGACCTGCGAGCGCAGCGCCAGCTCGATATGGTCTTTTTTCCGCTCGGCGGCGGTCGGGTCGGCGGCCGTCGGTAGGATGGAGGGAGCTTCGACTTTCATGCGAGAAATTTCCGGGCGGGGTGGGGCGAAGGTAGAACGGGCCGCCGCGCCGCAGGTAACCACCGGGCCGCCTTTTGGTTTTGCCCACTGTCGGGTCAAATGCCGAAAGGCAGATGGGCCGCTTTTGCACACGAAAAAGCCTCGCCCGCCGGAGCGAACGAGGCTTTTTTTCATCTCAAAAACCGGCCGGTTCTTATTTCAAGAACGTGGTGAACTCGGTGCGGCGGTTTTGGTAGCGGCCTTCTTTCGTCTTGTTGTCGCCGACCGGGCGGGTCTCGCCGTAGCCAGCGGAGACCATGCGCTCGCGGGCGAGGCCGTGGGCGGCGAGGTAGTCAAGGCAGGCCATGGCGCGGGCCTCCGAGAGCTTCTGGTTGCGGGCCGGGTCGCCGACGTTGTCGGTGTGTCCCTCGATGCGCAGGTTGTAGTCCGGGTAGTTGTTGAGGATGCCGACAATCTCGTCGAGGACGGCGTAGGACTCCTTCTTGATTTTCGCGCTGCCCGTCTCGAACTGGACGGCGCGCATGGCGAACTCGAGCTTCTTCTTCTCCTCGACCTTCATCTCGGGGCAGCCCTTGTTGGATGCCGGGCCGGGGGTGTCGGGGCATTTGTCGTCCATGTCGACCACGCCGTCGCCGTCCTTGTCGGGGCAGCCCTTGTTGGCGGCGGTACCTTTCACGTCGGGGCAGCGGTCGTCGCCGTCGGCGATGCCGTCACCGTCCTTGTCGGGGCAGCCTTTCAGCGCGGCGATGCCTTTCACCTTCGGGCAGGCGTCGTCTTTGTCGAGCACGCCGTCGCCGTCGGTGTCGAGCCACGGGCAGCCGTTGTTCTCCTTCGGGCCCCGCTCTTTCGGGCATTTGTCGACGTTGTCGGGCAGGCCGTCGCTGTCGGTGTCGGGGCAGCCTTTGTACTCCGGCGTGCCGGGGTCTTTCGGGCAGAGGTCCTCGGAGTCGATGATGCCGTCGTTGTCGGTGTCGGGGCAGCCCTGGAATATGGCGAGGCCGGCCTCCGTCGGGCATTTGTCCTCCGAGTCCTGGATGCCGTCGCCGTCGGTGTCGGGGCAGCCTTTGAAAGCGGCGATGCCGGGGATGGTGGGGCAGGCGTCGCTTTTGTCGTAGATGCCGTCGCCGTCGGTGTCGGTGCGCGGGCCGAGGTCCATGACGAGGCCGATGTGGCTGACGATGCCGTCGATGCCGCGCCCGCGCCCGTCGATGCGGTACTCGGATTGTCCCGAGAGGTACCAGCCAGGGAAGAGCTTGATGTTGAGGCCCACGCCGAGCGGGAGCTGCGCCGTGAACCGGTCCTGGTCAAAAATCCACTGGGAACCGACGCCGAACTGGGCATAAGGCACGATGCGGTACTTCGCCTTTCGGATGGAGTAGCGGAAGAGCAGGTCGAGGTTCGAGAAGAGCAGCCGGTTGGTCTCGTGCGTCACGTCCTCACGGCTGACCGGGAAGCGCGTGTGGCCGATCTTGAACGGGATGACGAAGCCCGCGTGGTCGTCGACGTGCTGGATGTACGAGAACTCGAAGCCCGTCGGCTTGGAGTGCTTCCACGCCCGGACGAGGTCGAAGTCGTGCCCCTTCGCGGTCGGCTCGACGAAGTTGTAGACCAGGTAGCTCACCCCGAAGCCGCGCTCCTGCGCGTTGGCGGTGGGCATGGCGAGGCCGACAAAAAGTAGGAAGAAGAAAAGTTGGGTCAATCGCTTCATACGACAGAAACTGGTTTGGATGTGAATGGACGAGGTTTGTTTTTGATGGAAAAGCAGGCTTGTTCGGCCATTTTTCAGCCCAAAAACGCCGGGGCATAGGTAGCAACAATTTGTGTATCCATGACGCCCCTTTATTTTTCCATTAAATGAGGCCGCAGTTTGCGGGCTTCGCGGGGGCCGGGCGGTTTTCTACTTTCGCCGCCGCAACCCGTTGGCCGATGGAACCGGCCGACCCAAACTCAATCAGGTTTCCGCATGGACATTTTTGAAAAAATCGTCAACCGCATGGGGCCGCTCGGCACCTATGCCGACGTGGCCGAGGGCTACTACATGTTCCCGCAGCTCGAGGGTGAGCTGGGCAACCGAATGACCTTTCAGGGCCGCGAGGTCGTCTGCTGGAGCATCAACAACTACCTCGGCCTCGCCAACCACCCAGAGGTGCGCCGCGCCGACGCGCAGGCCGCCGCCGACTGGGGCCTCGCCTATCCGATGGGCGCCCGCATGATGTCGGGCGACACGAAGAACCACCGCCGCCTCGAACAGGACCTCGCAGACTTCGTCGGGAAGGAATCCGGCTATCTCCTCAACTTCGGCTATCAAGGCATCCTCTCCGTCATCGACTCGCTGCTGGGCCGCCATGACGTCGTCGTCTACGACGCGGAGAGCCACGCCTGCATCGTCGACGCGCTTAGGATGCACATCGGCCACCGCTTCGCCTATCTGCACAACAACATCGCCTCGCTGGAAAAACACCTGATTTCCGCGCAAAAAATCACGGAGAAGACCGGCGGCGGGATCCTCGTCATCACCGAGGGCGTCTTCGGGATGCGCGGCGACCAGGGCAAGCTGCGCGAAATCGCCCAACTGAAAAAGGACTACAACTTCCGCCTTCTCATCGACGACGCGCACGGCTTCGGCATGCTCGGCAAGCGCGGCGCGGGCGCGGCGGAGGAGCAGGGCGTGGAGGACGCGGTCGATCTCTATTTCTCCACTTTTGCCAAAAGCATGGCCCTCATCGGCGCGTTCGTCGCCGGGCCGAAAGAGATAATCAGGTACCTGCGCTTCAACATGAGGTCGCAGATTTATGCCAAATCCCTCCCGATGCCGCTCGTCGTCGGCCTGCAAAAGCGGCTGGAGCTTTTGAAAAGCGAGACCCACCTGCGCGAAAAACTCTGGGAGAACGTCCGCAAGCTGCAAGGCGGCCTCCGCGAGCGCGGCTTCAACCTCGGCGACACGAACACCTGCGTCACTCCCGTCTACCTCTCCGGCACGACCGAGGAGGCGATGGCTTTGGTGAAAGACATGAGGGAGAACTTCGGCGTCTTCTGCTCCATCGTCGTCTACCCCGTCATCCCGAAGGGCATGATGATTTTGCGGCTCATCCCGACCGCCGACCACACCGACGCGGACATCCAACAGACGCTCGATGCCTTCGCGGCCGTCGGCAAAAAGCTGGCGGACGGGACTTACAAACAGTACGTCCCCGAGAAAATCGCCGGTTGAAAACGGCGGCCAGACTTCCTCAAACAGAAAAAGCCTCGCTCGACAGCGGGGCTTTTTCTTTTCAAACAGGCTCGGCTCGGCTCAAAGTGACCCGAGCTTGGCGACCACCTCGGCCTTTTCGATGAAGCCGACGTTGCGCCAAACGCTCTGCCCTTTTCTGTAAATCAACAAAGTCGGCAGGGCCTCGACCGACAGCGACCGCGCCAGCTCCTGGCTCTGGTCGACGTCGATGCGGACGACTTCCACGCGGTCGGCCATGTCCTTTTTTATCTCGTCGAGATAGGGCGCCATCCTCTTGCAAGGTGCGCACCACGGGGCGTAGAAGTCCACGAGGACGAGCTTTTCCGATTTCAGAAGTTTGTCGAAATCGGCCTGCGCCATGCCATTTCCCGACGGCGGCGGCGGTGCGCTGCCCATGTCGAGCGGGAGGTTGGCGGCCCGCCACTTCATGATGCCGCCCTGCATCTCGATGACCGACTGGAAGCCGTCGGCCCGCAGCTTTTTGGCCGCCTCGCCGCTCCGCCCGCCGCTCAAACAGTAGATGAAAACGGACTTCGACTTGTCGAGCCGCGCCTCTTTTTCGGCAAAACCGCTGCCGTTCCAGTTGATGTTGACCGCCCCGGAGAGGTGCCCTGCCGCGAACTCGTCGGGCGTGCGCACGTCAAGGAGGAGCGCGTCAGGGCAGGCCTTCACCTTTTCGGAGAACTCCGCGACGGCGAGGCTGGTGGCCCCGGCGGGCGGGCATTGGGCGTTGGTGCAGGTCTGCCACGAGAGGCCGATGCCGGCGAGGAGCAGGAGGAATTCGAGTTTTTTCATGAAAAAATGAGTTCAGTTGACCGGGGCCAAAACTACCACGCGGGGCTGAAAGACAATCTTCGACCGCACCGAGTTGGAGATGAGGCAGGCCGCGTCGGACTTGGCCAGCACGCGCTCGGCCCGTTCGCGGTCGGCCTCGTTGAGTATCTCGACGACGGGCGAGAGCACGACCTCGCTCATCATGTACTTGCCGTCGACGATTTCTAGCTTGCCCACGGCGTTGCTCTTGAAGCTCTCGAAGGCGAGCTTGGAGTTCTCGGCGATGGCCAAAAAGGTGGTCATCAGGCAGCTCTCGATGGCCGCCACGAAAAGGTGCTCGGGCGACCAGATGCCCGGCATCCCCTTTGGGAACTCGGGCGGCGTGGCCACCTCGACCGCCTCGTCGAGCACGCGCGAGCGCATCGTGCCCTTCCGGTCGCCGTCCCAGCGGACGGAGACGTCGTAGAAATGTTCTTGTGCCATGACAATAGGAGTCTTTTAGTTGAGCGATTGGGCGACGGCCGTCCACGGGCCGCCGTTTTGGCAGCGGATGCCCGCCGCTTTGAGGATGGAGGTCGCACGGCCGCTGCGCATACCGCTGGCGCAGCACAGCACGATGGGCTGCGGGAGCTTGCGAAGCTCGCCGATGCGGCCCTCGATTTCGTTGAGCGGGATGTTGAGGCTCCGGGCCGCGTGGCCGCTGGCGAACTCCTCGCGGGTGCGGACGTCGACGATGGTGGCGTTACTTGGCATCATTTCTTTTTTTTTAAAAGTGGAAAAACCGAACGGCAGGTAGAGCGGGCAGAAGCCGAGGAAGCTCGTCGCCGCGAAAACGGCGGCCAGCACAAGCAGCACTGTCGCCGTGCCGCCGCCGATGTTGCCGGTCAGATAAAGGAGGGCAATTGCCGCCGCCACGAGCAGTCGGAGGCCGCGGTCGAGGGAACCCATGTTGACTTGCATGACTTTCTGATTTTGGTGAAAGATTCTGCGGCGAAGGTCGCGGGGCGCCCGGCGGCCGCTCGGCCACCTTTGTTACAGAAGCTGGATTTTGTTGCGCCCCAGCCGCACGAGGCCGCCGTCCTCCATCTGCTTGAGCAGCCGCGAGACGACCACGCGGGCCGTGCCAAGCTCCGTGGCGAGCTGTTCGTGCGTCGCCGCGACGGTGCGCGAGGCCGCGAGCTCTCCCTTCTTTTGGAGGAGGGCGAGGAGCCGCTCGTCCAGCTTTTTGAACGCGATGGAGTCGACGGCGTCGAGCAGCTCCTCAAAGCGGCGGTGGTAGAGCCGCAGGACGTAGCCCAGCCACTGCGGGTTCTCGCGGAAGAGCTGTGCCACGCGCTCGACCGGCACGAGCAGCACCTCGCTGTCCTCCTCGGCCACGGCGCGCAGCTTCGACGTGTCGCGGTGCAGCCCGCCGAGCACCGACATGATGCAGCTCTCGCCCGGCGTGATGTAATAGAGCACGACCTCGCGCCCGTTGCTGTCGGGCCGGATGACCCGGACGGCCCCGTCGAGCACGAACGGGACGGAGCGGATATGGGCGTTCTCGCGCAGCACGGTCTCGCCCTCGGCGAAACGCCGGACGGTGCCCTCGGCCAGCAGCTTCTCCGCCACTTGGGGCATGGCCCGGAACTCGGGCAGTTGGTTGATATCGGTCATTTTTGAATGATGGTGGCGAAGGACTGGGTTTTCAAAAAAGGCGGCGGCGGCGCAAGTCACCGGCCACAGCGGCAAAAGTCATTCGCCCGCCCAGCCGTTTGGCAGGCAGGTTGGCGAAGCTGAAAAGTGTTTTGAAAAATAGATTGCCAGAATGGGCGGCTGGAGGGATTGATCTCGCCACAAAAAACTGACAATCAGCTATGTACGCAGTTTTGTAAAAAAATCTACTAGACCCAGGAACGGCAACAGAACTTGTTTTAAGTTTGTCGCGTCATAATTTTTTTCACCAACTTTAAAACGCTTTGTTTTTATGGCAACACGAACCAACTGGCTTGCGCTCCTCGTCTCCGCCCTCGCCGGCGTCGCCCTCGGGTGGCTCTGGTACGGCATGCTCTTCATGCACCAGTGGATGGACGGCAACGGCTTCGCGATGACCGCCGACGGCGGCATGACGCACAACGGCACCGTCGTCCCGATGGACATGACGCCGATGGTCTGCAACCTCGTGGCGATGCTCGTCTACGCCTACATCATCAACTGGATCCTGCAGCGCACCAGTATGACGACAGCGGCGGGCGGTGCCCAGCTGGGTTTCGCCATCGGTGTCATGGCGATGGTCGGGGCGTTCATCGGCAACATGTTTGCCATGCGGCCGATGAGCCTGTCGTGGGTCGACGGGGGCTACGTGCTCGTCCTCTTTACGCTCATCGGCACCATCGTCGGTGGGTGGCAGAAGAAAGGCTAACCGATAAAGCTGCGGCTTTCTCGGGAATGTGGCCGGAGCGGAGGAATCCCGTTCCGGCCATTTTCTTTCAAAAAAGGGACAGCGCGACGGCAAAAAACTGAACGACCATCATCGAATCGACCAATATCTTGTCCGAAACAGCTCGGCCGAGGACGGGCAGTTTTCGAATCAAAAACCCCGAAGCGAAAAGCGAAAAGCCGACCGCCGCCCCGATTTTTGGAGAATAAAACCCCGTCGCCACCTGCCCCACGACGGCCAAAAGAGAGGTGAGAAAAAGCCAAGTCGCCACCCCTTTGGTAAAATCAACGCCAAATTTGACAGGAAAGGTGGGCAATCCTGCCGTCCGATCTTCCGCTTCGTCCAAGATGTCGTAGCCGAGGGCAAGGGCGGCCACGAAACAGAACCGCCCGGCCAGCATCATCCAAAAAGCGGGGCAGCCGCCTGTTTTTTCAAAAAAGAGAAAAGGAGGCGCGACCGTCACCGCCGACCAGACGAGGGCTATGGAAACCGGCTTGCAGACGGTGCAATCGCGCAGCGGCGTGTTTTCCCCGCAAAAACGGCGACTGAAAACAGGAAGGTAATACGCCGCGCCGAGCAAAACCAGCCCGATTTGAAGACCGTCGACGGGCCAGCGGTTTTTCAAAAAAAGACACAAAGCAGCCAGCCCCGAGAGCCACGCGACGGCTTTTTTCACCCTGTTTTTAGAA
>JBGAWE010000087.1:0-16590 GCA_044227705.1 Saprospiraceae bacterium
AGCTGGTCGCCGCCGTCGTTGAGCTTCCGCGTGAGGAACGCGCTCGGAAAGAGGCTCACCGGGTATACGATGGTGAAAGACGAGTCGCGGTCGGTCAACGCGCCCCGGTAGTAGCTGCTCTCCGCCCGAAGCCCGGCCTGGAAGCCCCAGTCGCCGCGCTGGTGGCTGCCCTGCAAATAGGCGGCAAAAACATCGTCGTTGAACTTGTAGTGGTCGGAAATCTGGTGGACGGGCTGCCAGACGTCCGCCTCGTCCAGCTTGTAGCTCGTGTTGTCGTTGAAGTTCGTGCGCAGCGTGGATTTGAGGCCGCCCTCGATTTTCGTCCGCTCGTTGATGGGGTTGACGAAGTCGGTCTGCGCCGTGACGAACTGGCCGCGCCCGCGCGCCTCCTGTTTTTCAAAGTTCATCTCGCCGGTGCTGGCGTAGTCGGTCTCGAAGTGGCTGTTGCCCCGGAAGCGGACGCGGTTGAGGTTGAGGTCGGCCGTCCATTCCCGCCCTTTTTTGGGGAAAAGGTGCTTGAACTGCGCCGACGTGCCGAGGTTCCAGAAGGCCCGCTCGTTCGCCGTCGAGCGCAGGTAGCTGATCGGGGGCGCACTGGAAAGCGGGTATTCGGTCGTCGTCGTGATGTCGTCCGACGGCTGGAAGTGGCCCCGCGTGAGGTTTCCGCTGAGCGTCAGCGTGTTGCGGTTGTCGATGAGCCAGTCGACCCCAGCGCGGCCGTTGGCGAAAAGCCCGAGCATCTTGTTCTCCGACTCCTGCGTGACGGTCGAGGCCGGCGCAAAGAGGTTTTGCCGGACGGTCGTCCCGTCGCCGTTGCCCCGGTTCTGGTTGATATTGGCCGAGCCGAAGAGGTTGAACTTCCCGCCCCGGGCGTTGAGGTCGCCGCCGAGGTTGAAGCCGCCCTTCGAGTCGGCGCCGGTGCGGACGTTGCCGTTGTAGCCCAGCCGGAGCTCTTTTTTGAGAACAATGTTGACGATGCCGCCCGGCCCGCCGCCCGCGTCGAACTTGGCCGACGGGTTCGTGATGACCTCCACGCTCTCGATGGAAGAGGCCGGGATTTGGTCGAGGGTCAAGGTGGTCGGCCGCCCGTCGACGAAGATTTGCGGCGAGCTGTTCCTCAAAGAGACGTTGCCGTCGAGGTCGACGGAAAGCGACGGGACATTTTTCAAAGCGTCTTGAGCCGTGCCGCCCGCCGAGGTCAAATCCTTGTCCACGCGATAGGATTTGCGGTCGAGCGCGAGGGTCGTCGCCTGCGCCTTCGCGGTGACGGTCACTTCTTTCATCGTTTTCCCGTCCTCGACGAGGCGGATGTTTCCGAGGTCTTTTTCAAAGTTGCCGCCACCGAAACCGCCGCCGCCTTGCCCGCCGGAAAACTCGCCCGACCCGCCACCGGGTTTTCCACCCGATTGGCCGCCAGGCCTTCCGCCGGGTTGACCACCCGGCCGGCCCTCGCCGCTCGGCGGTTTTATGCCGAACGAGACCGTCCTTTTCACGTCGGTGTACCCCAAAAAGGAGACGACCAGTTCGAAATCGCCCACGACGGGCAGTTTTTCAAAACTGAAATCGCCGTTGTCGGCCGTGAGCTGCCCGGCGAGCAGGGTGTCCTTCGCCGTCCGCGTGGCCGGGTTGAACACCTTGCCGAACAGGCGGACGGTGGCGTAGCCCACGCCTCGGTTGTTCTCGTCAACAATTTTTCCGTAGAAATGGCCCGGCCCCCCGCCAGCGCGCGGGAACTGGGCATGGGCCATCGAGATGGTCGCCAGCCAGAGCGTCGCGGCGAGGAAAATTGGATTCTTCATAAAATAGGTGGGTTTGCGCCGGTCAGGCCCGGCTGTTCGCATTGGTAACGGCACAAAAGTCCGCCCCTGTTTCCGCCCCATCGGGATGAACCGACGAACCGGCGGATTGTCCCGGCGAACCCCGCCCCCGCACTATTTGCCGCCCGAAAACCGCTGGCGACCTTTGTCTCCATGAAAAAATCGGCGCCCATCATCATCCAATTGGCCATCTGGGCGGGCATCTGGTCCATCTTCGTCTTCACCGGCGACCCGACGCGCAAGCCGCCCAACTCGGTCGCGCTCGACACGCTGCGGGTCGTCGTGCTGGCCGTTTTTTTCAACGTGGCCTACCATTTCCTCGTCCCGCTCTATCTGTCGAAGGGGAAAAAAGGCCTGTTCACCGGCCTCTCCGCGCTGGCCCTCGTGGCCTCCGTCTGGCTGATGGCGGAAATCGACACGGCCTTCTGGGCCGCCAGCGACGCGCCGCCCGCCAAGCTGGAGAAGATGCGCCGCTACCGCTTCGTCTTCCCCAGCCTGCTTGGCTTGATAGTCTTCGGCGCGGCGGCGACGGTGCGCGGCTTCGGCGCCTTCGAGCAAAAAAAGGCAGACGAGGCCGAGGCCAACCGCCGCCGCCTCGAGGCAGAGCTGGCCCTTTTGAAGTCGCAGATAAACCCCCATTTCTTGCTCAACACGCTCAACAATCTCTACGGAATCGCGCTGACGGAGCCGGAAAAGACCCCCGACGCCCTCCTCAAACTGGCCAACATGGTGCGCTACATCCTCCACGAGTGCGCCGAGCCGACCGTGCCGCTGGCGAGGGATTTGTCGTTCGTCGAGAACTTCATCGACCTCCAGCGCCTGCGCCTTCCGCCCAACGCCGAGCTGCGCGTCGACCTTCCCGCAAGCCCGCCCGACCTGCCCATCGAGCCAATGGTTCTGATACCTTTTATTGAAAACGCCTTCAAGCACGGACTGACGACGCGCCAGCCCTGCTCGATTTCGGTCTCGGTGGAAACGGGACCGCGCAGCCTCGATTTGCGGGTCGAAAACCAAGTTTTTACCCCAAAAAACGGCCCAGAGACCTCTGGCGGCATCGGCCTTGCGAACACCCGGCAGCGGCTCGAACAGAGCTACCCCGCCCGCCACTCGCTGAAAATCGACGACGACGGGCAGCGGCACAGCGTCCACCTGCAATTGAGTTTGTAAAAAACATGACCCTCATCGCCCTCGACGACGAACCCATCGCCCTCGCCATCATCGAGCGCCACGTCCGCTCGGTGGAGGGCGCGCGGCTGCTGGCGACGTTCACCGACGCGGCTGCCGCCGCCGATTTTTTGAGGAAAAACCCCGTCGACCTGCTCATCTCCGACATCCAGATGCCCGACGTGGGCGGCCTCCAGTTCGTCCGCGAGCTGGCCGACGAGCGGCCGATGGTCATCTTCCTGACCGCCTTCCGCGAGCACGCCCTTGACGGCTTCGACCTTGACGTGGTCGATTATCTGGTGAAGCCCGTCGCACCCGACCGCTTCCAAAAGGCGCTGAAAAAAGCCGCCGACCTGCTCGACCTTCGGCAAAAGGCGGAGGCGGCCTCCCCCACCCTGCTGACGGACGATTTCTTTTACGTCTTCTCCGAATATGTCCAGGTGAAAATCATGCTGGCCGACGTGGTTTTCATCGAGAGCATGGGCGACTACGTGAAAATCCACCTCGTCAGCCAGCCGCGCCCTGTGCTGACGCTCGAACGGCTGAAAAACCTCGCCGCCAGCCTCGAGGGGCGCGGCTTCCAGCGGGTGCACCGCTCGTTTTTGGTCAACCTGTCAAAAGTGGAGGCCCGGCAGAAGTCGCAACTGCGCGTGGCCGGGCAGTGGATTCCGGTCGGGGAGACCTACCAAACCCCGTGAAGCCCGCTGGGAAAGAGGCATCAATGCCTCACGACCAGCCGCGCTGTCGTGCCTTTTTCAAAAATGGAGCGAATCAAAAACGGCCCGTCAGGCAGCCCTTTTTCGACGGAAAACTCGAGCCGCCGCCCGGTCTTCTCTTTTTCAAAACCGTAAACGCGCCGCCTGTCGAGGCTCAAAACCTCGAACTTGACCGGCCCGACAAACTCGTTTTCCAGCAAAACTCGAACCGGCTGCCCGCCCGGAACCGGGTTCGGAGAAACCTCCAGTTTTCCAAAACCCGCTGGTTCGTCACGGGTCGAGACGAGGCCGCTCTTCCCTGTTTTCAGCAAGAAAATGTCGCTCGAATTGGTCGGGTACCAATCGCCGGAGAGGACAAAGGAGCCGTCGGGCAACAGTTTTTGCGCGGCGTAGCCATAGTCCGGCAGCCCGAAAAGGGTGACCTGGCCCACCGTTTCGAGGTTCTCGTCGAGCGCCGAGACGTTGAGTTTCATGCCCGTCGGCCCGTCCGGTTCGGGCAGCGAGCAGACCAGTTTCCCATCGGCCATCCGGAACAGCCAGTTGAAGCTCAACAGCGGTTTTGACAGGTTGGCGAGCGTTTTTTGGGCCAAAAGCTCGCCGTCGGGCGTGAGTTTTTGGAGCGAACACTGCTTGTCGCCCCCGGCTTCCCGCTGGGTGAGGACGGCGAGGTTGCCGTCGGCCGTCCTTTCGACTTCGACGCGGCTGCCCCAATCGAGCGGCACATCGGGCGGTATGGTTTTTTGAGCCAAGACCTCTCCCGTCAGCGGGTCCAACCGGAAAAAAAGTAGCGAATGGCCGCTGCCCGGGTCGAGGCCAACCGCGACGAGGCTGCCGTCGTCAAGTGCCAGCCCGTTGGCGATGTAAGGCGAGAAGTTGTTGGCGCCCTGAACCAGCAGCTTCGACCATAGCTGCGTGCCGTCGGCGGAGAAGCCCGTGGCCCAGACCTGTTTTTGGAACTGCACTACCAGTGGGTACCGGTCCGAAAAAACGACCGCGCCGCCGTCGTTCGTCGCCGCGATCGCGCCCCTCGAGTTCCATGCAGCACCGACCGTTTTCTTCCAGAGGGCCTGCCCGGTGGCGCTCAATTTTGCGAATTCGTGCTTGCCGAAGCCGCCCTCCCAGCCGAACACGAAAACGCCGCCGTCGGAGGCAGCCTCGATGTTGAAGGCCCAGATTTCGCTCGGCCCGTCGTTTTCGTTTTTCCAGATTTCGTTGCCCTCGGCGTCGGTTTTCCGGACGACGACGCCGAGCGAGTTGGACGTGTCGTAAAACGTGTTGGCGACGTAAAAACCACCGTCCGAGGTCAGTTCGAGGTTCGGCTCATATGTGTAGTCCTCCTCCGCCGGGGCCGACGTGCCCAGTTTTTGCGGCGCGACGGCCTCAAAAGCGGGCATCGATACCGGCGAAACAAACCCGTCGAAACTGTATGCGAACGGCGACGACGCACCCGCCACCAACAGATTCCCGTCAGGCAGGACAAGGCCGTCGTTCAAAAAGAGATAGGGACTGCCCGCTAGGTTTTTGTGGAAAACGGGGTCGCCGGTCGCGCTGTCCAGCACCTCGATTTCGCGGCCATGGACGAGCGCGATTTGGCCCGTTTGAGGCATCGGCAGGAGCCAGCCGGAGGTGAACACATCGGGCTTGTAGGTGTCGGCAAGCTGTTTTTTCCACAAAAAGGAGCCGTCGGGGGCAAACTTGAACAGGGCACAAAACGTGTAGCCAAGCCGCATCGCCGCCAAAAAAACGGAACCGTCGGCCGGGTCGACGGCCGTCGAGACGCCCTGCAACGGCAGGTTTTGGTTGTTGAAAACCGCGTCGGGCGCGGCCGTCCAGATGGTCGAGCCGTCGGGGGCCAGGCGGTGCAGGCGGCACGAATCGAAGTCGAAGTTTTCGACGACGAGGCAGCCGCCGTCGGGCAGCGCTCTCAACAGATTGGTGGCGAGCATGACCGATTTTTGGAAATCCCGCTGCCAGACGGCCCCGGCCGCCGCGTCGAGCCGCCGGAGCTTGCCCTCGTCGGGCTGGAAAAGGAGCGCGCCGTCGTCGACGGTCTCTATTTCGAGCGGCCGCTTTCGGGTGTGCCAGGTTTTGGTGCCCACCTCGAAAAAGCCGAACAGTCCGGTCTTTTCAAAAACGGGCTGGCCAGCGGCATCGAGTTTTTGCAAAAAAAGGAGCGAGGTGTCGGGCAGCCCCTGATTTCGGCTCTCGCCGACGAGCCAGAGGTGGCCGGTCGTTTCGCTGCGCGAAAAATCGGAGAGCTGCTCGTTGCGCTCCGGGCCGCCGAACTGGTCTTGCCAAAGAGGCTGGCCGAGCGAGTCGAGCAGGACGAGCCAGCAGTCGTTTTGCGGCCCGTCGGCGAGGGTGCCAGCCGCCCAAAAATGCGAGGGCGAGCCTGTTTCCTCGACGGCAATGAGGGCCTCCTCGAGATTCGGCTGGCCGTGCCATTTTGTCCATTCTACCTGCCCTTGGGCGGACAGGGCCAGGAGCAGAAGGAGGGGCAGAAATGTCCTTTTCATATAAAAAAAGTGTAGGCCCTGCGGCAGCCGCAACTGCGCGTGGCCGGGCAGTGGATTCCGGTCGGGGAGACGTATCAAATCCCCTGAATTTTGCCGGGGTTAGGCCTCAACGTCGTGCGACCAGCCGCGCCGCCGCCGCCTCGCTGTCCGATGCACGGACGAAAAAGGCGCTAGGCGCGCTGACCGGGATTTCCAACTTGAAAACCTGCTGTCGCGCCACCTTCTCTTTTTCAAAACTGGAAAGGAGCCGCCCGTCGAGCGAGAATATCTCGATTTTCACCATCCCCAGAAAGTCGTTTTCGAACAGGATTTCGAGCGGTTGCCCCTCGCCAACGGGATTGGGCGACACCTGAAAGCCCCGCGACTCGTCCGGTTGCTCCGTCGGGGAGGTGCAGAAGCTCAAGATTTCGGCAGCCGAGTTGCAGCCCACCAAGTTCGAGTCGATGGTGGCCGCTCCGCCGCTCTTGAGGTAGTCGCAAATGTTCTGCTGCGAACAGGCAGAGAGGATTGCCGAGCCATAGAGGGTGAGTTGGGTCATCTTTGAAAAGTCCATGTTCTCCGTGCCGTCGAGCGAGGCCAGCTTGTCGTTGTCCTTGATTTCCAGCTTGCTGCCCATCGGCCCCACCGCCGCCAGCGCGTGCAGGCTTTCGAGCGACTGGTTGTAGGCTATTCTGATTTGTGTCTCCACCGCTTCGAGCGACCCGAGGCCGTCGAGGCTCTGGAGCAAGTCGTTTCCCCAGATGTTCAATTTTCCGACGGTTTTCAGGTTGTCGAGGCCCTCGAGCGTTTTCAGCTTGTGGCACAAAGCGACCGTCAGGCCGGCCTTGCCGATGCTGTCCAGCCCTTCCAGTCCGCTCAAACTGGCGAGTTCCAGGTTGTAGATGATGTTGAGCATCCGGAAAAAGCGCGCCTTCTTCAGTGCCGAGATGTCCGTCAGCGAGCCGCAACTGTTGATGTTCACCACCTCGGCCCGGGTCAGTTTTTCCAGCCCGCCGAGGTTTTTGAAGCCGTTCTCCGACAACGACAAGTCCCCCGAGACCACTTCCAGATTGTCCAGCCCGGTCAAGTTCTGGAGCCGCGGACACTGAAAAACCACCATGTCGCCCGCAACCGTGTCGATTTTTTCCAGCCCGACGACGTTCTCGAGCGAGTCCATTTTTGACAGGCTCAAACCGCCGACAGCTTTCAAACTGGAGAACTGGGCGAGGTTCTTCAACCTCGGCGAGAGGGCCACGTCCAGGTAACCGCCGATGGACTCCACGTTTTCCAGCCCGTGCAAATCGGTCAAGTGCTCGAGGCTAACCAGTCGGAGGCCCTTTTTGAACGACTTCACCTGCGAAAGCCCGGCGAGGCTCGTTATTTCAGGCAAAACAAAGTCCGGTGCTTCGATTTGGACTTGCTCGTCGAACTCCGTGCAGTTGGGGAAGTTTTGGGCAAACTGGTCAACCTCCGTTTGGTTGAAAAATTTGATGGTGCCGTTGGAGGAGGGCAGCGGGCATTGGGCCGAGAGGGCCAACGGCGAGGCTCCCAACAAAAAGGCGAGGATGACGGGCAGGCTTGTCTTGTGCATGGTGATTTTTTTATGGCTTGTTTTCAGTGGCCGGGTGACTGGCTGTGCCGAATCGTTTGGGGGCAAATGTCGGTTTAGCGGCCCTTCTTCGCAGTCTGTGGCCGCAGCTTTCATTGAGCGCCGAATGCCCGCCAAAGCAACCATGCGAGCAGGAGCAGGATGACCGCCCACAGCCCGGCAATCACTCCCCTGCCCCGCTCGGAATGCTCCGGTTCTGTACCGAGTCGCTCGCGGATCTCGGCCAAAACCTCGTGCGCCGCTGCCTCGTCTTTTTCCTCGACCAAGATTTTCACGCCGCCAATCGCGCTCGAAAGCAGCGGGTCAAGGGAGAGCGTCGAGCTGTCTTTTTCAAAAAAAGGGATGTCGGCATCGGCCAGTTCGATGCGCAAAATGGCCAGTTCCGGGTCGCTCGGAAAGGGGTAGCTTGCGATTTCGACGAATTGGCCGGGGTCGGTCGGTTCGGTTCTCATGTCTGTCTGTCTGAAAGCTGGCTGATTTTGACGCTCCGGCAAAAATCTCGACTCAGCCGGGGCGTGGTCGAAAACCGGATTTTTTCGATGAAAACCGAGATAAAGTCGTTGCGGTAGGTTTCTGTTTTTACGGTTTTAATCTTTTACTGCAATTTATCTTTTTCAAGTTTTTACATTTTTACTGCAAAAATTAAAAAATGAATTCTTTAAAAACTGCAAACCTGTCAAGTTTAAATCCTTAAAAACGCTTTACAGGTTTTCCGCAAAAACTGGAAAGCATTTTTCAGCTTCAACGGATTTCAGGTTTGCCACAAAACCGTTAATCCATTTTGCAGCAAAACCATACTCAAATATTGAGGTCGGCACGCAGCAAGTCGATGATGTAGTTGCGCAGCGTCATCATCTCGGTGAACGACTTGATTTTCGCGCCCTTGTAGAGCGAGGCGGGCAGGTCAAGGGTGATGCGGGTGGTCGGCTCCTCGCGCAGCGCATCGGCCGTTGGCGCGGCCGGTTCGGCGGATTTCTTGGCGCGTGTTGCCGGTGGGGTGGGGGAGGCCATCGTCTCCGTGATGTCGGCGGGCAGGGCCTTCGGCTTGCGCACCGTCTTTTCCATGCGCTTTCGCACCTTCTCAACGACCACTTTTGGCGGCGCGTGGAGCCGCTCGGCCGCCTTCTCGGCACCCTCCACATCGACGGGCGACTTCTTGATTTCGACCTTCTGGGGGAGGTTCATGATTCCTTTTATCTTGTTCATGTCCGGACGGGTTTGAGCTTATAAGTTGAGTTGAGCGATGAGTCCATTGACCTCCGAAGCGAGGGCGAGCATCTCCTCGCGTGCCTTCGCGTCGGAGAACTCGATGGCACCGAGGCCCTCGATGACGGCCTTACGGTACGACTGGCGGGTCTTTATCGAGGTCTTCAGCAGGCCGATGCCGGGCATTTCGGCGATGGCCTCGCGGGTGTCGCGGTCGAGCGAGAGGCGGTCGTCGTGCTGGTTGAGGACGAAGTGGGCGGGGATGGGGCGACCCTTCTGCTCGACGGCGTCGGCGAGGCGCTCGATGAACAGCTCGGTCGCCCAGATGTCCAGCCCGCTCGGCTGGATGGGGATGAGGACGAGGTCGGCCAGCAGCAGGATTCTCGATGTCGTTTTTGACAAAGAGGGCGTACCGTCGATGAGGACGAGATCGAACTGGTCGTCGAGGAGCTTCACGTTCTTGGCCAGTGCCGAGTCGTCGGCCTGCCCGCTGACGAAGATTGGGGGCAGCTCGTCCGGGCGCAGGCCCGACCACTTGAGGGAGCTTTGGTTGGTGTCCGCATCGACGACGCAGGTGCGGTAGCCGGAGTGGGCGAGGCAGACGGCGAGGTTCTGCGTGAGGGTGCTCTTGCCGACGCCGCCTTTGAGACTGGTGACCGAGATTATCATGTTTTATGGTTTGCCTTAATTGCTGCAAAGATTGGAAGCGGTTTTCTGGTTTACATTTTTTACTGCAAAATTTAAAAACGGATTTCACGATTCAGCGTCGGAAGGATTAAAACCCTTCCGGCGTTCCGGGCGGTTCCGGCTCTGAAGGCTAACAGATTTGGGTGCCGCGCTGTGTGGTCTCTTTTTTACAAACAGATACTTGAATTTTGGAAGGAACAACCCTTCGCCCGATTTGGGATGTTGGAGAGCTTTTCACGCTTTTGAATCTTTTTTGTCCTTTTATCTCCTCATAATCCATTGAAAACCAGAGAGTTGAAAGCACTTAGCCAGCGGATTTGGGGCTAAACATAACCGATTTAGGGCTGTGGATAACTTTTTTGGGGCCAAGCCCAACACATTTGGGGCCGTTCCTAACACATTTGGGGCCTATTCTAACAGATTTCGGGGCGGCCTGAGATTTCTATAACGAATTTCAGGGCAAGGGAGGGCGGATTGAACCGAAGCAGGCGGAAAAGAGGCGGTTTTGGCCAGTTGGGCCGCCAATCGGCCGCTTTGCGGGCCGGGTTCCCCCAAATCTGTTGTTTTTCGGAAAGAGGGCAGGGGAGTGGGCGGCCCTTTTTCATCCAAAACAAGCGGCCAAAAGGCCAGAATCGAACGGACGGGCGAGCTTGGATAACAGATTTGGGGCCGACAGAAGAAGGGCGGCGAAAAACCAAGCCCGGCACAACCCGTTGAAAACCAACCACTTGCAACTCAAAACATAACAGAGATGGCACAAGAGGTAGTCAAGTTCATCAGAAAGGCCAACGACCTCGTCGAGGCCAAGTACCGCTTTGACATCTGGGAGACGCGCATCTTCTCGAAGATGCTGACGATGATCCACCGCGACGACGAGGACTTCAAGGAGTACCGCATCTACCTGCGCGACATCGTGCAGGAGTTCGACCTCGGCAAGACGCGCGACGCCTACGAGTGGCTGCGGGCGGGGGCGAAGAACCTGATGAAGAAGACCTTTCTCATCCCGTACGAGCTGGACGGGGTGAAGCGGTCGTTCGAGACGCCGGTCGTCTCATCGCTCGACTCGGCGGTGGCCGACGACAAGCGCATCCGGCAGGACCACCTTTATATAAGCATCTCGTTCCACCCGAAGATGAAGCCGTATCTGCTTCAACTGAAAAGCCAGTTCACCATCTACGACGTTCAGAACATCGTCAAGCTGCCATCGACCTACTCGGTAAGGATCTACGAGCTTTTGAAGCAGTACGAGAAGCTTGGTCGGCGGCGCTTCCCGGTCGAGGAGCTGAAGGACATTTTGGGGCTGGAGACCGAGTACCCGCTCTACGCCAACTTCAAGCAGCGCGTCATCCAGAAGGCACAGAAGGACCTGGAGGCGAACACGGACATCGTCTTCACCTTCGAGGAGGTCAAGCGCGGGCGGGCGGTGACGGAGCTTGTCTTCACCATCCGGGCCAACCCGGCGAAGAAAAAGGCGCCTAAGGCGTCAAAGGCCCCCCCCGAGGCCCAGCCGACCGGTGAAGATTTTTTCAAGGATAACCATCCCCGCGTCGCCGCGTGGGTCAGCGAGGAGGCCTTCCGCCGCTGGATGAAGGATTGCGACCACGAGCAGCTTCGCCGCGCCGTCGACCACCTCTGTAGGCAAATCGAGCGCGGGGCGGAGATTGAAAACCCCGGCGGCTACCTCTACCGGCTGGCGCACGACGGGAATTTGCCCGATTTCTCCCAAAAAGAGGAGCAGGAGAAGGCCAAAAAGGAAAGCTCCGCCGCCGCGCAGGCCCGCAAGCTCGCCCTCGAGGAAAGGCTGCACCGGCTGCGCTCCGATTATTTTTCTCGTCAATTGGACAGGGTGGGGGAGCTGTTCATCGCCGACGAGGATTTTCAAAAAGCGGTCTTCGGCGCGGCGCGGGAGAACCTCTTTTCAGGCTACGACGACGCGCTGACGCCTGACCAGAACTTCGTGCAGAACCGGCAGTTCCGGGCGGCAGTGGTCAATCAGGCGCTGCGGCTGCGCCCGGACGGGTTTCGCGATTTGGAGGGGGAGTTCTTGCCCGAAATCCAGCGGGCGGAGGCGGAGGCGCGTAGGATGTGACCTCTCGAATTTCTTTTGCTTGAATTAAGTCTGCGTCAAATCGGGCCGACACGGCCCATGCCGCGCCGCGCCGGGAACAGCGGAACTGGCCGCCGATGTACCTTTGCCGCCGAATCCGAGGCCGGGCGCGAGCGGCCGATTTTCTTTATCCAATCCGCACATGACGCAGTTCCTCCCAGCTTTTTCCGACCGGTTTTCCATGAAAAAAATGAGCCTGCTGGCCGTTGTCGCCTCGCTCGCCGCCCGCCTTGCCGCACAGGACATCGACCTCGCTTTCGCCGACCGGGCGCCGCAGCACGGCGGGGGCGAGATACCCGTCTTCTATTTTGAAAAAGGGGAGGTCGTGAAAGAGTCGCGGCTCGAAACGGCCCCGCTCGTCTCGCTCCTCTCGATGCCGCCGTGCGCACCGTGCCCGACAATCTCGGCGATTTTCATCAACGGCTGCTACAACCTCGCCGGCGTCGACCCCGACGAGTTCATCATCATCAACTCGGGCGGCGGCTTCACGCTGAGCGACCTGCAGATCGACTTCCAGAGCAACGGCGGCGGCGCGGTCAACAACGACATCGGCTTCCTTTTCAACAACGGCTTCGGGACCAACGTCGGCTCGACGCCCTGCGGGCTGATGGCGGGCGACATCTCGCACGTCACGGGCTGCGCCAACTTCATCTCGGCGAACGGCACGACCGTCGTGCCGCCCAACACGATGGTCGTCCTGCAATGCACGGCGAACAACGGCGGCCCGTCGGTCATCAATTATTCGGGCATCTGCGCGGGGCACGAGAAGTGCGTCTACGTCGTCCGCAACAGCTGCGACCGCTCGAGCGGCGCTTTTTCCAACACCGCCTCGCGCACGACGGGGCTGGCCATCAACGGCTGCTCCTGCCAAGCATATTGGACATACCCGAACCCTTCGAACACCGACGGCGACTACTACCTGACGAGCGGCACCTCGGGCACCTCCGCGCCTTGCACGACCGCGCCGCCGGTGACGGGCTTCCCGACGGTGCCGGTGTTCAACAACCCCGTCTCGCCGCTCTGCGCGACCTCGCCGCTGACGCTCCCGGCCATCACGGGCACCAATTTGACGGGAAACCAGAAATACTACACCGGCCCGAACGGCACCGGGACGGCCTATGCGGCGGGCGCGTCGTTCAGCTTTTCGACGACGACAACGCTCTACATCTATGACGCGACGGTCGGCTGCGTGGCGGAAAAGCAGCTTCAAATCGTCCCGAAGCCCGACGCCGACGTCAGCTCCGACGTGACCATTTGCGCGGGCGGCTCGACGCCCCTGACGGCCTCGGGCGGCGGGACCTACGCATGGTCGCCGCCCGCAGGGTTGAGCGCGACGAACATCGCCAACCCCATCGCCAGCCCGGCGGCGACAACGACCTACGTCGTCACCGTCACCTCCGCGACCGGCGGCTGCACCGACACGGACGACGTGACCGTGACCGTCGGCGGCGGGGCGGCCGTGACCATCGCGGCCTCGCCTGGCACGGTCATAGGATGCACGAACCCGACCGTGACCCTCACCGCCAGCGGCGGGGCGACCTATCAATGGTCTACAGGTTCCGCCTCGCCCTCCATTTCGGTTACATCGGCGGGGACTTTCACGGTCACTGCTACGACGGCCAGCGGCTGCACCGGCACCGCCACGCAAGTCGTCACCCAAAACAACACGCCGCCGACCGCCGCCATCACCAACAACACCGGCTCCACAGAATTGAACTGCAACAACGCCTCCATCAGCCTGACGGCGACGGGCGGCGGCACCTACGCATGGTCGGGCGGCCTGGGCACGAACGCCGCCGTGACCATCTCGGCGGCGGGGACCTATACCGTCACCGTCACGGCGGCAAACGGTTGCACGGCGACGGCTTCCATCACGATTACCCAAAACACGGGCTTGCCCGTCGTCTCGATTACTTCCAATCCGAACACGACGGTTTTAAGTTGCACCGTCTCCACCATCGCCCTGACGGCCGCCTCCACGCCGCCGGGCGCGACGTTTTCATGGACGATACCCGGCGGGGGAAACGTGCCGGGTTCGCTCGTAACGGCCTCTCTTTCAGGGACTTACACCGTCACCGCGACTTCGAGCGGCGGCTGTACGGCCGTCTCGAACATGGCGATTACGCAGAACACGACGCCGCCCAACGCGACCGTCAGCCCGACGACGGGGCAACTGACCTGCAACACTTCGAGCATCACGCTGACCGCCGCTTCGAGCACGCCCGGCGCGACGTTCAACTGGGGCGGCGGCAACACATCGACCACCCAAAACGCGACGACGGCCGGGGCTTTCACCGTCACCGTGACCAACCCCGCGACCGGTTGCACGGCAACGGCGACCTCGACGATTTCCCAAAACAACACGCCGCCCGGCGCGACAGTCACCCCCGCGACGGCCGTTTTGACCTGCGGAAACCCTACTGCCACTTTGACGGCGACGAGCGCGGCGGGCGCGACTTTCAACTGGGGAAATGGGAATTTGACATCAACTCAAATCGCCTCTGCCGCCGGGACTTTCACCGTGACGGCGACGGGGACGAACGGCTGCACGTCCACAGCCTCGGCCACGGTCACCCAAAATGCCGGCCTGCCGACGGTGACGATTTCACCCGCCAGCCCGGTCTTGACCTGCACGACGACCTCCCTCACGCTGACGGCCTCGAGCAGCGCGACCGGCGCGACCTTTTTGTGGAACGGCGGAACGGCCGGGCCGACCCTGACCGTCTCGACCGCCGGGAGCTATTCCGTCACCGTGACGGCGGGCAACGGCTGCACCGGCACCGCCTCGATTTTGGTCGACCAGGACATCGACCAGCCGACGGCCAGCGTCTCGCCCGCGACGGCGACGATTAGTTGCACGAACGCGACGGCCGTTTTGACCGCCAGTTCGACGACGACCGGCGCGACCTTCAATTGGGGGGGAGGAAACACGACTCCGACAAAAACCGTCTCGGCAGCGGGGACTTACACGGTGACAATCACTGCGCCGAACGGCTGCACAAACACGGCCTCGGCCTCGGTCTCGGCCAATCAGGCACAGCCCGATGCGGCCGTTTCGCCCGCCAACGGCGAGATAACTTGTTCAAATTCAACGGTTTTGCTCACCGCCAGCTCGGCGACGACGGGGGCGACCTACAACTGGGGCGGCGGCAACACCTCCGACACGAAGACCGTCTCGACCGCCGGAACCCACACCGTCACCGTGACCGACCCGGCCAACGGCTGCACCGCGACCGCCTCCTCGACGGTGACGCAGAACAGCTCGCTGCCGAACGGCTCCATCTCGCCCGCCAGCCCGCAACTCACTTGCACGAACCCGTCGCTCACTTTGACGGCAAGCTCCACGACAACGGGCGCGGTTTTCCTCTGGCCGGACGGCTCGACCTCCGCCATCTTCTTCGTCAACGCGCCCGGCACTTATTCCGTCACCGTCACGGGGCCGAACGGCTGCACGAAGGTTGTCTCCTCGACCGTCACGCAGGCACCGGAGATTTCGGGCGTGGCGACGGTTGCGACCCAGACCACCTGCGGCTCGGCGACCGGCACAATCACCCTCACGCCCTCGGGCGGCGGGCCATTCAGCTATGAATGGGGCAGCCAGCCGGGCGTCGGCACGAACCCGCGCAGCCTTTTGCCCGCCGGGACTTTCACCTGCACAGTGACGAACTCGTTCGGCTGCACCTTCGAGGCGACGACGACCGTGACCGCGCCAAACGCCCCGACCGTCACGACGACGGACTTCCCCGACACCTGCGGGCAGACGAAGGGGCAAAGCCATTTGACCATCACCGGCGGCTCGACTCCCTATACGATCGACTGGGGAACGGCACCCGGCAGCGGCTCCAGCCCGCGCTTGATGATGACCGCCGGTGCGTGGACGGTGACCGTGACGGACGCGAACGGTTGCACCGTTCTCGCCACCGCCTCGATAGGCGAACTGCCGCCGCCCACCGTTCAGGCCACCACCTCGCCAGACTATTGCAACGCCGGAAACGGGCAGGTCTTCTTGACTATAACCGGCGACCACCCGCCCTTCGTCATCGATTGGGGCGGACAGGCGGGCAGCGGCTCGAACCCGCGCACCGGCCTCCCGGCGGGCAACTACTCGGTCACCGTGACCGACGCGGTGAGCTGTTCGCAGATGATAACCATGTCGGTCGGCGCCGTCACCGCTTTGCCGACGGCGGCCATCGCCCCGGCCACCGCAACGCTTTCCTGCCAAGACCCGTCGGCCACCCTCGTGGCGACGACGAACGCGGCCACGCCGAACTACCTCTGGTCGAACTCGTCGAACCAAAACACCGTCGTCGCCACCTCGCCCGGCACGTTCACCGTGACCGTCACGGCGGCGAACGGCTGCTCGAACACCGCCTCGGCCGTGGTCGGCGGTTCGACGGCGCAGCCCGATTTGGCCGTCTCGCCCGCCGCGCCCGTTTTGAACTGCACCTCGCCGACGGCCACGCTCACGGCTTCGAGCAACGCGCCCGGAGCCACTTTTTCATGGGGGAACGGGAACAACACGCCCGTTTTGACCGTCAACTCGGCGGGCAGCTACACCGTCACCGTCACCGGCTCGAACCTTTGCACGGCTACCCAAACCGTCGTCGTCACCCAGAATTTCACCCAGCCAGACCTCGACGTGACGCCGCTGAACGGGCAGATAAATTGCGGCAACCCGTCCGTCACGTTGACCGCCGTCTCGCCGACCGCCGTTTCCTTTTTGTGGAACAACACGACCTCAAACCAGACGCTGACGACGACGGTCGCCGGGACTTTCACCGTCACCGTC
>JBGAWE010000088.1:0-17207 GCA_044227705.1 Saprospiraceae bacterium
TTCGGTTTCGATGAAGTTTTCACCATCGGAAAACTCGCCCGAACCGAGGCTTTTGGCCAGCCGCCCGCTCAAGTCGAACAGCGAGACAGCCAGCCGCGCCCTTTTGTTCAAAGAGAAAGCGACCGTGAAACGTCCCTCCGTCGCTGGGTTCGGAAAGACCTCCAACTGGTCGAAAACGGCGGGCAAATCTGCGCTCGCCAGCGTCACCCCCGGCGGCAAGTCCACCTTTTTGTCGAGGTAGACGCGGTACTCGCCCGGCTCGAAACTGAACGACTGGCTGACGTTGCCGACCGAGATTTCTTTTCCCGTCAGGTATTCATACCATGTTCCCGTGTGCTGGAAGGTGGCCGAGACGGTCAGCGCGGCCGTCGCGGCGTTGCCCAATATCACGGCGTTCGCCGACGGCGAGTTGAGCATGATTCGCTTTATCAAGCCCGCCCCGATGTTCAGCGTGAAATCCTGGGTCTCGAAAACGTCCTCGTTGATGCGCAGGTGGATGAGCGCGGCGGCCACGTCGTGCAAGTGCTTGCGCGAGGCATCGCCGAGGTAGTCCCATTTGATGGGCTTCGGGTCGGTGCGGCAGGCGTTGTTGATGGTGCCGTTTTGGCAATAGTTGATGGAATAGTCGTAGCCCAGCTCGCCGAACTGCCAGGACATCTTCGGCCCCGGCAGGGTGTAGAAGAGCGCGTCGCAAAGCTCCCGCCGCCGCGTGGCGACGGCCAGTTTCTTCACGTCGTGCGCCGCGTTAGCCGAGTTGCCGTTGGTCTTGCACTCGTAGACGAGCCGCTCCTCGTCGTGGCTCTCCATGTACGAGACGAGGTTCGGCGCCGCCCAGCCCCGGTTCTTCCAAACGCCCCAAGTGAGGTCGTTCTGCCCGTTCGTGAAGCCGAGTGCCAGCTCTTTGTAATTCCACCGGATGTTGCCCCAGAGCATGAAGCCGTCGGCCGAAAGCTCCTTCTCCTCCGTGTTATCGGCGAAGTGTTCGAGGATGACGAGCGAGCCGGGGTCTTTCGCCCAAATCGTCGAGCCGTAGTGGTTGATGATGGCGATGCGCGACGCGTCGTAGGCCGCCATCTGGGCGTCGTTCGAGGACTGCTTTTGGGTCAATCCTTTCGACAGATCGAACCGGAAGCCGTCGACGTGGTACTCGTCGAGCCAGTGCCGTAGGCTCTTGTCGACGTACTCCTTCGTCATCGCGCTCTCGTGGTTGAAGTCGTTGTAGACGTTGTAGGGGTGCTTCGCCACCGGGTTGAGCCAGGGGTTGTCGGCGGCGGGGCGGTTGTTGGCCGCGTCCCAATAGAGCTTGGCCAGCGGGCTGTCGCCCGTCGCGTGGTTGTAGACGACGTCCAAAAGGACGGCAATCCCTCGCTTGTGACACTCGTCGACGAAGGTCTTGAAAAGCTCCGGCGACCCGTAGTACTTGTCGAGTGCCGAGTGGTAGGCGGGCGAGTATCCCCAGTTGATGTTCCCGTCAAACTCGCTGACGGGCATCAATTCGATGGCGTTGACGCCCAAATTTTGGAGGTAGTCGAGCGTGTCGAGCAGCGTCGGGTAGTTGTGCGCGGCGAGGAAGTCTCGGACCAAAAGCTCATAGATCACCAGGTCGGTCTTCTTCGGCTTCGCGAAATTTTGGACTTGCCAGTCGAACGGCGGCTGATTCAATCTCAAAAGAGAGACGGTCCCCGTCGTCTTTCCTGTCGGGTAGGCGGGCAGGTTCGGCCACGTCGCTGCGTCGATCCACGAGTCGTTGTTCGGGTCGAGCACGAGCGTCGAGAGCGGGTCGGCAATCTTCAACAGCCCATCGACAAGGTATTGATATTCAACGGGTTGGCCAAAATCCACGCCTGCCACGTCGAGCCACCACGTCTTGCCGTCGATGCTCTTTTTCATCTGCGAATCGGCCGTCGGCTGCCAGTTGTTGAAGCTGCCGATGACGTAGACGTTCGTCTTCCCTGGCGCGTCGAGCCGAAAGCGGATGTTGCCGGGAGAGAGAACGGTCGCCCCAAGCTCAGTCCCCGAGGGCGGGTCGGCCACTGTCACCGCCGCCGGGACGAGGTAGTTGAAAACGGAGGTCGAGGCCTGCGTCGCCGTCTCCGCCGTGAACTCGATTTTGTGGAAACCGGCCGTAGTCGTCAGCGCGTAGTCGAGGATTTCAGCGGCAGGTTTTTCGATGAGCAAGGCCCCGTTGTCGAACAGTTTCAGCGTCGCCTTGTCGCTCGCCGCGCATTTCAGGTTGAAAACCTGGCCAACCGTCGTCAGCTTGAACGACTCGACGGGGTTCAAAAACCGCGTCCGCAAAAGCCCGTCGTCCGGCACGATGTCGTAATAAATGTCGCTTCCATCGGAAGCCCGCCCGACGACCGTTCCGCCCGCGTTGCGGAAGACGAAGGCCAGCTTGGTCGCCGTCTCGCCCGCCGGTATTCCGTAGAAGCTGCGGATGTGGATTTTTTTCGTCCACAGGTTCGTCCCCGCGCTGGTCATCTGCGCCGTTGCGGTGGTCGAGGCCCAAGTGGTGGCGACGTGCTTCCAGTCCGACGGCCCGGTGCTCAAGTTGGTGATGACGCCCGCGTGTTGGTAGACGGGCGAGACGCCGACGAGGGCCGCGTTGCCCTGCGTCGCGTCGTAGGTGATGGTCACGGTGTCCTCCATCGTCGGGAAGATCGGGGAGCAACTGACCTGCGCCTCGGCCGCGCAAATGGTTGAAAGAGAGGCGATTAGAGAGACGAGAATATTTTTCATGTCCGAATTTTTAGGAAAAGCCGCGAGGGCTGGGCGAAGGTAAACAGATTGCCGGGCCGGGCTGGATGGCGCAAGGATTTGACGGATTGGACACAGATGAACACAGAAATCCGCGTCCAATCCGTCAAATCCTTTGAACACAGAAATCCGCGTCCAATCCGTCAAATCCTTGCGCCATCCAGCCCGGCGAATCGTTGCCTACTTTCGCCCAAAATTCTCAAAGAAAGATGGCACAACAGACGACACCCAACATCCTCATGGTCCGCCCGGCCAGCTTCGGATTCAACCCCGAGACGGCCGAGAGCAACGCCTTCCAGAGCCGCGACGGGAAGCTCTCGCCCGCCGAGATGCGCGACCGGGCGCGGACAGAGTTCGACGGCTTCGTGGAAAAACTGCGCGAGGCGGGCGTCAACGTCGTCGTCGCCGAGGACGGGGCCGCGCCCGTCAAGCCCGACGCGGTTTTCCCGAACAACTGGGTCAGTTTTCACGAGGACGGAACGGTGGTCACATGGCCCATGTTCGCCCCGAACCGGCGGCTCGAAAGGCAGGAGGTTGTCATTGAAACCATCGAAAAGGCAGGCTTTTCCGTTAAAAACCGGATGCACTTGGAAGGCAGCGAGGCCGACGACCGCTTCCTCGAGGGCACCGGCAGCATCATTTTCGACCATGAAAACAAGCTGGCGTACGCCTGCCTCTCGCCCCGGACGGACGCGGGGCTTCTCTCCGATTTCTGTGAAAAAACGGGCTACACGCCCATCGTCTTCCACGCCGTAGACGCGGCCGGGCAGGAGATTTACCACACCAACGTGATGATGGCGATGGGCGAGGGCTTCGTCGTCATCTGCCTCGACTCCGTGTGCGACGAGGCCGAGCGCGGGCAGCTCGTCGAGACTTTTGAGTCGACCGGGAAGGAGATTGTGGAAATCTCGCTCGACCAGATGAACCGCTTCGCGGGAAACATGCTGCAAGTGCAGAACACCGACGGCGAGCGGATTCTCGTGATGAGCGAACAGGCCTTTTCGTCGCTGACCGCCGCCCAGATCGAGGCGCTCGAAGCGCACACCCGCCTCCTCCACGCGCCGCTGCCGACCATCGAGACCTATGGCGGCGGCTCGGCGCGGTGCATGATGGCGGAGGTGTTTCTGCCGAGATAATTAATCGCGGTTGAGCTACCTTTTTGACGCGAGATACATCCCTTCGAAAAAAATTGCCCGACCATGAATCACGTCCTTTTTTCAAAGACTGTCTTCCTTCTCTCCGCGACGGCCCTCCTCCGGCCCTCGGCTGGTATCGCCGCCATGCCCGCCAAAGCCGACAGCATCCCGCTCGAAGAAAATGAACCTGCATTTTGGCTGAAAATCGCAGTCGGTCAGGGTTCGGCCGACATTTCCGGTCGAGAATTCGACGGCGTAAGGGACAATGAGACGAACAGCGTGACCAACTTCGACATCGCCATCGAGCCGACCAGCAGCGTCGACCGCCTCCGCGTCGGCTACGGCATGAAATACCTGCACGGCTCGACCCACGCCAGCGGCAATTTTGGTCGGCGGTACCACCGAGACGACCGCTTCCTCGGGCTGTACTGCACACTCCACTCGCGCTTATTCGGCCTCTTGCTGGGCGGTTACCGAAACCTCGGCAAGAGCGACTACGAAAGCCGGAACACCCAGTTCAAGCTCGACCTGCAGATGCGCATCGGGCACGAGGACGGCTGGCAAATGCTGGCCGGGACGTGGCCCTCGACGTTCGCCTCGCACAACACGCTCGACCAGTTTTATGCCGGTTTTAGGAAAGGCAAGCGGCTGAAACCACCTTCGTCGCCGCTCCTCCACTATGGCTTCGGTCTGACCTACACCGGGCTGCGGGTGAACACGATGATGCTCCGGGCAGAGTTCGGCCTCATTGGCCGCCACTTCGGGGCGCAGGTGCACCTCGGATACGCAGGGAGCATCGAGATGGGCATGGGCGCGGTGCTGCGGCTCGGGCTTAGGCACAGGCCCTGACGCGCCGCTCATTTTTCCGTGAAAAAAGGGGAAAGGACGTTGGCCAGGCTGGCCGTGTCGACCTGCTCAAAAGCGTGCTTCACCCCCGGCAGCAGCAAGAATCGCCCAGCTTTCAACTGCTCGGCAGCCGCCCGGCTGACCTCCTCGGGAACAGTGTTGTCCAATTCCCCGAGCATGACGAGGACGGGGGTTGAGATTTCGGCCAGCCGCTCGGCCGTCAAGTCGGGCGCGGCGCCGAGGCCGTGCATCATGGCCTTCGTCTTTTCGACGACGCGCAACCAGCCGTCCTCACCGTGCCGGGTTTTCAGCATTTCGATAAAGAAAGGGGCCTTCGCCAGCCACTTTTCGGGGTCAATCCCGGCGGCGGCTTGTGCGGCCGTCTCGGGCGACCAGTCGAACTTCGTGCCGAGCGTGGCGACGCGGCGCACCCGTTCGGGCGAGCGGCGGGCCAGTTCGAGGGCGACGTAGCCTTTTCATCAAAAAAGGAGCAGTGCATCGGCGAACCGGGCGATGGAGAAATCGCCCGGTTCGCCGATGCGGCGGCCGTGGCCGGGGAGGTCGAAGGTGACGGCCTGCGGCAAGCGATCGGCGAGGGCGCATCTGCTCGGCCGAGCCGAGGGCGCCGTGGAGGAGGACGAGCGGTCGCGTCATTTGAAATTGGTGTTGAACAAGCTCACTTGTAAATCTTCTGGGCGGCCTGTTGGAGGCTCGACTTGACCTTTACCCACGACACTTTCCGGTCAAAAACCTGTGGGTCGAGCTGGTCTTCGGCGTCGCCGAAATAGGTCAGGCTTTTGAGGACGTGGAAGACCGTCGTGTGTTCGAACTTTTGGGCGTAAAGGTCGAGCATCTCGGGAAGCGTCATCTTTTGGAGGAGGAAGTGGATGTCGTAGAAGTCCTTCTTGCTGACGCGGTTGCCTAACTGAAGGGCGAGGGCCGTGTCGCCGACGAGCGAGAACGGCGCGACGCAGGGCAGGGCCGTCAGCTTTTTGTGCAGCCTCAAAGTGCGGGCATCAACTGTGCGAGTTTGAAGCATCGTAACTCTGTTTTGGGAATGTCGAAGATGGCACAGCAAAAGGCCAGCGTCCGCTCGTCCAGGTAACGGGCGGCGAGGGCGGCTTCGCGCACCGCGTCCCGGCCGTAGAACTGGAGGACGAGGTCGAACTCCTCTTTCATGCCGCGCATCAGCGTCCGCTCGATGATGAACTGGCGGTGCCGCTGGGCATCGAGCTTTGTCACGTCGATGTCCCAAAAGAGGGAGGGGCGCAGCGACAGGTCGGCTGGGTTTGTCATGGCTCAAAATTAGACGGGTCAAAAATTTCAGGTCCCGAAAATCCAAACCCCGGCCCTACCCGTAAGTCATTTGTCGCAGCCGAAATTCTAGAAAGAGGCAGCGCCGCCCCTTCCTCGCAACCCGACAAACTGACCATCAATCGGCCACGGCGCGATGCCATTTCGCCCGCCCGAAAGTCTCATCATCAAACTTTTTTCAGACAATGAAAGCCTTTGTTTCCAAACTCCGGCGAGCGGGGTTGGCGGCCCTCGGCATGCTCGGGCTGGCCCTTTCGGCCACCGCTTCGAGCCACCGCGAGGCGCCCCTCATCGCCAACGACCCGCTGGCGGACAACACCGATGTGTACGCCTTCCGCAGCCCCGACGACCCGAGCACGGTCACCCTCATCGCCTGCTACATCCCGGCGCAACTGCCCTACGGCGGGCCGAACTACGCCAACTTCGGCGAGAACATCCGCTACGAGCTGCACGTCGACAACGACGCGAGCAAGCCGGGCGACGAGGTGACGTACCGCTTCACGTTCACCCGAACGAACCAGGACCCGACGACCTTCTTCAACATCCGCCTCGGGATGCAGAACCTGAAGGCCACCTACAAGTGCGAGCGCTCGCTCGACGGCGGGAAGACGTGGGCGACCATCGTCGCAGCCGGGACGGTGCCGCCCCCGAACATCGGCGACCGCTCCATCGGCGGCGGCGCGGGGCTGAACACGACCTACGACGCGCTCATCTCGGGGGCCATCACGACGGCGACGAGCGGGGAGAAAATCTACGCCGGGCCGTGCGACGACCCGTTCTATGTCGACCTCGGCGGCGTGTTCGATTTGGGGAATATGCCGCGTCAGGGCGGCCAGCCGCGCGACGGCATCGGCCACACCAACGTCCACGCCATCTGCATCCAAGTCCCGATTTCAACTTTGAAGAAGGCCAGCGCGCCCGCGCAGCCGACCAGCATCCTCGACGGCGACTACGTCATCGGCTTCTGGGCCTCAGCCAGCCGCCGCGTCACGCGCACCCTCTCGACCCTCGGCAACGCGCCGGACGACTCGGGGGCATGGGTTCAGGTCTCGCGCCTCGGCATGCCGCTGACGAACGAGGCCGTCATCCCCATCGGCTCAAAGGACTACTGGAACGCCATCACGCCCTACGACGAACTGGCCGACCAGACGCTCGACAACTATTTCTACAACCCCGAGCTGGCCCTTTACATGGACGACGCGCTCTACGGCACGGCCGTCCCAGCCTTCTCGAAGCTGCGGATTCAGAAAAAATCGCTCGGCTCATTCAACTTCGGCTATGGCGCAGACGGCCTTTTCGGCCTGAAAGGCACGGCCGCCGTCGCTGGCACCGCGCTCGACGACGCGATTTTCGGCACCCTCCTCCTTCCCGGAAAAGGCAAGGCCCGCTCGGTCGACCTCTGGCCCATCTTCCACACGGGCGTGCCGAACTTCAAGCCGTACCAACTGGCGACCGGCAAGGCCGGAAACCCGCTCGCGGAGGGAAAGCCGTTCATCAACAACTTCCTGCCGAACGGCGGCGACATGCTCCGGCTGAACATGGCCACGCCCGTCACGCCGCGCACCTCGGCCGATTTTTCGAGCGAGGGCATCGTCGCGGCAGCCGTCGCTGGCCTCACGAAGGCCCCTTACAACACGTCGAAGAACCTCGAATTCATCCCCAACATGGACGGCTTCCCGAACGGGCGGCGCCTCGAGGACGACGTGACGCGCATCGAACTGCAGGCCGTCTCCGGCGTCGCGCTCGCGGCCATCGGCCTCTGGTACGACGATTACTCGTCGGGCAGCCCCGTGACGCCGAACCTCGTCAACGTGCTGACCTACGACACGGGCATCTCAAAGAACGACAAGCCTTTCAAGACGAGCTTCCCCTATGTCGCCTCGCCGTGGAAAGGGACGGAGGTGAACTAAAACCATCAACTTCTAAAAGAAAAAGCAATGAATCTCATCAATAAACGCCTGTTGCCGCTCCTCTTTGCGGCACTCGCCACGACGGCGGCGATGGCCTCGAGCCACCGCGAGGCACCGCTCATCGCCGACGACCCGTTGGCCGACAACTGCGACCTCTACGCCTTCCGCAGCCCCGACCGGCCGAGCACCGTCACGCTCATCGCCACCTACGTCCCGCTGCAACTCCCGCAGGGCGGGCCGAACTACTACTCCTTCGGCGAGAACATCCGCTACGAGATCCACATCGACAACGACGCCTCGAAGCCGGGCGACGAGATCATCTACCGCGTGGTCTTCAAGATGAAGAACGAGGACCCGACCACCTTCTTCAACATCCGCCTGGGCAAGCAGAACCTCAAGATGACCTACGACCTCTCCCGCTCCGACAACGGCGGGAAGACGTTCGTCACCATCGTCTACAACGGCAAGGTGCCGCCGACGAACATCGGCGAGCGCAGCATCTCGGGCGGCGCGGGGCTGAACACGACCTATCAGGTGCTCCTCAACAAGTCCATCCTCACGGCGGCGACGGGCGAGAACGTCTACGTCGGCCCCTGCGACGACCCCTTCTTCGTCGACCTCGGCGGCATATTCGACCTCGGAGACGCGCCGCGCCAGATGTCGGGCGCGCCCCGCGACGGCCTCTACAAGAAAAACGTCTCGGCCATCTGCCTGCAAATCCCGATTTCCTACTTGAAAAAGAAAGGCGCGGCCAGCGCCCCGACCAGCATCCTCGACCCGAACTACGTCATCGGCGTTTGGGCCTCGGCCAGCCGTCAGCAGGTTCGGACGCTCTCGCAGGGCAAGGAATCGTACTCGGGCAACTGGGTGCAGGTCTCGCGCCTCGGCATGCCGCTGACGAACGAGGCCGTCATCCCCATCGGGAAGAAGGACTACTGGAACGCCCTCACGCCGTATGACGAGTACGCCGAGACGACGCTCGACCCGTATTTCTACAACCCCGAGCTGGCCCTTTACATGGACGACGCGCTGTTCGGCGGCGCGGTCCCGGCCTTCGGCAAACTGCGCATCCAGAAGAACAGCCTCGGTGCCTTCAACTTCGGAAACGGAAAGGACGGCCTCTACGGCCTCAAAGGCTCTGCCGCCGTCGCCGGGACCGCGCTCGACGACGCGATTTTCGGCACCCTCCTGCTGCCCGGCGCGGGCAAGCCCCGCTCAGTCGACCTGTGGCCCATCTTCCACACGGGCGTGCCGAACTTCAAGCCGTACCAACTGGCGACCGGCAAGGGCGGCAACCCGCTCGCCGAGGGCAAGCCGTTCATCAACAACTTCCTGCCCAACGGCGGCGACATGCTGCGCCTCAACATGGCCACACCCGCCACGCCGCGCAACGACCCGGCCTTCTCCAGCGAGGGAATCGTGGCCGCCTGCGTCGCCGGCCTGACGCAAGCGCCGTACAACCAGACGAAAAACCTCGAGTTCATCCCGAACATGGACGGCTTCCCGAACGGCCGCCGCCTCGAGGACGACGTGACCCGCATCGAGCTGCAAGCCGTCGGCGGCGTAGCCCTCGCGGCCATCGGCCTCTGGTACGACGATTTCACGGGCGGTAGCCCGGTGACACAGAAGCTCCTCAACACGCTGACCTACTCGACGGGCGTGGAGAAGAATGAGGTCGCCTTCAAGACGCGCTTCCCCTACGTCCAAAACCCCTGGTCGGGCGACGACCAGGAACTGGGCACGCCCCCGGCCGTCAACAAACCGGTCGAGGCGATGGAGAAAAGCAGCGACATGGGCATCGCCCCGGCTGTGGCGACGGGCAACAGCCTCGCCGCCTTCCCCAACCCGATGACCGACCGCTCGACAATCGCCTATGTGCTTGACAGCGAGGCGGTTGTGCAGCTCGAAATCTTCAACATGAGCGGCCAGCGGCTCTCCGTTTTGAAAAACCATAAGGAAGCAGCGGGCGAGTACACCGTCGATTTCGACGGCTCGAACCTGCTGCCCGGCGTCTACTTCGCCCGCCTGACGACCGGCGGCAAGCGGATGGAGACGGTGAAGTTCTTGAAGCAGTGACGGTTTAGGATTCCGGGTGAAAACAAACGGCGGAAGGGTTCCAAACCCTTCCGCCGTTCTTTTTTTGCCTCGAATTCCAGATCAAGAATCCGACGGCATGAGACTTTCTTTCCTCCTTATACTCTTCCCTTTCTTCTTTGTTGAAAAGAAGCCGCCCCCAACCTGCCAGCCACAGCCCGTCCGCTTCGACGGCTACACCTTCATCTACCCCAAAATCCGTGACGGGCCAGCGAGTTCGCCCCCTATTTCCTCGACTTCGGCTCAACCTATGATGAATTCCTCAAAAAAGACATCCAAAGACGAGAACCTCCGCGAGTGGGCGAGCGGTTCTGCAAAAAAGCAGCCATCGAAGACGTGGCGAAATAGTCTGAAGCCGACGAGGACGCGCTGCAAATCCTCCTCGGCTCGGCCGCGAGCGAGTCGACGAAGAACCCCATCGGCACTTTGACTGGCAACCAGTTTGCCGAGGTCTTGGTCTACAACCACTGCTCGGAGGCGGTCGAGTATTTGATTTTCACCCGCCGCTGCGAGCCGCACGTCCAGCCCGTGAAAGACCCGTGGAAGCCCGGCAGCCGCGACCGGGAGGGGATGCAAAAGCTGATTTCAGAGGGCTTGGAGGGTTTTGAAAAGACGCGCTCCCACTTCTTTCGGATGCGATACGCCTATCAAATCGTCCGGCTGGCGCACTACATGGGCGACTGGCAGCAGGCCATCGACCTCTACAACCGCCTCCTCCCGCAGGTGCAGCGGAAGCGGCCGAGCATCGTCTATTGGTGGGTGCTCGGGCATCAGGCGGGCGCGCTTTTCAGGTTGAAAAAATACCCGGAGGCCGCCTACCGCTTCGCCCTGATTTTCCAAAACTGCGCCTCGAAACGGGCGCAGGCCTACCGCAGCTTCTGGCTGCCCGACGACGCGAGCTTTCAAAAAACGCTCTCTTTTTGCCAAAATGACCGGGAAAGGTCGATTGTCTATGCCCTCCGCTGCGGCTCCTCCCATGCGACGGTGGCAGACCTCGAAAAGCTCTGGGAACTCGACCCGCGCTCGACGATGCTCGAGATGATGCTCGTCAGCGATGTTCAACAACTCGAAAAAATCTATCTCACGACGCCGGTCTCGGAGAAGAAGTTCGGCCGACCGGAGACCTCGCTTTTGAGGAAGAGCTCGGGCGAGCACCTTCTTGCTTTGAAAAAACTGGTCGAGCGGGTGGCGAAATCGGGCAACGCCGCGCACCCGCGCCTCTGGCGGGCGATGGACGGCTACCTCGAAATCCTCGCCGGCGATTTTTACGCTGCCGAACCCGCCCTCGAGGCTGCCGAACAGGGCCTCGGCACGACGGACGAGGACAAGGCCATGCGCCAGCAGCTCGACATCTGGCAGCTCCTCCTCAAGCTCTGCCAAATCGACCCGGCCGCCGCTGGCGCGGAGGACCAGGTTTTCGCGGTGAAGGGCTTTGCGGCTTTCAAAAAACAGCCGGATTTCGAGCCTTTCCTCAGAGATTGGATGGCCAACAGATACGCAGAGACGCGGCAGCCGGGCAAGTCCGCGCTCGAGGGATTCGGCTGGCGCGGCTTGCGGATGAACCCGACGTTGCCCGAAATCGACGACCTCATCCGCGCCGCTCAATCCCAAAACCTCTCTCGGATGGAGGACGTCCTGCTTCGCGACTCGATGGGCAACGCGCTGACGGGCGTCTTTTGGGACATGCGGGCGACCTATCTGCTCTCGCAAAACCAGCCCGAGGCCGCCGCCGCCGCGATGCGCAACATCCCCGAAGTGGAGCGGAACAAGGAGCTCCGTTTTTCACCTTTTAAAGAGCGGATAAACGACTGCGTCAACTGCCCCTCGGCCGAGGCTGTCATCGACCGCCGCGACCTCGTCGAGGAGCTTATCAAGCTCGACTTCGAGGCGAAGGCCGCGCTCGACGGTGGCGCGGCGGATTTTTACAAACTCGGCCTCGCTTGGTACAACATGACCTACTTCGGCCCCGCGTGGCGGGCGATGGACAACTTCCGAAGCGGCGCGAGCTGGGATTTTCTGTCCCGTCAAAAAGAGGGCGTCTTCCCGATGCCCGGCACGCCGCACGGCAACCGCGAGAACCTCTCGTGCCTCACCGCCCTGGGCTATTTCCGGCAGGCCATCAACCTCTCGAAAGATCCTGAGCTGACGGCCCGTGCCGCGTTCATGGCCGCGAAGTGCCAGTTGAACGAGTGGTACTGCTCGCCGTCGTGCAAGTACCGGCCCGGCTCGCGGCTGGTGCCCGACGTGCCGCCGGAGTACCGGGAGTATTTCCAGTTTTTAAAGAAGAACTGCTCGAAGACGGCCTTCTGCCGCGATGCGGTGAGCGAATGCAAGTGGTTTCGGGCGTATGCGGCGCGGTGAATTTTGCGGCTCCGATTGGGCGGCCCGGCTACTTTTGGTCAGCCTCTTCCTCGAACCAAACCTTCGATTCCATGAAGCTCGCCCAACTCGCCCGGCCGGCCGTCCTCTGCCTTTTGCCCCTCTTCTCGGCGGCTCAAATCGACACGCTGTTCAACCTCGGCCTCCCGACCAACCATTTCATCAAAGGCGACACCATCTGGCTCGCCGCGCAACACGGCATCATCAAGCGCGTCGCCTCGACGGGCGAGGTGCTCGCCGTGTGGACGCCGCACAACTCGCCGCTCTCGCTCCACCAGAAGTCGTCCGTCCGCGTCGATGCACAGGGCCGGATGTGGGTGCACGAGTACGACCGGGGCGTTGCCATGCTCGACGGACAGCAGTGGACGACTTGGCCGAAGGACGACCTTTTCCACTGCGCCGACGGCCTCGGCTATGTCGACGTCGACGGCTCGGGCCGCGCCTGGGTTTGTGACGGCACCTGTGCGCCAGTCTCCCTCCAAAACGGGGTCTGGCAACCGGACACCACATGGCCAATTGGCGTCTTCGAGGTGCAGGCCATGCGGCCGGGGCCGGACGGCAACATGTGGATTGCCAACTATTGGGGCGGCGTCTTCCGCCACGTCGGCAACAGCTGGGTCAACGCCGCCGACCTGCCCAACGCCCTCGACCTTGCCTTCGCGCCGGGCGGCGGTTTTTACACCCTTTCGGCGGACTTCGTCGCGTCGCGCATCCATTTTTTCCCGGAGGCCGGGGCGGCGGGCGTCCTCGTCGACTCGCTCCCGCCGGGCGGGCAGCGGCTGGCCCTCGCGCCGGACGGGCGGATTTTTGTTGCCGGAAAATGGGCCGACGGCATCGCCTACCTCGAAAACGGCGCGTGGACGCGCCTGCCAGTCGACGCGCCCGACCAGTTCCAGGCAGGGCATTACGCGCTCTCCGTCGACGGGCAGGGCCACGTCTGGGACAGCCAATATTTCTGGGGGACACAGGAATGGGACGGCCTCCACTGGCGCCCTTCGCGGTTGGGGCCGGTGGACTACGACCGGCTGGCGGGCGGCGACGGGCAGGGCGACCTTTGGTTTTCGAGCCGCAACACGCTCTCGCACCATTTCCCGGCAACGAAGGCGACGGAGTACGTGAGGCTCCCGGGCCAGCCCGCGACTTTCGACTCCACCATCGTCGGGCTGGCGGCCGGGCCGGGGGGGGCGCGTCTGTGCGGCCATGGCCAGCGGCCACGCCTTTTGGCTCGACACGGACGCCAAAATCATTGCCATGACACCCACTCCCGGCCCGGCGAACTTCGTCTCGATGGCCGTCGACCACCAGAACCGGCTCTATTTCCAACCGCACGATGCCTTCGGCTCGCTGTGGCGCTACACGCCGAACAGCCCCGTGGACACACTGAAAATCAGCGACGCGCACAACAACGGGCAGCCGAGCATCCCCTTCACGGAGTGCTACGCCTTCGCCCTCGACCGGCTCGACCGGCTCTGGCTGGCCACCGACCAGGGGCTGGCGCAATGGAAGAACGGCGTGTGGAAGACCTTTTTCCCACCCGGCCCCGTGCTCCCGCACTTCGAACGTATGGCGGGCGGCGGCGACGGGGTCTGGCTCTATTCGACGGGCAGCGGTCAGCCGCTCGTCCAGTTCTTCGACGGGCAGGACACGCTGCCTGCGCAGCCTGTCCCAATCGACATCCTCGCGGGGCAGGAGATTTTCGGCATGCAGACGGACAGCCGCAACTGGCTCTGGATGGTCGTCAAGGGCGGCCAGGCGATGTGCTTCAACGGGAATGACTTGGTCATATCCGACGGGTCGACGCTCAAACAGCCCAACATCACCAATGCCAGCTTGGCCGAGGACGGGCAGGGAAATATGGTTTTCAGCAACGGTGCAATGGCCCTTCGACTCGCCCTGCCGACGGCCACCATCACCGGCCGGTTTGTGGAAGACCTCGACGACGACTGCGCCGCCCAGCCCGGCGAGCCGTCGGCCAGCGGTTTCGCCGTCATTTTCGACGACGGGAAAAGCCGCTCGACTGTCGTCGCCGACCCCGACGGGCAGTTCACGGCGCGGCTGCCGCTAGGCAGTTACACCGCGATTGTTCGGGCGACGACGCCGTTCGGGCAGCCGTGCGCGGCCAGTTTTTCGGTCGACATGCCGACGGTCGGCGACAGCGTCCACCTGGAGGTTCCGGTGAAAATCGGGGTGAAATCGCCGCTGCTCTCGGTCAGTTTGGGCAGCACGACACCGGTCAGGCGGTGCGCCAGCACGGTATTTTGGGCCAGCGTCTGCAACAACGGCAACCTCGCCGCCACGGCCTCGGCCGTGACCGTCGAGTTGCCGGTCGGGCTGGAAACCACGGGCGCCAGCCTGCCGTTCGCCCCGGTTGGCGGTGGGAAGTACCGCTTCTCGATCGGCGAGGTGGCGGCGGACGACTGTGTCCGGTTCAGCTTCACGGTCCGGGCAGGCTGTCCGGGAGGCATTGCGATTGGCCAGTCGGTCTGTGTGACGGCGCACGTCGAGCCGGACACCATACCGACTGTTGGCAGCTTTTCGTGGACAAACGGGACGGTCGTCGCAAAAGGGAGCTGCGAGGGTGACAAGGTGCGTTTCACGGCCACCAACTCGTCGGCGCAGCCCGTCGGGCCGCTCGACTACGCCATCTTGCGCGACGCCTACCTGTTCGAAACCGGCAGCCAAAGCTTCTCGGCAAACGAGGCCCGCGACTTCTACCTCGACGCAGACGGCAGCACGTGGCGTTTCAGCATCGAGCAAGTGGCGGGGCATCCGCTGGCGCCCGCGCCGTCGGTGGCGGTCGAGGGCTGCCCGCTGGCCGGTTCGATGCGCAGCCTCGGCTTCGTCGAGCAGGCGGGCAACGCGACGGGCAGCCCGTTCGACTACACCGACTGCCAGACGGTCGTCGGCAGCTTCGACCCGAACGACAAATCGGCGCGGCCAACCGGCTGGGGCACCCGGCACGACGTGGCCCCCGGGCAGTGGCTGCGCTACGATATCCGCTTTCAAAACACCGGGACGGACACGGCCTTTCGCGTCGAGGTGCGCGACACGCTCGACCCGAGGCTCGACTGGGCGACGGCGCGGCCGGAGGTTTCCAGCCACGCTTTTATGTTGAAAAAAGACAGCGCGAGCCGTGCCCTCTCCTTTGTTTTTGAAAACATCCGGTTGCCCGACAGTACGCGCGACGAGGCCGGTTCGCACGGTTTTGTCCGGTTCTCGGTGCGCGTCCGGCCCAACGCGCCGCTCGGTTCGCGCCTCGAGAACCGGGCGGCCATCTATTTTGACATCAACTCGCCGGTCTTGACCGGAACGGTCTGGCACACGGTCGACACAGGTTTTGTCCAAAAGAAACCAGAGCGGCCGAGTGGGCTTTCGTTGCTGAAAGTGGTGCCGAACCCGGTGCGGGCGCGGCGGAAATCGAGTTCGACGGGTTTGAGCCTGGCGAGGCGTATGAGTTTCGGCTGTTCGACACGGCCGGTCGGCTGGTGCGCCGCGAGGTGATGGGCGCGTCGCCTTTTGTCGTGGAAAGAGCGGGGCTGCCAAGCGGGGTCTACCGGATTTCGGTCTTTTCGGAGGATGAAAAGTAGCTGTCGGGCAGGTGGTTTTTATGGAGTGATTCAATGCGCTCGCTCACGAGCGACGACGGCTTCGTCAGCCCTCCTTTCCCTTTTTATAAACGAGATAGGAATAGACCACCGACGCGAGCGAGGCCCCGACAGCAAGCCCGACAACCAGCGGAATCCGCCAAACCTCCGGCAGCAAGAGCGCCCCGAGGAGCCCCAGAACCCCCGCTCCGAACAGCAGCCGTCCGCCCAACTGGTGCGTCTTGCGCCAGACCTCCGCGCTTTCGAGCGTCCACGGAGTGCGGATGCCGACGAAATAGTTGGGGCGGACGGTCGTGAGGTAGTTGCCCAGCCCCATCAACAGGATGGAGACCGCCACCGCGACCATGCCGCCCGGTCGGAAACCGGGGTGCGCGGCCGAGTGGACAATTATGCAGCCGATGCCCGCCATCGCCAGCCCAATGACCAGCCGCAGCCGTTGGAAGTTCTCGGGGAAGGTCTCGAAGTTGCGCTTCGGGTCGATTTTCGGCAGGAACTTGAGCGCGGCCCACGGCAGCAGCGTGACGAGAAGCAGGAAGAGCGGGAGGCTCGAGCGACTGCTCCAGCCGTTGGGGTTGCCCGCCGCGTCGAAGTGGGTCGGGACGGTCTCGGGCAGGCTGGGCCACAGGAAAGCGAGATAGGCGAACGGCAGGGCACAGGCGGCTAGGACGAGGACCTCGGATAGTCTTGTCGATTTCATGATTCGTTATTGTTTGAAGGTGAGAAACCAGGCGGCCATCTCGTCGAGCACCGTCATGTTGAGCGAGTAGTAGACGAACTGCCCGCGCTTGACGCTTTCGACCAGCCCGGCCTGCCGCAACAGGTCGAGGTGGTGCGAGATGGTGGGCTTTGTCATGTCGAACTTGTCGGCAATCTCGCCGGCCGTCAGGTCGCCGCTGCGCAGCATTTCAAGGATTTTGCGGCGCGAGGGGTCGTTGAGGGCCTTGAACAGGAGGTTCATGTCGAGTGGTTAGATATTTCGACAAATGTCTAAATGTTTTTCCTGTCGGGAAAATTTCTCTACGAAAGCCCTTCCAAAACCCGAGGGGAGAGCGGCGAGGCGGCGACAAAAGACAACGCCCAGTCGTGGGCACGGCCGGGCGTTGTCTGGCAAGTTCTCGTTCGGACGCTGGCGGGCTATTTCACCACGAGCTTTTCCACAAAAAACC
>JBGAWE010000089.1:0-16438 GCA_044227705.1 Saprospiraceae bacterium
AAGGCGGCCTTCCTCAATCAGCCGGTCGAAAAAAGGGAGCGTGTCCGCGTTGATGAAACCGCCGTCCATGTCCACCACGATTTTGCTCCGGCCTGTCGCACCGATGCCGTGTAGGAAGACCTCGCCGGTCATGGTCAGTTGGTCTTCGGCATGACCGAAATAGGGGCCGAGCTCGGGCACCGGTGCCGCCTTCGGGTTCCAGCGGCGCGGTTTGCGGACGGGCGGGTTTTTGGGCGCGATATCCGGGCTCACATACTTCACCGATTTGACAAAGGGCAACTTTTCAACCGGTTTGATGGCGTTCGAGTCGGCGATGACGGCCGCGCCGTTGAGCCAACGAGAAGACCCATGCAGCTTCAAACCGTTGAAAATCAGCGCGTTGAGATATCCAGGGTTGACCGGCAGGTCGGTTTCGTCGAGCGGGATGCCCGCCTTTTCGCGGCGTTGGAGGGAGCGGGCGGAGAGGAACTCGGCGGGTCGGTGGAGGGAAAAAAGGGCTGTTGTTTTTGTCGTTGAACTCAATCCAATACTTGTTCAGCCGCTGCGCCTGGAGTGTTCCGGTCAACAGAAAAGCGGCGAGCATCAGTAGGCGCATGGATTGAATTTTAGTGGCAAGAGACCGTTTTTTCATGGGCAAAATCAGCCGCGATTTTCTGTCAGGTGGCGCACGGGCACTGCCGGTTTTTTGCCAAAAATCTCGCCCTTCGCCGCCTTCATCGTGTTCATCAAAGCAGTCCGCATTGGCTTTTGCCCCACCTGCCCGGCACGGGGGTGATATATTGCACTGGCGCGCGACGGCCTCGAAGTCGACGTCGCCTACGAGGCGGGTGCCGCTCTTTTTCGAGGGGTCGTCGATTCGGTTCATGCCCACGTCGATGACAACGGCACCGGGTTTCACCATGTCCTCCTTTATAAAGTGCGGCGAGCCAATGGCGGCCACGAGGATGTCGGCCCGGAGGGTCTCCTCGGTGAGGTTCTTCGTGCGGCTGTGGGCGAGGGTCAATGCGCAGTCGCCGGGGTAGCCTTTCCGGGAGAGAAGGATGCTCATCGGTGTGCCCACGATGTTCGAGCGGCCGACGATGACCGCGTGCTTCCCGGCTGTCTCGATGTTGTAGCGGCGCAACATTTCGAGGATGCCGAAGGGCGTGGCGGGCAGATAGGCGGGCAGGCCCTGTGCCATTCGGCCGAAGTTGACGGGGTGGAAGCCGTCGACGTCCTTTTTCGGGTCGATGGCGAGGGTGATTTTCTCCTCCCGGATATGCTTGCAAGGGCAGTTGGACAATGAAGCCGTCCACATCGGGGTCGTCGTTGAGCTACAGCGATGATGTCGAGCAGCTCGTCCTCGTTACCCCTCGCCCCGGCGGACAAGGGTGCTTTTGAATCCAATTTGTTCGCAGGAGCGGATTTTGTTGCCCACATAAGCCTCACTCGCTGCGTTGTTGCCGACGAGGACGGCGGCGAGGTGCGGGGCCCTTTTGCCTTTCTTGACCATCGTCTCGACCTCGGAGGCGAGTTCGGCCTTGATGTTCTTGGCGAGGAGGGTGCCGTCAATTAGTTGCATTAGAAGTTGAGATTTGGGTTGGCAGGTCTTGATTTTGAGTAGCCCTAAAAAAGGAGAAAATTGTCTTTCCGTAGTTCCGCACATCGAACAACCTCCCGTCTTCCAAAAAGTCATGGTGCGGGTTGTGCTCGAGGACGAAGATGCCACCGTCGTTGAGCAGTTTTTTTTCAAAAACAAGGCCGGGAATCGTGTCTATGGTCGGCAAGCCGTAGGGCGGCCCGGCGAAGATGTAGTCGAACTTGTTGGAGGTCGATTCGATGAACTTGAACACGTCCATCTGAAAAATCCGAACCTCCTCTGAAATCCCCAGTTTCTCCAGCGTCTGGCTGACGAACTTGATGGCCGGGCCGAACTTGTCGACATACGTCACATCCTCGCAGCCTCGCGAAACAAGCTCGTATGAATCAGAGCCGGTGCCGCCGAAAAGGTCGAGGCACTTAATTTCCGAGAAGTCGAAATGGTTGTTCAGGATGCTGAACATAGCCTCCTTCGACACATCGGTCGTCGGCCGCGTGGGCCAAGTGTCGGCAGGCGGGTCGAAGCGGCGGCCCCGGAATCTTCCTCCAATAATCCTCATGATGAGCGGTTTCGAGTCGCGGGCAAAGATGGATAAGCAAATAAAACAGCCAACCCGGGAAATTTCCCCGAATTGGCTGTCTTGGCTGCCGAGTGGCGGGTCAGTGCACGATGACGATTTTCTCGAAAATGGAGCTTGTCCCGTTCGACAGGTGGACGGTGTAGACGCCCGACGGGATGCCCGCGACGGAGATGGTTCCGGGTTGAGGCTACCGTCGTGTTCGACCAAAGTTCGCGGCGGGCGATTTGACCGGTGGAGTTGGTCAGTGTCACCCACAGGTCGGTGCTCTGCGGTGAAAGGTTGCTGGTAATGTTGAGGATGTCGTCGGCCGGGTTCGGAAAGGCGTTGATGACGAACGGCTCAATGGTCGGCTCGTTGTTGGGCAAAATCAGGCCCTCGGATTTGTACATCGTGGCGATTCCGGTGGTCGTGCTCTGCGCGCCGAAGTACCCGTGAAGTTGTTGACCATCGAGACCGTATAACGGTACACTTCCTTGTCGATCAGCGTCAGCCCGTCGTGCCGAACGCCCCGGCGTGTCAGCCACATAGTCAGCGTCGAAGACGGCCACCGGGATGTAGTCGGTCCCGTTGAAAATCACGGCGTCCTCGGGTGACGACCAAGTGGCACCGCCGTCGTTCGTGACGATGATGGGCGTCGCGGCAATGGTGTTCGACCAGAGGCGGGCGTTGCCGTGGTCGCCGTCGCGGTGCTGACGAAGTGGGCCGATCCGCCCAGGTCGCCTGCCAGGTCGCGCCACGGTCGTAGCTGTAAATGCAGCGGCCGGTGCTCGTGGCGAACCAGACGCGGTCGCCGAGTGCCGTGTACAGGTCTATGACACCGTACTCGGTCGTAGAAACGGGGGCGGGCAAACTGGCCCTCGGGGTGCGCGCCCAGTTGTCGCCGCCGTCGATGGTGTGCCAGATTTCAAAGTAGCCGTTGGTTGCGGTGCCGGTCGGGCCGGTCGGGTCGCCCATCGAGATGCCCTCTTTGTCGTCGAAAAAGTGCGTCCAATTGGCGAAAGAGGCGGAGCCGCTGAACATCCCCGCGCCCGTCTTGTCCGCCCAAGTGGCCCCTGCGTCCGTGGTTTTGAAGACCTTGCCCTTCGCCGTCCCGTCGAACATGGTGACGAAGGCCGTTTTCGAGTCGTATGCCTCGAGGCTTGAGAACCGCCAAGCCGTCGTTGGCGTGGGCAGCACCAGCTCGCTCCAGGTCTGGCCTCCGTCGCCCGAGTAGGAGGCGGACTGCGTGGCCGACTGGTTGCCTAGGATGTCGTAGATGGCCCCGGCCGCCCAGACTGTCTGCGCGTTCGGGGCGTGGATGAACTCGTAGTTCGTCAGCAAGGGGTCGCAGACGACCGGCAGCTCGGAGATGGTGGCCTGTGAAAAAAGGTGGCCCGAGACGGCGAAGGCGGGAAGGAGTAGCAGCTTCTTCATGAAAAACCGGGATTCGTTCTGAATGGATAGGACGGCTCAAAAATAGAAACTTTCCACTCAACCGCCCGCCGAACGAAATTTCTGGTGGATGTCCTCTACCTCGTCGCGATATCGTTGCCACTCGGCCGCCGGGATTTTGAAACGAATCGCATCGAGGAACTGGCAGAGCTTCCTGTACTCGCCCTCCGTCAAAACGTTGTCCTCCAAAAAAGTCTCGACGAGGTGAAGGAACGCCGCCGTCGTCTGCTTCGCGATTTCCAGCCGCCGAACTTCGTCGTCGACCTGCCGAAGGAAGTAGTTGGCCTCCGTGAAATTGAGCTTCCGCTCGGACACCTTTTTGTGGAGCAGCTGCTTCGTATCCGTAAGCCGGGCGTAGGCCTGTTCTATCGTAATTTCCTGATTGTCATAGAGATGCATCGTCTCGGACAGCTCGGTGTTGAGCTTTGCCAGCCGTTTTCCCCGCTGCCTGAAAATCCACCAGCCCCCGATGGCCGTGACGAGCGCTGTGAGCGAGACGACCGTGAACTCGGTCAAAAAGCCCCGCGCACGCAGCCATTCGACCGACCGGGCGAAGAAGTTGGAGTCCTGCAAAAGCCCGCCAGTGCAGATGGCGTAGTCGGCCATGGCAAAGGTTTTTTCGGTCACCGGGAGGCGCGGTCTCAATCCGTTCGCATTGGACGTGAACTGGCGGCGCATCTGCTCGAAATCGACCGGGCGGTAGAGTTTTTTGAAGTTCGTCCAGCCGAGTTGAAAGCTGGCGTCGAGCTGCTCGGCGAGGATTTTATTGGACTTCAGGAAAAAATAGACGAAGCGCTGGCAGTTGGCCGAGTCGCGCAGCGCGTCGAGCCGCTCCTTCTCCTCTCCGTCAAGGCGGCCTATGTCGGCCAGTCTTTTTTCAAGCTCTCGCCTTTTCAACTGAAGGCTGATGACGAGTTCGTCGGCCGTCGCGTCGATGACGATCTGCTGGCCGAGCCTTTTGAAATGCTCGTTCGACAGCTCGATTTTGGCCCCCTCGCCGAGGTGCGTCGCCGAAATTAGATAGAAATTCGGGGGGATGACCACCTTTTTCCCATCAAAAACCACCTCCTGTTTGCTATCCGTGAGCTTTTCCCAAAGCTCCGGGCCAAACAGTGTCTCTGGGTTTATCTTGTCGAGGTTGTCGAAAAGGGCGACGAATTTCTCATCGGGCCGCGCCACCGCCTTCTCCCAAAACCGCACAAGTTCGCCCGCCCGCCACCGTCCGCTGACCGTCTCGCCGATGCACCTTTTGTGCAATTCGAGGTCAAACTGCGGGGCACAGTTTATCAGCAACAGATTCTCCGGTCGACTGACGATGAGCCGCGCCAAGCGGTCGCTCAAAGTGGTCAGCCCGACGCCGCTGACGGCGGATAGGACGACCTTTTTCCGCTCCGCGACCTTTTCAAATATCGACCTGAACTTGGAAAACTCCATCGTCGGCATCACCGGCGACGAGGCGATTTTGAACGCCGCCGAGTCGCCGCCCAACGCTCGGCCGTGAAACCTTTGGTGCATCAATCGCAGGGAGTCGGCCGCTTCGTCGAGACGGAAATAATTGGTTCGCAACATCTGCTCGGTGCGCGTCCAATCGGGGTCGGTGCGCTCCTGCCGCCCCTTTTTCACCAAAAAGAACAGCCCAACAAGCACCACGATGCCGGGCAGCGACCAGAGTTTTTGCATGACTGGCGGTTTTGTGGGGTGAAAATAGAATGGATAGTTTCGCCCCGGCAGCCAGGCCACTGGTCGCCTTATTGAAAAACTTTTTTACCATGAACCTCGTCCGCATCTCGCTCCCCATTGCCGCCAGCCTTTTACTTGCCTTTAGCTGCAACCAAAAAGCAACCGCCCCGGCCAGTCCGCCTGTTGACCCAGAAACATTAAAGAAGATCGGCTTCGACATCTCTAAAATCGATGAAAACGGTCTGCGCGGCCCGGCCAACGGGAAGACGACCGTCGCCTACGAGTTCTGCATCCCATCGCGTCAGGTCAATTGGGAGGAGGTGCAGAAAATCGACCCCGGCCTGAAGTTCGCCAACGGGCAGGGCCGCATCGGCTGCCCGAAAGACTGGTGGTGCGTCCTCGGCTCGACCAAGGGCGGGGGCTGGCGCGACCGGCTCCTCGGCATCGCCAAGCTGCCTTACATAAAGGAGATTCAGGAGACGGTTTGGGAGTGATCCGACCGCAAGAATTCGACTTGTTCGGCCTCTAACTGGAAAATCACTTCGCAATGAAAAAAGCAATTCTCTTGTTTGCGTTCGCCGCCTTCTCTCTGATTGGAAAAATCAATGCCCAATCTTTTTTTCAAATAGACTCGATTCAACTCGTCGAGCTTTATTTTCACCAATCCAATTGGGACTATCTTCTCGACACCGCCAAACAAGGAACAGAAGAAACCTATCTGATTGCTGATTCGGTGCGCGTCAATGGGACTGTGTTTGATTCTGTCGGCGTCAAATACAAAGGCAATAGTTCCTACAACGCAAACAACGCCAAAAACCCGATGCACATAGAGCTGAACACAATCCACAAAAAAGCGGACTATAAGGGCAATGCCGACATCAAGCTCGGCAACGGATTTGCCGACCCATCTTTTGTGCGTGAGCCTTTGAGCTATGAGATAACGCGAAAGTACATGGACGCGCCGCGCTCCAATTTTGCCCGCGTCTTTATCAACGGGGTTTATTACGGCCTTTATTCAAACTCGGAGAGCATCAATTCTGACTTCCTTGATGAATTGAATTGGCCGGATGACAACACAGTCGTCAAGTGCAACCCGAAAAACGCCGGGCCAGGCGGTTCGACGAGCAACCTCGGCTGGCTGACCGCCGACTCGACGAAGTATTTCAACAACTATGAAATCAAGTCGACTTATGGATGGAAGGAGCTTGTGCAATTCATCGACACGTTGAACAACAAACCCGCTGCCATTGAGCAAATCACAGACATCGACAAAGATTTGTGGATGCACGCCCTGAACAACGTCATGATCAACGGCGACAGCTATACCGGTTCTTTCTCCCAAAACTACTATCTCTACAAAGACGGAAACCAACGTTTCGCGCCCGTCATGTGGGACTTCAACATGAGCTTCGGCAGCTTCCCGCTCGGCGGAAACGGGCCGGGCGGCGTCAGCCTGACCGTGATGCAGCAGCTCACGCCGCTCTATCAGGAGACTGCGACAAACCGGCCTTTGATTTCAAAGCTGCTGGCGACACCCATGTGGAAGCGGATGTACATGGCCCATTTGCGGACGATAACGGAGGAGAATTTCGTTTCGAAAGAATACGAGACGCGGGCGATGGCCATGCAATCGACCATCAGCGCGGCCGTCGCGGCGGACACGAAGAAATTCTACACGACCACCCAGTTCACCAACAGCCTCGACCAGACGGCGACCGGCGGCTTCGGCAACGGCGTGGTCGGCATCCGCCAATTGATGGGCGGCCGCGTGACCTTTTTGCAGAGCAATGCCGAGTATAAAAAGGTGCCGCCGGCGCTCGAAACGCCCGTCGTCAGTAATGCCAACCCCGCGCTCGGCTCGACGGTGACGGTGACGGCGGTCGCGCCGGGGGCCAGTTTTGTGCGCCTCGGTTTTCGGGCGAAGCACCCGCTGAAGTTCACCTATGTCGAGATGAAAGACGACGGCCAGCACGGCGACGGCGCGGCGGCCGACGGGAATTTCGGGGCCGAGATGCCAGTCGATGGCTCTTTGAACGAGTATTTCGTCTATGCGGAGAACGCAGACGCGGGCATCTTCTCGCCGCGCCGCGCCGAGTACGAATTCCACGAACTGGCCGCGCAGGCCCCGCAACTCCTGCCCGGCGACGTGGTCATCAACGAGTTCATGGCCACAAACTCGTCGACCATAAAAGACCCAAGCGGCAGCTTCAGCGATTGGGTCGAGCTTTACAACAACTCGTCGCAGCCCCGCGACTTGAGCGGTGTTTTTCTCTCCGACGATTGGGCAAAGCCGAAAAAATGGGCTGTCCCGACAAATACGGTCATCGCCCCGCACAGCTTTGTCCTGATTTGGGCGAACGGAGGCAACACCTCGGCCGGGCTGAACGCCGGTTTCAAACTTTCCGGCGCGGGCGAGCAGCTCGCCCTGACGACGGCCGACGGCTCTGTTCGGCTCGACTCCATCGAGTTCACCCAGCAATCGGCCGATGTCTCATGGGGCCGATGCCCGAACGGGACGGGCGGTTTCGCCGCTCAATCCTTCGCCACGCCGGGCACGGTCAACTGCGTCGTCTCCACCGACGAACCGGCGGGCGAGAAAGGAAAACTCGCCCTTTCTCCCAACCCGGCGTTTGATTTTGTAGCAATAAGAACCGGACTGGAACGGCCGGTCGGCGTTCGGGTTTTCAACGCCGTCGGCCAGGTTGTCTTCCAAAAAACCAACCTTTTCGACGGCGAGCGGTTGGAAATCGGCGGCTGGCCAATCGGGCTGTATTTCATCAAGACCGAGGTCGGCGCGGCCGTTTTCCTGAAAGAGTAAGACAAGATGCAACCAACCTTGACCGCGCCGAAGACCCTCGACTGGCTCCTCCTTCTCCTCTGCGGCCTGATGTGGGGCTGCTCGTTCTTCTTCATCAAAAAGATGACGGAGACGTACACGCCCCTGCAAGCGACCTTCCTGCGGATGGCGATTGCGACGCTCGTCTATCTCCCTTTCGGCATCTATTTTTTCAAAAAGATTGACTGGTCGAAATGGAAGCCGCTCTGCGTCGTCGCGCTCTGCGGCAGCGGCCTGCCCAACCTCTTCTTCGCGGCGGGAGAGAAGACCGTCTCGTCGGGCATCGCGGGGGTCTTGAACTCGATGGTCCCGCTGTTCACGCTCGCGCTCGGCGCGCTGATTTTCAACACAAAACCGTCTCGAAACAAGGTTTTGGGCATTCTCCTCGGGCTGGCGGGCGCGGCCCATCTCCTTCTTTTCGCAAAGGACGGGGTGGGCAGCATCGACTTCCACGGCTCGCTCCTCTGCCTCGCCGGGGCGTTCATGTACGCCATCAACGCGAACACCATCGGGGCACACTTGAAGGGGATGAACCCGATCGCCGTCGGCTCGGCTTCTTTCATGATAACCGGCGTCGCCTACCTCCTCGGCGCGTGGAAAACGGGGGCCGTCGAGATGGCCTTTCACCCCGAAAACTGGCCCGGCACGGCCTGCGTCATTTACCTCGCTGTCATCGGGACGGTGGTGGCGAGCGTCCTTTATGTGCTGGTCGTGCAGCGCACGTCGGCCGTCTTCGGGACTTCGGTGGCCTACCTTTTTCCTGTCTTCTCGCTACTCATCGGCGCGTGGGCTGGCGAAGCGGTCGGACTGGCGCACCTCGTCGGGGCGGCGGTGATTTTGGTGGGGCTGTATCTTTCTCGGAAGTGAGCGTGTCTCATCGCCGTTCACCAATATTAAAAGCTCTGCATCATGAAACTTGAACGAGTCCTACTTTACGTCTTCGCCTTTTCGCTCCTTTTCTGGCTCCTGAAACGGTCTTCCTGCCACGGCTGCCATTTCAACATGGGCGGCGAAAAAGGCAGCGGCCACATCATCGGCGAAGACCGCTCCGTCGATGACTTCTCCTCCGTCGAGGCGACTGCCGTCATCGACATCGTCCTCAAACAGGGCGAACAGAACGCCGTCCGAATCGAGGCCGACGACAACCTCATTGCAAAAGTCAAGACCGAGGTCTCCGGCGGCCGCCTCGAAATCTCCATGCCCGACAACTTCCGCCTCGGCAAGTCCAGCATCAAAGCCTTCCTCACCGTGAAAACCCTTGACGAACTGGAAGTGACCGGCGTCTCGCAAGTTTCGTGCGACGGGCCGCTGGCTCTCGACCGGTTCAAGCTCAATTTCACCGGCGTGGGCGGCGTGAAACTGCAAGGCACCTGCAACGACGCGACCATCCACAGCACCGGTGTGGGCGACGTGGAGGCCGCCGACTTCGTCTGCAAAAACCTCGAAGTGGAGAACACCGGCACGGGCGATGTCCGCTGTCGCGCCGACGGCGAACTGTCCATCGAGAACTCGGGCGTGGGAGACGTGGAATGGAGCGGCTCGGCTGTTTTGAAAAACGTCAGCTCGACGGGGGTGGGCAAGGTGAAGAAGATTTGATCTGCGGTCGGCGAACGGACGGGAAGGATCGGACATGGATTTGCACTGAAAAATTCGGTGTAAATGCGTGTCCAATCCCTCCTTTCCGTGTACCAAATCCCCGGTTAGTTTCGCCGCCGAATCATGGAAAGCGCAAGCCCCCTTTCGTGGACTTTTGTTGAGGAAAACTGGCCCGACCGCTGGCCGATGCATCCCGATTGGCCCGGCTTCAAGCTGGACATCGACGGCGAGCCGGTCGATTTTGCCAGCGCGATATTCACCCTGAAAAAGCAGCGCACCCATCTGTTCGAGGGCTTCACCGAGCGCACAGCCACCGCCCACCTGCCCGGTGGCCGCATCCTGAACATCCACTCGAAACAGTTCGCGCACCTCGCCGAGGAGGGCGGCGAGGCGATGCGGTTCTCGCTCACGCCGCTCAATTTTTCGGGAAAAATCGGCCTGTGCCCCCTTTTTGACTTCTCCGCCGACTGCCTGGAAAAGGAGGAGGGCGAGGTGTTTTTCGTGGAAACGAGCCGCGAGGCCGACCACGACAGCGCGGCCATCCTCCTCGAAACCGCCGACGGGCAAAGGCGGCGGACGAGCGCCTTCCGGTTCACCATTTACCAAGACGGCGAGGAGGTCGAATTCTCCACTCAACCGCTGGAGGGCGAATCGAGTGGCCGCATCGGCCACCGTGCCGAGGTCGAGGTCGAGCCGATGCAGGAGACCGTGCTTTTCAAGTTCGACGGATTCCTTTCAGAGAAAAAAAGGCCGCGCAGCCGCCCAATCGAGCAAGTGACGATCCAGGTGAACAGGCTTTTCGTGCGCGGCTTCCAACAGCTTTTGCAGGAACAGGCGGCTGGCTGGTCGCAAATCTGGCGCAGCTCGGAGCTTGCCGGTTTACAGCCGTCGGAGACGGCGCGGCCTGTTTTTTTGAACCTCTGGCGGTTGCTCGAAGGCTGGCTCCAGCCCGATTATTTTTCCAAAAAAGAAGGAGGCATCGGTCACGACGAGGCAACCGCGCTCCAGTTCCTCTGCGAGAAGGCCAGCCCCGTTTTTCTCAAAAAAACATTGATAGACAGGCACTTGCGCTCCCCGAAGGCGATGGAGAGCATGGCCTTCGGCTACGCGACCGGCCAGTTCCTGACCCGAGCGGGCCACCCGCGCGCCTTTCTCGAAAAGGGGCTGGAGGCCGGCATCACCGCCTGCCGGTTTTGGAGCGAGTCGGGAAACTGGCGGCCGCTGTCCATCGTCGAAAAAACCATCGAGAACCTGTCGCTAGCCATCGCCGCCGCCAAACGAACCGACCCTGAGATGTGGCGCTCGCTCATCATCCGATTCCGCTTCGAGGAGAAGCGCGAGATGCGGAGGTGGGCCGAGCGGCTGCGCGAAAACTGAAACTTTCCAACCATGAGGAACATTATCGCCGTCATTGGCCTCCTTTTCTCGGGCAGCCTTACTGCCTTCCCCGTCACCGACAGCACCCGCATCAGCTTGCTGACCGTCGCGCCGGGCGAGGAGCTCTACTCCAGCTTCGGCCACTCGGCCATCCGCGTGAGCGACCCCGTCGCCGGGTTCAACATTTGCTACAACTGGGGGACCTTCGACTTCGAAACGCCAAATTTCTACCTGAAATTCTGCCGAGGAAAGCTCCTCTACTTCATCAACTCGGAGCGCGGCCGCGATTTCGAGTACGAGAACCTCGTCGACCGGCGCACCATCCGCGAGCAGGTTTTGAACCTCAATTTGGAACAGAAAAAGCGGCTGGCCGAGCTTCTCCAAAAGAACATGATGCCCGAGAACCGCTTTTACAAGTACGACTTCTTCTTCGACAACTGCGCGACCCGAATCCGGGACCTTTTGCGTGAGGCCTTCTTCTATCAACTCAATTTCGACTCGACGAACGTCGCCCCGAAAACAACCCTCCGCCAGATGCTCGACCCATATATAAAGGACGCGCACCCGTGGTCGGATTTCGGCATCGACCTGGTCCTCGGCCTGCCCGCAGACCAAAAGGCGACGCCGGAAAGCGCGATGTTCCTCCCCGACCCGTTGCACGACATCGCGGCAACGACCATCGGGCCGGATGGGCGGAAACTTGTCCTTTCAGAAAGGGAGATGCCGCCGGGCGGCTTCCCTGCAAATGAGAAATCGGCCATCGACTGGCTGACGCACCCCCTTTCGGTCATGTGGTTCATTTTCGGGCTGGGCCTTTTGAGCGTGTGGAGTCCGGGCTTTCAGGTGGTCTTCGACCGCGTTTTCTGGTTCGTTCTCGGGGCAGCGGGACTGGTCATCACGTTCCTCTGGTTCTTCACCGACCACATGGCGACGAAGAACAACCTCAACCTCTTTTGGGCATTGCCGACCCATCTTTTTTGGAGAAAGGCGCGGACGAGCCTCGCCGAATACCACACCATCCTCGCGGCGATTTTGGCGGCACTGATGGTCGTGTTTTGGAAGTTTTTGCCGCAGCAATTGCCGGTCGCGGCATTGCCCATCGCGCTTTTGGTCGTCGTGAAAGGCATCACGAATTTCAGGAGGAACCGAGAATTTGATGAAACGAGGAACTGACCGTTCGGCCTTCGATTCCTCGTTTCATCAAAGCCTCCATTTCTCGTCGTCCTCAAAACTTGCCGTCGAGCCGCGCCGTGTAGTTGCGCGGCGAGTCGAGCTGGCCGGGCCGCACGGCGTATTCCTCGTTCAAAAGGTTGTCGCACAGGAGCGTCAGTTTCAACGCATTTGTCAGGCGAAAAGCGAGCCGGGCGCCGAAGACCTCATAGCCTTTGTTGTGCTCCTTTCGGAAGGCCCCGCCGCCGGGGATGACGATTTCGAAGACCTTGTCGACAGCCTCCATGTTGGAGTTGTAGTTTAGGTAGGCCCCGACCGTCAGGCGCTTCCACTCGGTCTCCGCGTCGCACTTGACGGTGTGGCGGAAGCGGTATTTCAAAACATTGTAGTTGACCGACGAGGAGTAGTCGATGTTGAGCGTGTCGGCCGCGTTCCAGTCGCGGAACTTCGGGTCGATCTTCGTGTAGCCTGCCAGCAGGCTGGTCGGCAGGCCGAACAGTTTTCCCTGCCCGGCGACGCTGATTTCATAGCCTTTTATGCGCGTGTTGCCCACGTTTTCCGATGCAAAGGCCAGCACGAACGGCGTCGTGTGGTGAAACTGCGGGTCGCAGAGCACAACCGGCTGCAGCGTGAACTCCATCATGTCGGTGTACTCGCTCGTGAACCCGGTCACGTCGACGAAGCCGGACCAGTCGCTGATTTTGAAGCCCTGTTTGATGCCGATTTCGGCCGTCCAACCGGTTTCCGACTGAAGTTTCGTGTTCGGCAGGACCTGCGCCGCGCCAAAGTCGGTGGCGATGAACTTCTCGGCGATGGTCGGGAAGCGGTAGCCCTGCCCCCAGCTCGCCCGCAAATAGGTCGCCTCACCAACTCTGTAGTTGGCGCCGAGGCGGAAGACGGGCTTGCTTTCCGTCACTTTCCCGTTGGCTATGGTGTCGCGGAGGATGATGCAGGTGTCGATTTTGTTCGATTCGAGGACGACCGTGTTGAGGAACTCCGGGCTTTTCAAAATGAAGGTTTCGTATCGAACGCCGGCGGAAAGGTTGAGCCGGTTGCCCACCTTTTGGTCGAGCTGCAAATAGCCCGAATAATTGCGGCTCGTGTACTCGCGCCCGCCGTAGAGCTTGGCAGAGATTCGCGAAACGGACGAAACCACGCCCGCTGTTGCCACAAGACCGATTGACTCGACGGCCCGCTGGAACTGGTACTCGCCATAAATGGTCTGCGACTTGTTCCCCCTACCCTGCCCGTTGTTGTTGTAGACATTGAAATAGCGGCCGAGGAGCTTGTGCCGGTTGCCGAGCCGGTCAGTGTAGTTTAAGGACGGGTCGATGGTGTAGCGCAGCCGCCCTTTCGAGCTGTTGGTCGAGCCGAGGCCGGGTTCGAGGATTTTGGTGCCGGTGTTGCCCGCCCATAGGAAGTAGGAGGCGCTCTTGCCGAAGTTGAAATTGGTGTTCAAACCCAAAACGAGGCGGTCGCTCACGCGATATTTAAAGTTGGGCGTGACGCGGCCGTATCGCTTGTAGCAATCGCGGCGAAAGGAGTTTTCAAAGTATCCGTAGCTGCCAAAAGCGACGTCGAGCTTCCCGAACTTTTGCCGGTGGGCGAAAGAAACGCCGGTCGAGAAAGGGACGTTGACCTTAAAGCTGTCTCCCTCGATATGGGTGTAGGAATCATCCTTCCCCCACCAGACGAACGACTCGTCATTGGGATGCCCGACGAAGCTGTAGAAAACGGAGGCGTTCGTCTCCGGCTTCGATTTGGCGTAAGCCGTCCGGATGTTGATGATTCCGTTCATCGCGGAGGAGCCGTAAAGAGCGGAGGCTGCGCCTTTCAAGACCTCGATTTGGCCGATGTTCTCAACGGCGACGTCGCCCCAGTTCGGGAAGCCCGCATCGGCTTGCAGGGCCGGCAAATCGTCGACCAGCAAAAGGACGCGGCTCCCTGCTCCGTAGCTAAAGCCTGATCCGCCCCGGATATTGGCTTGTCCGTCAATCATCGAGACGCCCGGCACTTTTTCGAGGACTCCATCTACGGAGGTCTGGTTGGTGCTCTCCAAAAGTTTCGGCTTGACAACTTCAAGGGAGACGGTCACCTCCCCGAGCGGCTTGTCATACTTACCGGCGGTGACGGTAGCCGTTTGAAGGATGTTCTCCGCTTCTCCAAGCGTCAGGTTCAGCAACCGTTTTTCGCCTGCGGCGAGACGGAGGACTTCCGTTTTCGGGTCAAACCCGGTGTAGGAATATTCGAGCCGGATTTCGCCAGGCGACAAGGTCAGTTGATACTTCCCTTCGAGGTCGGTGACGGTGCCGGTCTGGCCGCTGCGAACGGTAGCACCGATGAGCGGTTCGCCGGTCTTCGCGTCGTTGACGGTGCCGGAGAGCGTCGCGTTTTGCGCAGCTAAAAGGTTGACAATGAGGAGGTTGAAGAAAAAAAGGACGTGTTTTTTCATAAAATTGGAAAGCAGTTTTCGCCGGAAAGATATTTCGTTCGACAGTTGTTGCGTCCTGTCAACAACCTTTTGCCTGCTTGCGCGGATCTGCTCACAAAAGTCCTTGGAAACTTGATTGCGGAGGTCTTTAAGCCGATGCGGCTGTCGCTTGCGAAGTCGCCGGACCCGGCGCCACTGTTGCGCAAATTGGCAGGCGTTCCGCGAACAACCACATTTCCACACAACTTTTCAAGCAGGGGTGTTTTCCGTCAGTGGAGCGAGCTTGCAGCTCACTGTCCAGTAATGCTTAAGGTCCACAAAGTTGATGTCAGTGGCAATGCTTGATAGTTTTTGAACCAAAAAGTCTTTGGTGGGATAGTTTTTCGGCACCAAGTGAAGGGTGCCGTTTTCAAGTTGCCTTGTTTGGTAAGTGTTTCCGTGTTCGTCTGTTTTCGAGATGTTTTTGGTCACGTGGTGGGTTCCTTCAACCATGTTGCTGTCGATGAACACGATTGTTCCTCCCGGGCAAAGGAGGGATTTTACCTTTTCCAGAAACCTGTCGAGGTCTTGCAGCAAAATATGGCTCCAGATAAACCCGCCAAATACGCCTTCATATTTATGGTCGGGCGAGAAACTGTACATATCGATGACGGCAAAAGTGACATTGTCGTTGAGATGCCTTTTCCGGGCGATGTCAATCATGCGTTCGTTGATGTCCGTTGCATAAACGGAGGTGGCCGTTTCAGCGATGCGCTCCGTCCAGTAACCCGTTCCACAAGCAAGTTCCAAAACGGACTTTTGGCGAAAAAGTGTTTGAAAGATGGTTGCGGCTTCCAGCAAGTCATCTTGCTCCGCAGGGTTCAGATACACTTTGTCGTATTCATTAGCCCGGTCTCTATAATAGGACGCTAAATCTTGGTTCATCATCAGTTCAGTTCACTTCGGTCAAAAATGCCATTATGTAATCTATTATTTCTTTGCGCTGCTCATTGCTGGCCGTATCGTCCATATTGTTATGAATGGTGTTGGGCAACTTAATAATTGTCATTCCGTACTTTCTTTGTTCTTCGTCAGTAGGTAAAACTCCTTGGTCGGCTGATTGGTCGCTGGAACGCAATGAATAAACTCTTGGACTAGTTGTTCTTGGCAGGGCCATTCGCCTGTTGTCCAACGTAATTATTTTGTGAACTATACCTGGATACTTTTGAGGAAACAGTGCCGACATATCTCCACCATTTGAGTGCCCGATTAAAGTAATGTGCCTAAAATCCAGTTCAGGGTTTGATTTTTTTAGTTCATTTATCACAAACATAATATTGTCGGCACCTCGTTCCCAAAATGGTCGCCTAACAATCTGCGGAACTCCTGTAGTTGGCATTAAACTGTCTGTGGGGAGTTCGTGTTGAATACTTACTACAAAACACCCTTTTGAAGCTAAAAATTCTGTTAGGTAAGAATATTTAAGATAATCGCCGCCTCTATTTTGTCCGTAACCATGGCTTAAGATTACAATTCTTGAGATGTCCGTTTGTGGCTTGTAAATCGCAACTGGGATTGCCCTATCTCTTGACTGGTCAAGCCAACTCAATGTGTATGATTCAAAAACACAAGTCTTATTAATTGATGCTTTTCTGTTTGTCGAACAACTTACTAAAAGCAGAAAAGAATATAAAAGAAGACAGAGGTGTTTGTTCATTAGACTTGTTGTGTTATTGACAATTGGTTATCAATGGGTAGCTTACAAAATAGAGTCAGATT
>JBGAWE010000090.1:0-16421 GCA_044227705.1 Saprospiraceae bacterium
CTTTTGGGACCTTCCCGAGAGCATCGAACTGGACAACATCCTGCCGATGCTCGCGGCTGGTTGGCACAACTTGTCTTTGACAAAATACCTCGTCGAGCAGGTCGCGCAATCGCCCGAAGACCGCTTCGCCGCGCTCCGCGAGTATTTCCCAAACGCCGCTATGGAAGATTGGGAACTGGCCATCGCCGGGCAGCGCGTGCAGGTCATCAAAAAGGACGACGAAAAAGTCGGCGTCCTCGAGTTCGGCACTGAGCTGGTCGCAGCCGCCGACGGGAGCCTCGCCGCGCTGCTCGGCGCGTCGCCGGGCGCGTCGACCTCTTTTTCGGCGATGCTCGATGTTTTGAGAAAATGCTTCCCCGAGGAGATGGCCTCGCCAGAGTGGAAGCGGAGGCTGCGCGAGATGGTGCCGTCGCTCGGGCCGAACATCGCGAAGGCAAACCGGCTGCGGCACTCGCGGGAGGTCAGGCAGGCAGTTTTGTGGGAGTGAATTCAAGCCCGGTCGCAGCGGGTGATTGCCGATAGGTTGTCGAGCAAGATGTTCCCTTTGTATTTGAACATCGCCCCCGGCGCGTACTCCGCCTCGAAGACGATGTACTCGATTTCCGAGGCGGCCGTGAACTGGATTTTCACCTCCGTCCACTCCATTTTGTCAATCAGGCCCGACTGGCCGAGCACTTGCCCGCAACCCCCGGCGGTCGGCCCGCCGCGCACTTTCAGGCGGCACGGCATCTTGTGGCCGCCGTAGTTGTCGGTGTGGGCAAGCCAGACCGAGAAGGTGTAGCACTTCCCCTCGACGAGTTTTTGCGAGAGTTTTTGCCCGATGCTCTCATGGCTACCGTCTTCCCGGACGACGAGGCCGACATAGGTCAGCCCGTCCTTCGCGTCGGGCGACTGGACGTTGAACGGCCCGGGCTGCGTGTCGGGCGTGTTGTCAGGGCCGCTCGCCGACCAGCCGGGCGGGCAGGCATTGGCCTCGGTCTTGCCCTCGAAGGAGGGGTTTTCGAAAAAAATCGGCGGGTCGCCCGGTCGGTCGAGGGCCATCGCCACGGTGGCGAGGAGGGCGAGGAGGGCGAGGGGGAAAACTTTCGGCATCCGAAAAACTTGGTTTCTCATTGAAAAAAGAGTGGCTGGCTACTTTTGCCCGCCTTTCCAGCGGCAAAAAACCCATCTGATGGCCCGAGCGCGTCCCAATTTTTTCTATTCGATTTTGAGCGTCGCGCTCGTGCTCTGGCTGCTGGGCTTCTTCGCCCTGACCCTCGGCCACGCCCGCCGGATGGTGACGCTTTTCAAGGAAAGGGTCGACATCTGGGTCGAGCTTCGGCCGGGCGCGGCCGAAAACGGCGTTTCCCGCCTCGAAGGTGCGCTGGCCGCCCGGAATTTCACCCGCCCCGGCTCCGTCGAGTTCATCAGCCGAAAGAAAGCCGCCGAGCAGATGCGCACCGAGCTGGGCGACACCTCCATGCTCGCCGACCTGCCCGACTTGCTCTACGACGTCGTCCGGTTCAATGTCCGCGAGGCTTGGCTCTCGCCCGACAGCCTCGAATCCGTACGAACCGCGCTCCGCGCCGACAGCCTCGTCTCCGAGGTCTTTTTTGAAAAGAACGGCACGGCCAACGTCGGCCGGAACCTCGAAAAGCTCGGCTGGCTGACGCTCGGTGTCGGGCTGCTGTTCATCTTTGTCGCCGTCGCGCTCATCCACGGCGCCATCCGGCTGGCGATGTACAGCGACCGGTTTTTGATAAAGAACCAGGAGCTGGTCGGGGCAACGTGGGGCTTCATCGCCCGTCCTTACATAAAAAAAGGAGTGGCGAACGGGATCTGGAGCGCGACCCTGGCTGTCGCGGGGCTGGCCGCCGTCCGGTTTTGGGCCTATCGGCTGATGCCGGAACTGAGCGAGCTGGAAAGCCCCGTCGCCACCGTGCTGGTCTTCGCCGGTCTGTTCTTGCTCGGCATCCTGATTTCGGGCATCAGCACATGGCTCGTCGTCAGGAAGTTCCTCGGCACGCGGCTCGACGATTTGTATTGAAAATTTCATCGGAAAAATAATGTCCAAGCAACAGCAACAACCCAAACGCCCCAACCCGCAGCCCGCCCCGGCCCCCGCGCCCGCCCGTAAACCGGCGCAGGCCCCAGCCCGCCCGTCGGCCAAGCCGAAATCCGCGCCGCGCTTCAACCTCGGCAGCAACGAGCTGATTTTCGACCGCGAAAACTTCAAGTGGATGGGCATCGGCCTCGCCCTCATCGCGCTCGGCCTCGTGCTGATGGCGGGCGGTGCGCAGCCCGACCCAAGCCAGTGGGACGAGAGCCTCATCTACTCCTTCCGCCGCATCACCCTCGCGCCGATTCTCATGGTCGCCGGGTTCGTGGTGCAGGTCTACGCCATCTTCAAGGGCAGCAAACCGGCCGCAACGGCCGACGTTGAGCAGGCATGAACATCCTCCACGCCATCATCCTCGCCGTCGTCGAGGGGCTGACGGAGTTCCTGCCGGTCAGCTCGACGGGGCACATGGTCATCGCCAGCTCGCTCATGGGCATCGCGGCGCACCCGTTCGTGAAGGTCTTCACCGTCGCCATCCAGTTCGGGGCCATCCTGTCGGTCGTCGCGCTCTATTGGCGGAGGTTCTTCCAGAGCTTCGGGTTTTACTGGAAGCTGGTCGTGGCCTTCCTGCCCGCCGCCTTTTTCGGCCTTTTGTTGAAAAAACAAATCGACGCTTGGCTCGAAAACATCCTCGTCGTGGCCTTCTCGCTCATGCTCGGCGGCCTCGTATTGCTTTTCATCGACGACTTTTTTGAAAAAAGGAAGTCCGACAAATCGCTCGACGTCGACTCGATGAACTGGCTGACCGCCCTGAAAATCGGCTTCTTCCAAGTCGTCTCAATGGTCCCCGGCGTTTCACGTTCGGCAGCGACCATCATCGGTGGCCTCTCGCAGGGATTGACGCGGCAGACGGCGGCCGAGTTCTCGTTCTTCCTCGCCGTGCCGACTATGTTCGCCGCGACCGTCAAGTCGCTCTTTGATTTCTTCAAGCACGAGGGCGGCGTCATCCAAAAGGACGAAATCGCCTTGCTCGCCGTCGGCAATGTAGTGGCTTTCGCGGTCGCGTGGCTGGCCATCCGTTCGTTCATCGGCTTCCTCAACCAGCACGGTTTCCGGTTTTTCGGCTGGTACCGCATCGCGGCCGGGCTGGTGATTTTGATTTTATACGCCCTTGGCTTCTTCGAAGGGCGCCGCAACCGCCGAACCGAGGCCATCCGAGGCCTGACGACTGAGACCCATCTGTCGGTCGCCCACCTCGTCCTCCCGCTTTTCATGGTCGACGGGAAGGGCCTCCGCTCGGAGGTCACCTCGCTGCCCGGCACCTTCCGGCTGTCGCCCGATTTGGTTTTGAGAGAAATCGAGGAGTGCATGAAAATGGGCCTTCGCAACTTTGTCCTCTTCCCCGCCGTCGCCGAAAATTTGAAGGACAAGACGGCGACCCACGGTTATTCGCCCGACAATTTCTACCTGAAAACGGCCGCCGAAATCAAGCGCAACTTCCCCGAGTGCTGCCTGATTTCCGATGTCGCGATGGACCCGTACAGCTCCGACGGCCACGACGGCCTCGTGCGCAGCGGCCGAATCGACAACGACGAGACTCTCCCGATTCTCGGTCGAATGGCCGTCGCGCAGGCCGAGGCGGGCTTCGACATCCTCGGCCCGAGCGACATGATGGACGGCCGCGTGGGCCATATCCGCCAGTCGCTCGACCGCGCCGGGTTTTACGAAACGGGCATCATGGCCTACACGGCGAAGTACGCGAGCGCCTTTTACGGCCCATTCCGCGACGCGCTCGACTCGGCCCCGAAGGCGGGCGACGACATCCCGCGAGACAAAAAAACCTACCAGATGAACCCCGCGAACCGCCGCGAGGCCCTCATCGAGGCCGCGCTCGACGAGACAGAAGGGGCCGATTTTCTGATGGTCAAGCCCGCGCTGCACTACCTCGACGTGATTTCGGACTTGAAAAACTCGTCGCCGCTGCCCATCGCCGCCTATCACGTCAGCGGCGAGTGCGCGATGCTGCTGGCCGCCTGCCGCAACGGCTGGCTCGACTTCGAGCGGGCGATGCCGGAGGCCCTGTTGAGCATCCGCCGCGCCGGTGCCGATGTCATCCTCACCTATTTTGCGAAAGAGTTCGCCCGACGATTCCAGCAGATTTGAGGTCAACCTAGGAGGATTTGCCGCCCTTGTTTCCCCATGCAAAACAGCAGGTCGAGTGCGCTCAAGCCCGGCTGAAAACCGAGCCTGTCTTCGAAGATCTGCGGGTATTTTTTCGGCTCGATGCCAGGCGGCCAGGCTCCTTTTCGGGGCGAAAATTGATTCCGGAAATCGCCCTCGGCTTCCCGCTCGAAGGTTTCTGTCAAAGACACAATCGCCTGAAAATCAAACAATTGCATCAATTTTTCGAACAAGGCGAGGTTGAAGTCCCAGAGCAGTTCCCATTTTTTTCCTATGAAAACCGGCCGGAAATGGTCGGCGTAGAACGGCCAAAAAGGTGCGCTGCCGTAGCTCGCCTGAATCGTCCGCCAGTGGGCGAGCGGCCAGTTTTCGTCGTAAGAAATCCGCGCCTCGCGGATGGGGCATTGGCTGTTCTTCCCTCCCTTCAGCGGGATGCTCAAATCGAAAACGCCCTGGCTCCCTGCGAGGCGGCAGCGGTTGCGGAAGCTGCCTTTTTGGAAGTTCTCGCATGCCTCTAGCCTCGCGCCGCCACTGCGGGCGACGGCCGAGAGGTAGCCGACGGAGGGCAGGTAGTGAAGTTCGAGGAGCGGACGCATCGGGGCAAAATTGAAAAATCCGGCCGCGCCTCCGGCTAATTTTGCGGCATGGAACTGCCCATCGGCTTTCGAGTAAAGAACATCCACACCGGCGAGGTCGGCCGCGTCACGTCGTGGCTCGACGACGGGGCGATGGTCATGCTCGACCTCGGCGGCGACCTCATCCCGGCTTTCGTGGAAGACCTGCTGCCCGCCTCCGGGGCCGACGAGCGCGACGCGAAGACGGCCGTTTTTTCAAAGAAGCTTTCCCAAAACAAGCCCTCGCCAGCCTCGCATTCCGAGCCGACGGTGGTGAAAATCATGGGCGGATTTGTCGAAAACAGGGGGATTTTCCTTGCCTTCCTGCCTGCGATGCTCCCGTCGGGGCTGGTCGATTTTTACAAAATCTGGCTCGTGAACGACTCGGCCGACGATGCGCTCTTTGTCTTTTCCCTTAAAAAAACGGGCGGCGCGGCGACCCTTGAATCCGACGAAAAAATCGCCAGCCGCACGGCCCGCCTCCTCGGAAAAATCGAATGGGACGCGCTCAACGACGCGCCCGAAATCCGCCTCTCGCTCCGCCGCCTGACGACCGAGGGGCCGGGCGAACCCATCGAGCGGGTTTTGAAAATCAGAGCGAAGTCCTTTTTCGGCAACGCACAGCCGGTGCCGTTTTTGGACGGCGAGGGGCCGGTGATTCCCATCATTTCAAAAAAAGAAGGCTGGGAAAGCAGTGCCGCCGAGGGCGAAAAGGGCGGCGGTTTGGCCGACTATTCCAAAAAAATCGCCCGAAAACCAGTGGCCGCGCCAGCCGCGAAAACCTCCTCCAGTTGGCTGGATTTGGAAGCAAAAGCCTCGTTCGAACCCGAAATCGACCTGCACATCGACAAGCTCGTAGCCGACCCGAGCCGCCTGACGCCGGGCGAGATTGTCCAAATCCAGCTCCGCCGAGCCGACAGTTTTTTGGCGGACGCGCTTCGGCTGGGCATCGACCAGGTTTTTCTCATTCACGGCCTCGGGGCCGGGCGGCTGCGCGACCTGCTCCACGCGCGGCTGCGACAGAACCCGTCGGTGGCCTGGTTCCGAAACGAGTTTCACAGGAAGTACGGCTATGGCGCGACGGAGGTCATTTTTAAATAAGGTCATTCCTTTATCTCCTTGACAATCAACCCGCTGCGCAGTCTTGGCTCGAAATAAGTAGATTTCGGCGGCAGCATCTCGCCCATGTCGGAGAGGGCCATCAGGTCGTCGAGGGCGACGGGGAAGAGCATGAATCCGATGCGGTTGCGGCTGGCCTCGGCCGCGTCCTCGATGCCCCGGATGCCCTTCGGCCCCTCGACGTAGGTGATGCGCGTGTCCGTCCGGGGGTCGCGGATGCCGAGGATGTTGCCGAGGACGTGCTCGTTGAGCAGGTTCGCGTCGAGGAGGACGCGGCCCTCGCCACCTGATTTCGCCAGCACCTCCGGCCGCCACTTCAGGCGGAACCACTCTTTCCCGGCGCACATCGTCAGCTCGTGCTTGTGGCGAGGCTTGGCCGGTTTTTCCAAAAACTCGACATCGAAAAGTTGCGCCATCCGCGCCATGAAGCGCATCGGCGAGACGTCCTTCAACCCCTCGACGACGCGGTTGTAGTCGAGGATGTCGAGCTGGTCGCTCGGGAAGAAGGCGCAGAACAGCTCCCGGAAGTCGAACTCGGGGTTCTTCTCGCGCAGCCGCTCGTTGAGCAGCGCGACGGTCGTCGTGCGGTGGTGGCCGTCGGCGATGTAGGTCGTGTGGACGTTTTTTTCAAAAAGCTCCTGCAATTCGCGGATTTGCCGCCCGTCGCTGACCGCCCAGGCGCGGTGAACCTGACCGTCTTTTTCAAAAAGGACGGTGAAAAACGGCTTGTGCTTTTGGGTGAAATCCTCCAGCCAGTCGGAGATGGCGGCCACTTTTTTGTATACCAGAAGGACGGGCTTGAGGATGGCCTGCCAGCGGACGAAGAGCTGCATCTGCTGCTGCTCCTTCTCGCTCAAGGTGTTCTCGTGCTTCTTGATGCGGCCGTCGTGGAAGTCGGCGAGGTCGTTGTTTGCGATGAGGCCGGTGTGCTTGCGGCCGTTGTTCTCAATTTGGAAACTGTAGAGCGCGTCGGCCGGGGCCTTCTTGAACAGGCCGTTCTTTTTGAACTCCTGAAAGCCTGTTTTTGCCTCCGAGCAAAAGGAGTCGGGCGAGGCAACGAAGTCGATGTTCGGGTAGATGGCTTGGAACGGGCGAATCTTCATGAGAAAGCAAACTTGGTTGGGCGAAAGGTAGCGCCGAGTTGCGAGCAGTTGTCGGCCCCTGCGATCGCCTTCGGAGCGGAATCTGAACCGGGCAGGTTGAAATTGGGTTTGGCGAGGATGCCCGACAACTGCCACTTTCGCCCCCGATGAAATTTCAAGTCGAACAGACCGACCCCGCCTCCCGCGCCCGCACCGGCCGCATCCAGACCGACCACGGCGAAATCCGCACGCCCATCTTCATGCCCGTCGGGACGGCAGGCTCCGTGAAGGCCGTCCACCAGCACGAACTGCGCGACGACGTGGCGGCCCAAATAATCTTGGGCAACACCTACCACCTCTACCTGCGACCCGGCCTCGAGGTCATCGAGGCGGCGGGCGGCCTGCACAAGTTCAACGGCTGGGAGCGGCCCATCCTCACCGACAGCGGCGGATACCAGGTCTACTCGCTCGCCGCGACGCGCAAGATCAAGGAGGAGGGCGTGACCTTCCAGAGCCATATCGACGGCTCTCGGCACACCTTCTCGCCCGAGAAAGCCATTGACATTCAACGGGTTATCGGTGCCGACATAGTCATGGCCTTCGACGAGTGCACGCCCTACCCGTGCGATTTCCGCTACGCGAAGAACTCGATGGAGATGACCCACCGCTGGCTCAAAAGGTGCTGCGACCACTTCGACGCGGGCACCGGGCGGTACGGTTTCTCACAGGCCCTTTTCCCCATCGTGCAGGGCAGCACCTATCCAGAATTGAGGAAAATATCGGCTGAAACGGTCGCCTCGTTCGGGCGCGAGGGCAACGCCATCGGCGGCCTCTCCGTCGGCGAGCCGGCCGAGGAGATGTACTCGATGACCGAGCTTGTCACCGGCATCTTGCCCGCCGACCGGCCGCGCTACCTGATGGGCGTCGGCACGCCGGAGAACATTTTGGAGTGCATCGCCCTCGGCATCGACATGTTCGACTGCGTGATGCCGACGCGCAACGCCCGGCACGGCCAGATCTTCACGACCGAGGGAATCCTGCACATAAAAAACGCCCGGTGGAAGGACGACTTCAGCCCCATCGACTCGGGCATCCCGACCCCGACCTCCAATTTCTACACGAAAGCATACCTGCGCCACCTCTTCGCCAACGAGGAAATCCTCGCACTACAAATCGCCTCCCTGCAAAACCTCGGCTTCTACCTATGGCTGGTCGGCGAGGCGCGGCGGCACATCGAACTCGGGGATTTCCCCACCTGGAAAAAGGGGATGGTCGAGCGCGTTTCGCGGCGGCTTTGAGCAACTGGCTGAACCGCCTGGTGCTCGGCAGCTCTTTGACAAAACTCGCTCTTCCGCTGTCGACTTTTTTCAGGGGATGACAGGCGCGGCCGGCCAAAAGGAACGGGATGTGTGCTTATTTTCACCCCCGAAACCATCCCAATCGACTGATTTTCAACCAATTGCATTTTTGAGAAAATGAAAAACCTCTCGCTCCTGCTCAACGCCGTGCTGATTGTGGCGGTCGCCGCGCTCTTCTTTTTGAGGCAGAAAGACCGCGCCGAATCGGCCAAGACCTCGGTAATCATGCCCCCGGCGACGGCGGCGGGCGGCATGAAAATCGCCTACATCAACGCCGACACCCTCGACGAAAAATACGAGTGGCTCAAGCAGCAGCGCGAGGCCCTCAACAAGCGGCTAGACAACCTCTCGGCCTCCTTCGAGAAGAAAATGCAGGCCCACCAGGAGCGGGCCGAGGCGTTCCAGCAAAAAGCGGAGGCCGGAAACACCCCGCCCGCCGACCTTCAAAAAGAGTACGAACTCATCGCCCAAGAGGAGCAGAGGCTCCAGCAGGAGGGCGCGAAAATGCAGAAGTCGCTCGCCGACGACCGCCAGAAGGCCATCGAGGGGATGTACACCCAGCTCGAGGCCAAGCTCAAGGCGTTGAGCGACAAAATTGGGTACGACTACATTTTGAGCTACTCGCGCGGCGGGCAAATCCTGCTGGCCAACGACAGCCTCGACATCACCAAACAGGTCCTCGAACTGCTCAACGCGAAGTGACCGGCGGCGGGAGAAGAGCGGCCAACCTTTCAGCCCATGTGGCAAACAGAAAATCGGCCTGTCGAGCACGGTGTTCGGCGGGCCGATTTTCTGTTTCAGGAGAACGGCTGGGTCATTTTCCGCAATTCCCCGATGGCTCCACGCCCGGCGGCGACCCGACTTTTGCCGCCCGGCGGCGGTTTCGCGTCCTTTCGTTTTTGGAATTGGGTCGTGCTTTTGAACCTTTGCCCGGCCCCCGTTTTTTGACAAAAATTTGAGAAAAGTCTGAAAATTCGGCCTTTTCATCCGAAAAACCTCTGTTTTTTAATCGAACAGTCCCATTTGTATGAACGCTGCTGCCTCCTCGAACACGGACAAAAGCAAGCTGACCCTTCAGCTCTTCACGCCCCACGACGACGCGCGCCCCGTCTGGATCACGGGCAATTTCAACGACTGGAAAGTGCGCGACGAGCGCTACCTGATGACCCGCACCGGCGGCGGCAACTACGAGTTCACTTTTAAGAGAAAACCGGCCGCGCCGCTCGAATACAAGTACACGAAAGGCGGCTGGGAGGCCGAGGAACTCAACGGCCACGACCACCCGACCCACAACCGGAGGCTCGAGTTCCCGAGCGGCAAGGTTCACGATGTCGTGCAGAAATGGAAGGTGCCCGGCTCTGTCTTCTACCCGCAAATCGAGGTCATCTCCACCCGTTTCAACATCCCGCAACTCAAAAGGCGGCGGCGCATCTCGGTTCTGCTGCCGCACAACTACCATGAAACAGAGCGGAGATACCCTGTTTTGTACCTGCAAGACGGACAAAACCTTTTCGAGGAGCAAAATCGCTACGGCACCTGGGGCGTCGACAAGTCGCTCGCCCGCCTTTCCGAAATCGGGCGCGGCGACCTCATCGTGGTCGCCATCGACCACGGCGGCCGCGACCGGATTCGGGAATTCTCTCCCTATCCCAACAACCGCTGGGGCACCGGGCTGGGCCGCGACTACGTCCACTTTTTGGTGGAGACCCTCAAGCCCTACATCGACCGCAACTACCGTACCCTCGCCGACCGGGAGCACACGGGCGTGGGCGGCTCGTCGCTCGGCGGCCTGATTTCCATCTATGCCGGGCTGATGTTCCCACATTCCTTTTCCAAACTGATGGTCTTCTCGCCCTCGCTTTGGGCGGCGCAGAAAATCTTCTTTGAGCCGATTCGCTTCTTCGTGCCCGTGCCGACCAAAATCTACCTCTACGGCGGCGGGAAAGAGGGCGCCAACATGGTCGGCAACATCAGCCGCTTCCGCGAGGCCATCACCCGCCGGGGCTACGACAGCCGCGCCATCGACTTCAACGTCCAAATCGACCCGAACGGGAAGCACAACGAGGGCCGCTGGGGGGCCGAGTTCCCGAAGGCAGCGGAGTGGCTGTTCCATGCCGCCGCGTCCGCCTGACCGGCTCAAATCCGCAACAATTTCCGAGCGGCGACTCCTCCTAACATGTTGATTTTCAATTGATAAAACCCTGGCGGGAGTTTCGATAGGTCAACGGGGAATACCCGGCCCGCCCGCTCGAAATGGAGGCTGCTGACGAGCCTTCCGGTCGCGTCAAGCACCTCGACGGCCAGTTTTTCCACCTCTTTTTGAAAAATAATTTCGGCCTCCCCGCCCGTCGGGTTCGGCCGGACGAGCAGCCCATCAGCCCAATCCGGCTCGGTCGCGGCGATGATGTTGTCGATGAAAATCGAGGCCGAGAGAACAGAGCAGCCATTCGCGTCGACCACTTTCAAGACGTAGTTGCCGGTCATCAGCCCGGTCAGGTTTTGGCTGGTCGAGAAGCTCGCTCCGTCCTTTTCCCAGACGAAAAGATAGTCCGGCTTGCCCCCTCCAACCGCGACAGAGATGGAGCCGATGCCCGCTCCCCCGATGTCGTTTATCTTTGATAAAAGGTTGATTTTCAACGAGTCTGGCACCGTCACCGAGAACGCGCAACTGCCTGTGTTGCCCCCCGCGTCGGTGAAAGTCCATTCGTTCAAAGTCTGCCCGACGGGAAAGGCCGCGCCGCTCGGCAAGCCCGCCGCGAGCGCGAATTGGCCGCCATAAACCAGGCAGTTGTCGAGCGCGACGGGCGCGGCGTATGTCACCACCGGCGAGCACCACGAGGCCGTCAAGTCGGGTGGGCAGGTGAGGGTCGGCGGCTCGTCGTCGATGACCAAAAGGGTGATGGTGTCGCTGGCCGCGCAGCCGTTTATGTCCGAAACCATGACGACATAAGTGCCTGGCTTCGAAGCGGTTATCGCCGAGGTGTCCTGTCCGCTCGACCAATTGAACTGGAACGGCCCGCTCCCGCCGACCACCGCCAGGAGGCCGCCGCAGCTCCCGCCGGTCAGCGCGATTTCGACCGACGGATTCGGTAGGAGATTGACGCGGACCGAGTCCGTTGTGAAGCAATTCCCTTTTCGGCCGGTGGCGAAAAGCGTCGTCGCGGCCTTCCCAAAAAAGGTCGGGTTTGGGCACTTCGCGCAGCTCAAAACCGAGGCGGGCGACCACGAGTAATCATCAAAACCGGGCGCGGCAGAGAAGGAAATCGTGTCGCCCTCGCAGAGTTTGGCGGTGGCCGGTAGACCGAGCGAGGCGGCCGAGTCGAGCTTTATCAAAACCGTGTCGGTTTGCTTGAACCCACAGGCGTCGAAAGCGTCGACCCAATATTTCCCGGGGCCGAAGGCGGTGAAAGTCGAGTCTGTCGAGCCGTCCGGCCAGCGGTATTTATTGAAAAACGGCCCGGCCGAAAGTTTGGTCACCGAGCTTTCGCAGAGCGTTCGGTCGGGGCCGAGGTTGAGTGGCGAGGTCGGGTTTTGGATGAAAAACTGGCCGATGTTGTTCTCAAAACGGCACTCAGGCTGACCAGTTGAAATCGTATCGTTCGTCAAAACCAAAGGTCGCGGCGTGGAGCCGTCGTCGTTCGCCACCACAAAAATCGGCTGCCCGAACGCCGCAGCCGGGGTCGTCAACTTGACAAGTTGACATTCGCCGACGGCCAGTTTTTCCTCAAAAAGGACGGGCGGAAAAAGGAGCGGCGCGGCCGACGCCGTCGGGTTCCCGTTGTAAAAAGAGATGGGCATATTCGCGGGCAGCGCGGCCGAGCCGAGGTTGCAGATTGTCAAAAAGACCTCGACGCTGTCCAGCCGACAGCGCACCGAGTCGATGGTCAGCGAGGCGTCCGGCACGGGCAACTTGTTGGCAGTCAACGGGTTAGGCGAGGAAGTGACGGTGCAGAGGAGGCTGTCGCCGGGGCAAGGGCAATCCCCGTCAAAGCAGTCGACGAAGCCGTCTTCGTCATCATCAAGTTGGTTGTCGCAGATTTCGAGGCAGGGCAGCGGGGCAGAACAGATTGGTGCCCGCGTCCACTGCATGTTCTGAAAGACAGAATTGCCCGGCTGGACGATTGCCGAATAGGCCTTGCTCGTAATGACCGTATCGACTATCACGAGCGGCTGGTCGAGCACATTTTCAGTAAAGACCTGGCCAAAAAGGCAATGCTCCGCCCCCGGCGCGTCGGCAATGGCAGTGACGAGCATGTCGGTGTTGCCTGAAGGCGTCATGAAATGGAGCGCGCCATTTTTTTTGAAACACGAAAAACTGCCGAAACCCACATAGGCCTCGTCGAAATCGCGCACCCAAAGCGGCTGCCCGTCCTCGCCGATGCGCACCATGCAGGCACCGGGTGCGAGGGTCGCAGTGCGGCTTTCGAGGCCGACCCAGCCTTCGTTGTCGAGGTAATGCCACCCTTGGGTCTCGGCTTTCGTGCCAGCCGTTTCGTATTTTTTGCACCAGAGGAGGTTGCCGAGGGCATCGAAGCGGGCGAGTATTTTCCCGAAAGCCGGGTAGCTGCCCGATCCGTTGTACCGCTGCCAAAAGATGCTGAACCCGCCATCCGCGTGCGCGCAGGGCAACGCGAACGTCAGCCCCAGGTCTGGCCCTGTCAGCTTTATGTGCCTCGTTTGGACGAGCGTCCCGCTTTGGCTAAAGCGCAAGAGGTGGATATCGGGGTAGTTGAACGCAAGCAGGATGATATCGCCCGAGCCGCCGGAAAGCACCTCGATGCTCATGAAAGTGGGGTTGAACGCCGCTTCGGTGGACCATACCACATTGCCGTTGCCGTCGATTTTGGTCAAGTTGCCGCCGAACGAACTGCTGCCGTTCGAGGCGACGAAGACCGATCCGCCCGGCCCCGCCGCGACAGCCTGTGTCTGGCGGAACATGTTGAACGTGCCGAGGTTCTGTGCTTTTTTTTGCCAGATGATGGCCCCGTCGGAGCTGAACTTGACCATATCGAGGGTCCCGGTGGTGGCGAAAAAATTGCCATCTGACAGCTCCACCATGCACTCGAAGGTGTACGAGAGGTTCATCCGTTTCACCCAAACCGGTTTTTTGGAAGCATCGAGCCGCGCAATCTCGCCGCCCTGTTGCGTGTACCCCGAGACGAGTACCGAGCCGTCGGCGAGCGGCAGCATCACGCCCAGGTCTATCTTCGTGTTAGGCTGTTGGATGATGGCCCCGGTGTCGAGGCTGCCGCATTTTTCGTCGACGAAAAGCCAGAGCTTCTTTTCCGCCGAGCAAAACGGGCCTGTGGCTTTCAGGGCTACCAAGAAGTTGCCGCCCTTGTTGAAAAGATGGCTCAAGTCGGCGGCCGTCCCAACCGTCTGGCCGTCGATCGTCCACTCGAACGAGGTCGCGCCGCCTGTCGTCAGGTTGGTGAAATTGACCGTTTCGCCCGCCTTCGGGCTGGCCGGGCTGTGCGAAAAATCGGCCATGACCGGGCAGGTAACCGTGATGTTGGCCGTCGATTTGTCTGTGCAGTTCGGGTCGGCGTTCGAGGCGGTCAACACAATGGAGAAGGTGCCGGGCAGGGGAAAAAGCCGCGTTTCGTCCTTGTTTTGAGAAAAAACAGAGCCGTTCTCCGACCACTCGAAGCTCGTCGCCCCGGTCGATTGGTTGGTGAAAACAACCGATTGCCCCGCCTCGACCGGGTTCGGCACGGCAGTGAAAGCAGCCAAGACCGGGCTGGAACAAGGCTCGCCGCAGCCCTTCGATACGAGGAGGCCGGCCCGCGCCATCGCCACCGTCGCCTGCATCCGGGCCGCTTGGCCGTCGGTGAAAAAATGGTAGCACGAGAACGGCGAGTAGTCCATGAAATCGCCCGTCAGGTCGTCCACGTCGGCGGTGAACGGGCTGCCCGGCGCCACGTCGGTCGAGCAAGAGTTGTACTGGCAACCGACGTGCTTCGCCTGGTCGGGCGGCGTGTCGCAGACGCGGTCGCCGTCGGTGAGGCAGTTGTCGTTTTTGCAGCCGCCCTCGAAGGTGTGGTAGAGGCCGAGGTAGTGGCCCATTTCATGGATCAAGACCGCATCCTCGCTCGGATCGGTGCCGAAAAACTTCGCCTCGCAGACCATCCCGTCGACCGCCGAACCGGCCGCCGACGGGAAGAACGCATACCCCGCCACGCCCGGCCCGAACGACTGGCTGTTGATTTCCCTCACCACCCAAATGTTGACATAATCGGTTGGCTTCCATCGGTTTAGGGTTTTGAGAGAAAGGTCTTCCGTCTCCATCACCATCTCTGTCAGCGGCGATTGGTCTCGGGTGATGCCCGTCGTGGCCGTCCCGTCGGGTGCCCTCGTCGCGAGGCAGAACCGGATTTTCGTGTCCACCGTCGCGCCTTGTTGGGCGAAGAAACCGGCGGCCGCGAAACCGTCGTTGAGGTGCTCGATGGCCGCCAAAATTTGCGCGTCGGAGATGTTCTCCGCCCCTCCGTCGTGGACGATGTGGACGACCACCGGCAGCGTCACCGGCGGCGCGGCCGACTCCTTCTTCGAGGAAAGGAACCCGGCCAGCCCCAGCTCGAACTGGTCGATTTGCTTCTGCACTGCGGGCGGCCTCATGCCGTCGAAGCCGCAGGAGTTCTGCGAAAAAATCGAATTGTTGGAAAGCAGCGCCAGCAAGGCCAGCATTGGGCGGTAGAGGTTCATGGCTCGGGCCGTTTTGTGTCCCGAAGCTCCAGTTTCGGGCGTATTTCAGAAATGCCGCCCGTCCGAAGCTGGAGCTTCAGGGCACAGTCGTTGCAGCATATACCTCAAAGACGCACCAGCTTCCGCACCGCTGCCCGTCCGTTGGACTCGATTTTCAGTTGATAAAAACCGGCCGCCACCCCGCTCAAATCCAGCTCGAAAACCCGCCCCGACCGCTCGAAACAGAAGCTGCCGACGAGCCGCCCGGCCGCGTCGAAGACCTCGACCGCTGGACCGTCGGTTTCTTTTTGAAAACAAATTTCGAGGCTGCCGGGCGAGGGGTTCGGCCTCAAAACCAGGCCGCTGGCCCAATCCGGCTCGCCCGTAGAGATGATGTTGTCGATGAAGACGGAGGCCGAGAGAACCGAGCAACCGTTCGCGTCGACCACTTTCAAAACGTAGTTGCCGGTCTTGAGGCCTGTCAGGTTTTGGCTGGTCGAGAAGCTCGCTCCGTCCTTTTCCCAGACAAAAAGATACCCGGGCTTGCCCCCTCCGACCGCGACAGAGATGGAGCCGACGCCCGCGCCCCCGATATCGTAGGTTTTCGATAAAACATTGATTGTCAACGAGTCGGCGACCGTCACCGAGAAGGCGCAGCCGCCCACGTTGCCCGCGTTGTCGGTGAAAGTCCACTCGTTCCAGGTCTGCCCGACGGGGAAGGCCGCGCCACTCGGCAAGCCAGCCACGAGCGCAAACTGGCCGCCATAAATCAGGCAGTTGTCGAGCGCGACGGGTGCTGCATAAGCCACGACCGGCGAGCACCACGAAGCCGTCAAATCGGGTGGGCAGTTGAGGGTCGGCGGCTCATCGTCGATGACAGATATGGAGATGCCGCCGCTGGCCGTGCAGCCATTGACATCCGAAACATTCACCACATAAGTGCCTGGTTTTGAGGCGGTTATCGCCGATGTGTCCTGACCGCTCGACCATGAAAATTGGAACGGGCCTTCACCCGAGGCCGTGGCCGTGAGGCCGCCGCAACCCCCTCCGGTCAACGCGATTTCGACCGACGGATTTGGACGGAGATTGACGCGAACCGAGTCCGTCGTGAAGCAACTCCCTTTTCGGCCGGTGGCAAAAAGCGTCGTCGTGGCCTTCCCCAAAAAGGTCGGGGTCGGGCACTTCGCGCAGCTCAAAACCGAGGCGGGCGACCACGAGTATTCATCAAAACCGGGCGCGGCCGAGAAGGAAATTGTATCGCCGTCGCAGAGCGTGGCGGCGGTCGGAAGGCCGAGCGCGGCGGCCGAGTCGAGCTTTATCAAAACTGTGTCGGTCTGTCTGAACC
>JBGAWE010000091.1:0-13911 GCA_044227705.1 Saprospiraceae bacterium
CTCGGCTTCAGAACAAGCAGCGGGCCGAGGTCTTTTTCATTCAAAAAGGCAAGCAAGAAGGGGCTTCTGGCGGCCAACGGGCTGGTTTTCGAGTCGACCGCGGTGGCTTGGCCGTTGGTTGCGTCCACGGCAACAACCCCGCCGGGCGGCAATTGGCTGCTATTTGCACCTTCTCCAGCGACCTCGCTGGGCGGGAGGGATGTGGCCGCTCCCAGAATTGTTGGCGGCGACACCAACAACGACCGACCCTTTGCCGACGAGGTCCGGGTGCCCGAGCGCGGGTCAAACTGGCCGCCCGGCCCCTTTTGGGAAAGGCCGGACGGTTTCATGGCATTGCTTTGAGCCGGTGCGGGCGGGTTTTCTTTTTCAAAACGGGTCGATTCGCGGCCGGAGCTGTTCTCAAAAATCGTGTCGCCGGAGCCCAGCTGGCCGGGCTGTTTTTCAATGACGGCCGCCCGTCCGCCGCTGTTCTCGGTTGCTTTTTGGGCGAGATTTTGGCCCTGCTGCCCATTCTTCATCGAGCAATAGGCCCAAACCGCCAGCCCTCCGACGAGCATCCCGGCCAGCGGCAAGAGGAAAAAAAGCCAGCCCCGCCGCTTCTTGCGGTCGGCCTCGTCGAGGAGGCGCTCGGCGGCGAGCCAGTCGCGCTCCTCGAACTCGGGCACGGGCCGGTCGGCCAGTTTCCGTCGAATCAGGTCGTCAAAAGATTCCATGAGCGAGGACGAGTTCTTTTAGCTTGGTTCTTGCGGCGTTGAGGTGCCATTTCGAGGTGCCGTCGGAGATGTTGAGCATCTGGCCGATTTCCTCGTGCGAGTAGCCGTCCATGACGAACAGGTTGAACACCCGCTGCGCCATCGGCGAGAGCTTTTCAATCAGACCGACGATGGCCTCGGTCGTCAAGTTGCTCTCGGCGAGGTTCCATGCGACGGAATTGTCGTCGGCGACGGGCATCTGGCCGGGGTCGGTCAGTTGGACGGACTCGCGCTCCTTTTTCGAGGCGCGGAACTCGTCGATGACCGTGTTGATGATTATCCGCCGAATCCAGGCCTCGAAGGGAACGTCGTCGGCGCGCCAGCGGTCGAGCGAGGTGCAGATTTTCAAAAAAGCCTGGTTGACCACCGCCGCCGCGTCTTCCCGGTCGCGCTTGTAGCGCATCGCCACGCCCATCAAGACCGGGTGGCAGGCGCGGTACAGGTCGTACTGCGCTCGTCGGTCGTTGGCCCGGCAGGCCCGAATTAGTTCGGCGGAGACGGTCATCCGGTTGTTGTTGACAGAGTTCGCTGGCGGTTGTGAGCGGCTATCGGCTTCGGAGGTGTTCACGAGGGCGGGGCAAAATTGGTTGGGTTGGGTTGAAAAAAAGCTCCCGGCGCACAGCACTCGTGCTGTGATTTACAGCTTAATCGTTGTTCTACCTCGTCAGCGTCAAGCCACCTTTGAACAGCTCTTCCGACCCGTCAACATAAGCGACGAGCACCCAATAGACGTACACGCCGCCGGCCGCGTCCTTGCCGTTGGCGCGGCCGTTCCAGCCTGCATGGATGTCGTTCGGTTTGAAGTTTTTGTTGACGAAGACCAGCTCGCCCCACCGGTCAAAAATCTGCAACTCCTTGATTTTCAATACGGCTTGGTTTCCGAAGACGGTGAAAAAGAAGTTGTTGTTGCTCTCCGGAGCGAAGGCGTTTGGGATGTAGACATTCTTGATACGGTTCACTTTGATGTTCACGCCGTCCGTCGCCGCGCAGCCCGCCGAGTCGGCGACGGTCGCCAGGTAGCGCACCGATTGGAACGGCATGACGAAATCCGCAAGGCACTTCCCGCAGCCGAGGGGTGGCTGCCAGTTGATGGCGGCGATTTGACTGGGCTTCAAATTGGTCAGCCCTTTGACCAGCACCGAGTCGCCGAGGAAGATTTCGACGTCCGGCCCGAGGTCGAGCGTGACGGGCGGCGGCTGGAGGATGGTGACGGTCGTCGACAGCTGGCAGCCGAGCGCATCCATCAACGAGATTTGGTAAACGCCTGCCTTCAGTTTCGAAAAATAATTTGAAGAGGTCGATTGACCATTGAAATAAATGGAAAATGGCTTCGTCCCGCCTTTCACAGAGTCGATGGAAATGATGCCGTTCGACTCGCCGAAGCAGCGAACGTCCTCTTTTTCGGTGAAAAAAGCCGTCGGCACCGACGGGTCGTTTTCCACCAAAACCGCCGCCGCGCGGGTGCAGCCGTTCGACTGGTCGGTGACGAGAAATTGGTAATTGCCCGCCTTCGCCGCGACGGCGTCGATGCCCGTTGTGCTGCCCGAGAGCTGCCCGTCGGCCGTCGTCCACAGGTATTTGAACTCGCCGCCGATGGAGCTTCCCGCGCCGCTAACCGGCACCTCCGTCGTGTTGCAGTCCAGTTTTTCAAAGACGCTGGCGACGGCCTTCGGTGGCTGCCGGTCGTCCAACACGTTGACAGTCAACTGTTTGGTGCAGCCGTTCGCCGCCGTGATGGTGACGGAATAGCTGCCCGGAACGGTTGCCGCGAGGGTCGGCCCGCTGCCTGTTTGGCCGCCGGGGCCGCTCCATTTGAAGCCCACGCCCGGCGTGGAGCTTTGGGCGATGAGGATGCCTTGCCCGTTGTTGAAACAGGTCAAGGTGTCGCCCGTCGCTGTGCCGGTCGGCGTCGCGCCGTCGTCGAGGACGGCGACGGTCGCGGACGCCGTGCAGCCGTTCGGCGCGGTCACCGTTACGCTGTAAGTGCCTGATTGTGAGACAGTTGGGCTCGATTTTTTCTCGTCGCCGCTTTGGATGGCGGGGCCTGACCAGAGGTAGGTGGCGAGCGGGTCGGGGCAGACGGCCGAGATTTTCCCGCTCGGCATCGCGCAGGTCAGCGTGATGGTTGTTGTCGTGAAAACCGGCGCGGCGTTGTCGAGGAAAACTTGCACGATATCCTCGGCAGTGCAGCCGGTCGCGGCGTTCGTCACCGTGATTTGATAGGTGCCGGGCTGGCCGACAGTCGGCGACTGCTGCGCCATGTTGGCCCCCGAGATGCCCGGGCCGCTCCACTTGTAGGTGAAACTCGGCCCGGCCGACGATCCGCTCCCGTCGAGCGCGACCGATGTGTTCGAACAGGTCAAGGTCTTGTCCGGCCCGGCGGCGGCGGTCGGCAGGTTTTGATCTTTCGAGACGGTCGCGCCGTCGGTCGCTGAACAGCCGTTTGTTTGGTTAGTTATGGTCAATGCATAGCTTCCAGGTACATTGACCGTCGGTTTCGACAAACTTTGACTTGCTGGGGTGATGCCCGGCCCAATCCAATTGACGGTAAAATTCGCTCCCGAACTCGACATTGAACCATCGAGCGTGAACGAAGTCGAGGTGCATGAAATCAAACCGTCCGGCCCGGCCGCAGCCTTCGGATGGACGGTGTCGATGGCGACCGCGACCATGTCGACATCCGTGCAACCGCTCGTTTTGTCCGTCAATTTCAGGGTGAAAACACCCGGCTGGCTTACCGTCGGCGTGGGCGAATTGGCCGGAGTCGGCCCGCCTGTCCAGAGGTAATCCGCCGTCGAAACCGGTGACGAGGCCGAGCCGTCGAGCGCGGCGGTCGTGGTCGTGCAGGTCAGAGTTTTGTCCGGTCCGGCGGCGGCTGTCGGGGTCGTTTTGTTCAACAAAACGAGCACCGTGTCGGCTGATTCGCAGCCGTTCGCGGTGTTTTTCACCTGAATAAAATAGGTGCCGGGCAAGTTGACGACGGGCGAGGCGAGGCCCATGTTGCCTGCGTTGATGTCCGGCCCGCTCCATGTTTTTGAAAAACTCGGCCCCGCGCTCGATGCGCTCCCGTCGAGCGTGGCCGTCGGGTATGTGCAGGTCAGCGTTCGGTCGGGACCGGCGGCGGCGAGGGGCTTGCCCGCGTCGAGCTTTACCTCCATCTGGTCGGTCGCCGTGCATCCGCTGACCGTGTCGACGGCCGTCAGTTGGTAGGTGCCGGGCAGGCTGACGGTCGGCGATTGGAGGTTCGCCTCGGCCGGCGAGATGCCCGGCCCCGTCCAGGTGTAGAAGATGCTCGGCCCGGTCGAGCTGCCGCCGGACTGGATTTTGACGCTGCCGGTCGTGCAGTCGATGGTCAGGTCTGGCCCGGCCGAGGCGATGGGCGACCCCGTCAAGTCGCTGACGGCCACGAGGTCGGTCGCGGTGCAGTTTCCGAGGATGACTGTGAGGAGATAAACACCCGGTTTGGTCACGTTGAAAACGGTGCCGCTGCCGCTCTGCGGGCCGCTCCATTGATAGGAAATCGCCGCGCCCGAGGTCGAACCGGTGCTCGAAAGGGTGGCGATTGCGTTGTTTTTGCATGTCAAATACTGGTCAGGGCCGGCGTTCGCCACGAGCGGGTTCGCGGCGTAGCCGACGACGGCTTTGTCGATGGACTTGCAGTTCGTCGATGTGTTGGTGATGGTGAGCTTGTACTCGCCCGCCACGGTGATGCCCGTCGGTGAATAGCTGGAGGAGGTGAATCCATCGGGGCCTGACCATTGGACGATGAAATTGGTGCCCATCGAGGAACCGCTTCCGTCAAGCGCGGCGGTGCCGAAGCAATCAATTAGTTGGTCGGGGCCTGCGTCGGCGATAGGGGCGTTCAAATCTGGGAATACGGTCGTCGAGTCGCTGGCCGAGCAGCCGTTGAGCGTGTTGAGAACCAGCAGGTGGAACAGCCCTGGCTGGGTGACCTCGATTTCATACAGGTGCTCGTTGTTGGCCGTCACCGTGGGGCCGCTCCAAGTGTAGACGAATTGCGGGCCGACGGATGAGCCGTCCGGTTCGAGGTCGACGTCGCCATCGGCCTTGCAGGTCAGGGTCTGGTTGGGCCCGGCCTCGGCAATGGGTGGCGCGTTGTCAAGGTCGACGGAGAGTGAGAGCACGGCTGTGCAGCCGTTGAACAGGCTCGTCACTGTGACCGAATAGCTGCCCGGTTGGCTGACGACGGGCGCGATTTGCGACTGATTTTGAATTGAAATGCCCGGCCCGGCCCATGAATAGGGGAAATTCGGGCAATTCTGACAGCCAACTCCGAGCGTTACGGAGGTTGAATCGCAGGTGATGACCGGCTGCGAGCTTGAGTAGATGGCGGGCGGCTGGACGTCGGTGACGATGTGGACGGTGTCTGTCGTTTTGCAACGCGACACGTTGTCCGTCACTTCCAGAACGAACTCGCCGGACTGGTCGGCGGTCGACGCAGCGATGGTGTTTTGCGGGGCGGAGATGCCCGGCCCGATCCACAAAAAACTGGCTCCGCCCGGCGCGCCCCCGTTGCCGTCGAGCGTGACGGAGGATGTCGAACAGGTCAGCATTTTGTCCGGCCCGGCAGTGGCGGTGGGGATGTTTTTTATAGAGACAACCGTCGCCGAAGTGGTCGAGGTGCAACCGTTCGAGGGGTCGGTAATGGTCAGGCCATAGATGCCTGGGGCGGTTGCCAGCGTGTCGGGAATCGTGGAAAAGAACCCGTTTGGACCACTCCACAAAAAAATTACGGGGAAAGCAGACGAGGAAGCGTGCAGTGCGGCGGTGGATTTGACGCAGTTCAGCGTATCGCCGAGGGCGGTCGCGGCGGGCGGGTTTTTGTTCTCAAAGACCGTCGCGGCGGTAGCTGACGTGCAGCCATTGGCCGTGTTCGTAACTACGAGGGAATAGTTGCCGCCGATGGAGACTGTCGGGTTTTACAGGCTCTGGTTGGCTGTCGTGATTCCCGGCCCGGCCCACGACCACGAGACGCCCGTGACGTTGGCCGAGCCTTGCAAGGTGACGGCCGTGTTCGCGCAGCCAATCGTCCCCCCAATGGCCGTCGCGCCCGGCAGCCCGGCCGCGCTCGCTACGACGATGGTGGCCGTGTCGGAGCAGTAGGTGTTGCCGAGGTTGTTCCTAATTATCAAGTGGTAGGTTCCGGCGGCAGCGGCGGCGTAGATCGAATCCGTGCCGACGGTGGCCCATGCAGCGTTTGTCCAGGTGCGGACGACGCCCGCGCCCGTCGTCGAGCCGGCCGAACTCAACTGAACCGTCGGCGAGAGGCAGGAAATCTGCGGCTGTGCCGGGACGATGGCGGCGTGCGAGGAGATGACAGCAATTTTGAACCGGAGGGTCGAATCGCACTTGCCCGGCTCGCTGATTGTTTCCAAAAAAGGGCCGCCGGTCGTGCAGTAGTTTGTGCCGTTTATGGGGGCGCAGTCTCCTTCGCACAGGTATTTCGTTCCATCATCGTGCACAAGGCTTGGCCTGGCCACAATTTTTTGCCGGACCATGGAGTCGCAGCCAAAGTAGCTCGACAGCGGCGGATTGGTCTGCAAGACGTAGGTCCCCGGCGTGTAAATTGGCTGGTCAACATAGAAATCGGGGTAGAAGGGTAAGTTTTCAAAACAGACAATGGTGTCCTTGAGGTTGTTGTCCGGCAGTGGCGCCACCTGAACGTTGACGCATTTTTCGGGAACGTTGTGGCAGGGGCCGAGCGGCTTCACACAAACCTGACCGCCTTGCGAGCCGAACTGGATGGACACGCTGGTTCCCCCTGGCGCTGGCACCATCTCGACGTTGCCGCCGCCGTTGATGCTCGACCGGGCGGCGCTGTCCATTGATACGCATTGGAGGTGTAAACCGGTGGAATCGAGTAGTTCACAGTGCCGTTTGGGCACATTTTCACCGGGCCGTTCGGCAAAGGAAATGGTGGAGGGGGCGGGACATGTGTCGATCCGGCCAAAACGCTGACCGGAAAACCGCAATATTCGTCGCCGTCGGGATCCATCAACCCAACGGACAGCCAATAGACCTTACCCACCACATAGTTGTTGTAGGTCAGAACAACCGGGGCGGAACTGGGAAATAACACCTTCGAACAGACCACTGGGGCTTCGCCGCATTCGGGCAGCACCAACGCACAGTAGCCCTGGTCGTCACCATCAAGGCATGGCACAAAATTGATCTGGATGGTGATCGAAGGGGTTTCGGCCACAAACCCGACCCAGTTGTCGTGGTAAACACCCCCTACGCAAGGCAAACCGTTGTAAGGGCCGGGCACAATCACGGGGCTGGAATAGCCATTGAGGTCGCACAAAACGCAAGCTGTTTCGCACGTTGGCGCGGGAGGAGGGTCGTCGCAAAATTCCGGCTGGGAAAAGGCGGCGTTCGCCAAAAAACAGAGCAGCAGGAGAGGTGGGAATTTCTTCATCGATGAAAACGGGGTAGAAGGATGATTGCCCAAAATAGGGCACGGCAAAATCAGCTGACGGATGACAGTTATGTGCAGAAGAGCCGCCGGAGGTTGTATGCGTTGTCCATCTGGGCAAAATTTGGCGGCTCGGCACCCGGTCTAAAATGTTAAGCTTGTCGAGCTATTTGTTCTGTAAAACATTTGGGGCGCTACTTCCTCGCTGACAAATTGGATTTCGACCAAAGAGGGCTACGGAAATCAGGTTCCACCAGTTTCCGCTCGAGAAGGGACAGCATGAATGCTGTTCTAATTTTGCCATCAAAAAAAACATGGAGCCACTCGCCGAGCGGATGCGCCCGAAGACACTCGCCGAGTACGTCGGCCAGGCGCACCTCGTGGGGCCGGGCAAGGTGCTGCGGCAGGCCGTCGAGGGGGGAGGGCGCATCCCGTCGTTCATCATGTGGGGGCCGCCGGGCGTGGGGAAGACGACGCTGGCGCGGCTGATTTCCACCAACCTGAAAGTCCCCTATTTCCAGCTCTCGGCCATCAGCTCGGGGGTGAAAGACCTGCGCGACACCATAGAATCGGCCCAAAAGAGCCAGTTTTTCCACCAAAAAGGGGCCGTCCTGTTCATCGACGAAATCCACCGCTTCTCGAAAAGCCAGCAGGACGCGCTGCTCGGCGCCGTCGAAAAGGGCATCGTCACCCTCATCGGCGCGACGACGGAGAACCCCAGTTTCGAGGTCATTCCCGCCTTGCTGTCGAGGGCGCAGGTTTATGTCCTCCAGCATCTCTCGAAAGAGGAGCTCATCGGGCTGGTCGACCGGGCGGTGCGGGAGGACGAGGTTCTTTCCAAAAAAGACATAGAGATAAAGGAGTACGACGCACTCCTCATGTTCAGCGGCGGCGACGCTCGGAAGCTCCTCAACGCCGTCGAGCTGGTATCCCATTTTCAAAAAGAGGGGGAGCGGCTGGTCGTGACCGACGAGCTGGTCACGGGCCTCATCCAGCAGAACCTCGCCATCTACGACAAGGGCGGCGAGATGCACTACGACATCATCTCGGCAATGATAAAATCGGTGCGCGGCTCCGACCCGAACGCGGCGGTCTACTGGCTGGCGCGGATGCTCGAGGGGGGCGAGGACCCGGTCTTCATCGCCCGCCGGCTGCTCATCCTCGCGGCGGAGGACATCGGGCTGGCCAACCCCAACGCGCTCCTTTTGGCCACGACCACGATGGACGCCGTCAAGATGATTGGGATGCCGGAGGCGAGGATCATTTTGAGCGAGTGCGCCATCTACCTGGCCACCTCGGCGAAGTCGAACGCGGCCTACCTCGCCATCGACGCGGCCATCGGGCAGGTGCGAAAAGGGGGCAGCCCGCCCGTCCCGCTGCACATCCGGAACGCGCCGACACGGCTGATGAAACAGCTCGACTACGGGAAAAACTACCTGTACGCCCACGACTTCCCCGGCAACTTCACGCAACAGGACTTCCTGCCCGACGAGATTCGGGGTCAGGTTTTTTATCGACCAGGACAAAACCCGGCGGAGGAGAAGGCGCGACAAAAGCTGCGGGAGGATTGGAAGGGGCACTACGATTATTGAGGCGCAGCCCGATTTTTACCCCCGCCGAGCGGGCAATTTGACAACCGCCGCCCCGTTTCCTGCCAAACCGCCCCTCGCCGCTCAACTTTCAATTTTCAAAGATGAAAAGACGCGACTTCCTCAAAAATTCCTCCACGGCCGCCGCCGGCTTCTACATCCTGCCCAGCGGGCGGCTCTTCGCCCCGACGGGGGCACGCGTGGCCAACCACGTCGTCTTCTGCCTCTTCGCGGGCGGCGTGCGCAGCCTCGAGTCGACGCACCAGCAGCGCGGCAACCTCATGCCCAACCTCCTCGCAGGGAGTGGCGCGCCCGACCAGAGCATCGCCGCCGGGCTGGAGCCGCTGCCGCTCGTCAACACGGTGCCGCTCGAAAACCGGGGGACTTTGTACAAAGAGTTCCGCTACGCCGACGGCATCGCGGGCCACTACCAGGGTCACATGGGCGCCATCACCGGCCACTACATCGGCGAGAACGTCAACTTCTCGAAGCACACGGCCTATCCGTCGGTGTTTGAATACTATAGGAAGCACAACTCGCCGCAGATGCCCGCCTCCAACGCCTGGTGGGTCTCCAACGGAATCGGCGAAAACGAGAACCTCTCGTGGAGCCTCGACTCGGAGTACGGCCCGAAGTTCGGCGGCAACTTTTTAAGCCCGGCCTACTTCCTCTACAACCCCGCGCCGGTGCTCAACTGCCGCTCGTTCAGCGGGCAGCAACGGGACAAAATCGACGTGATGCGCTCCTTTTTGAACCAAAACTTCAAGAACCTGGTCGCCGCCAACGAGGAGGTCTTCCAGAACGACGGCGACGACACCGTCAAAATCCAGGACTTCATCCAAAAACTGACGCAGCGGGCGGTCAACGGCGAGTTCGACAACCTCTGGGGCCTCGGCAACCGCATCAACCACGACATGGCGACGGTGGCGATGGCCGAGGAGGTTTTGAAGAACTTCAAGCCCGAGCTTCTGGTGGTCAACATGACGGAGACCGACGTCTGCCACAACAACTTCACCGGCTACTGCAACAACCTGCGCAAGGCCGACTACGCCGCCGCCCACCTCTGGCAGACCATCCAGCAGACCCCCGGCCTGAAGGACGACACCATCATGATCATCGCCCCCGAGCACGGCCGCAACGAGACGCCCAACTCCATCCGCGACGACTTCGGCAACCTCGCCACCGACCACGGCGACGACCCGATGTCGAAAGAGATTTTCTGCATGGTGCTCGGACCGGCGACGAAGGTCCAGCAGCACCAAATCTTCAACACGGTGAAAGGCGAGAGCATCGACATCGTGCCGACCATCGCCCATATCCTCGGCTTCTGGCCCGACATCCCCGGCGGCTACCTTCCGGGCAAGCCGCTGACCGAGGCGTTCAAGTGACGGGCGGTGGGCGCGATTACCTTCGCCGCCGGTTTTTTTCAAAAAAGGATGGAACTCCGCTGGCGGCTCGCCCAATTCTTCGAAAAGCTCTGGTGGCGTCGCTACCTCTCCGGCCGCGACTGGGGCGCCTACCTCGACTGGAAGTGCCGCTACTGGCTCGGCTTCCTCGAAAAAGGCGGCATCAGCCTCCCCGTCGGGGCGAAAGTGCTGGATGCGGGCTGCGGCCCAGCTGGTGTTTTCACCGTCCTTTCAGCCCAAAACCGCGTCGATGCGCTCGACCCGCTGCTTGATGTCTATGAAAAAACGCTCGGCGGCTTCCGGCGGGCGGACTGGCCGAGCGTCCGGTTTTTCAACCAAAAACTGGAAGACTTCGAGCCGGGCCATCGATACGACGCGGTCTTCTGCCTCAACGCCGTCAACCACGTCGACGACCTCCCGGCAGCCCTCGACCGGCTGGCTGCGCTGGTCGAGCCGGGCGGGATGCTGGCCGTCTCGGTCGATGCGCACCGGTCGGGCTTCTTGAAAAAAATCTTCCGCCTCGTGCCGGGCGACATCCTCCACCCGCACCAGCACGGCCTCGACGATTACCGGGCGATGCTCCTTTCTCGCGGCCTGTCGGTCGAGCGGGAGGTCTTGGTGAAAAGGGAGGCCGTGTTCGACTATTTTTTGATTGTCTGTTCAAAAAGCACTGAATATCAACCACTTGAACTGTTTTATGAGAAAGCTCTTCCCTGGCCGTTGTTGGCGTCTCGCCAACAACTCTGCGCAGAGGTTGTTGGCGGACGCCAACAACGGCCACGTTCCTCCTCTTCGCCGCGCTTCTCGTTTTTCAAAAAACAACCACGGCCCAGACCCGCCCGACGGCTCCGCCGCGCCTCGCCGTCGGCATCGTCGTCGACCAGATGCGATATGACTTCCTGTTGAAATACTACGACAAGTTCGGAAAGGGCGGCTTCCGGCGGATGCTTGACGAGGGCTTCAACTGCGAGGACACCGAGTACAACTACTTCCCGACCTACACCGGCCCCGGCCACGCCTCGATTTATGCGGGCGCGGCCCCGGCCGTCCACGGCATCATCGGCAACGACTGGTTCTCGCGCTCGGAGGGGCGGCCCGTCTATTGCGTCAGCGACTTGTTGGCGGGCAACCTCGGCGGGACGGCTACCGCCGGGGCCATGTCGCCGCGCCGTCTGCGCACGGCGAATGTGGCCGACGAGCTGCGCCTTTTTTCCAACAAAAAGAGCAAGGTCGTCGGCATCGCCCTCAAAGACCGGGGCGCCATCCTCCCTGCCGGGCACATGCCGAACGCCGCATTCTGGTTCGACCAGAAGACCGCCGGATGGATGTCGTGCGACTGGTACATGGACTCGCTGCCCGGCTGGGTCACGGTGTTCAACAAAAAAGAGCGGCCCGCCGCCCTCATCGCCTCGGGCTGGTCGCCGCTGCCGCAGACGCTCTTGCCAGGCCGCTCCATCGCCGACGACAACCGCTACGAGGACCCGTACAAAGGGGAGAAATCGCCCGTTTTTCCGCACGACTTGCCCAAAATCGCCGAAAAAGAGGGCCTCGGCATCGCGCTCGCCGCCTCGCCCTTCGGCAACGAGCTGACGGCCGAGTTCGCCAAAGAGGCCATCTTGAACGAAAAGCTCGGGGCTGACGACTGGGCCGATTTGCTCGCCGTCAGCTTCTCGTCGCCCGACCTCGTGGGCCACAGCTTCGGGCCGACCAGCCTCGAAGTGGAGGACACCTACCTACGGCTCGACCGGACGCTGGCCGATTTCTTCTCGTTCCTCGACAAAAAAGTGGGCAAGGGAAAGTGGGTCGCCTTCCTCACCGCCGACCACGGCGCGGCCTACAACTCCAACCTCCTGCGCGACGACAGCCTGACAACCGCCGGCTTCTGGGGCCGCGCCCGTCTCGCCGACACGCTGGGCAAGGCGCTCGAACCGGCCTTCGGCAAGAAGCTCGTTCTGAACGCCTTCAACGGAAACATCTTCTTCGACCGCGACACCATCGCCGCCCGGCGGCTCGACTTCGAGAAGGTGGAAGCGGCGGCCGTCTCCTTTTTGCAAAAAATGGAGGGCGTCCACACCGTGATGACCGCCCGGCAACTGACGGAGAACGAGTACACGCTGCCGCCGAGATCGCTCGTCCAGCGCGGCTGGCGGCCCGGTGAATCAGGCGACCTGGTGGTCGTCTTCGCGCCGGGGATGCTCGAGTGGAGCCAGCGCGGCACCTCCCACGGCTCGCCGTGGAACTACGACACTCGGGTGCCGTGCCTGTGGTACGGCTGGAAAATCCCGAAGGGGACGTACTCGGGCCGCGTCGGCATCACGCAAATCGCGCCGACGCTGTCAGTGATTTTGAACATCCCGTTCCCGGCGGGCAGCACGGACGGGGCGATTGAGGCGGTTTTGGCGGGGTTGAAAAAGTGAGACAGAAATGTTTTCAAAAAACCATTTGCCATGCGGTTCATTCTCCGATGGGTTCGATGGGCAATATTTTTGACAGTCTCTGCCGTGCTGGCCGTCGGCCTTTTTTACGACAAGTTGGTGAAGTACCGGCAGGTCGGGCAGCGCGAGGCACGGCAAATCGAGAACGCCGAATTGCTATCTGACCTCGACCTTTGGGCCGCCGCCCACCCGGACGCAACGGTCGAGCAAGTTTTGGGATTCGCCCTGAAAGCCTCGACCGAGGACATCGGCTACACGTTCGGGAAATGCGCCACCGACCCCGACGGAGTTTTCCGAAACCGGCGGACGAACTGTGTGGGCTATTCGGCCCTGTTCGACGCGGCGGCCCGGCGGCTGCTCGAAAAAGAGGGCCTCGCCAGTCGGGTTTCGACCGTCCACGCCATCGGGAAGCTGCGGTTCCTCGGATTTGACCTGCACCGGATCAAGAAACTCGCGGCTGCGCTTCTCGCAGCCCTCCTCGCCACTCCGGCCTTCTCCCAGATCGAGACAAAGCTCCACGACACGGAACTGACCGGCGAATGGCGCCTATACGCCCTCACCGAACGCTGCACGAACAACGACTCGGTCTCACACCCCGCGCCGCCGCCGATGTCGGTCAGTTTCTACAAGAACGGGCAGATGTACTGCACCGACCCGCGCGCGCCCTTCTTCGGCGGCATGACCCGCTGGAAACTGCTCGACTACGGCACGACGCTCTCGATGGCCAAGAGCGAGTCGGAGGGCACCTCCTTCGCGCCCGACATCAACAAAGACGGCGACATCCTCTTCGAGCTTGGAAGCTGGTCGGACTCTTGCGGCATGGTCAACTCGACCTATGTCTGGCGGCGGGCGGAGAAAATCGAGAAGGAAAAAGCGGCCCAGCCAGCCTTCGTGCCGAACCCCGACGACCCGGTTTTCTCGGAGAGCGAGGTCGACACGGTGCCGGTCTTCGGGCGCGGGCAGTCGTCGGCGCTGCGGTACAACGCGGTCAACATCCAATACCCGGAGGCGGCCCGCGACAACTACATCCAGGGCCGCGTGATGGTCGAGTTCATCGTGGAAAAGGACGGCAGTCTCTCCAACCTGAAAATCTTGCACGACATCGGCGGCGGCTGCGGCGACGAAGCCATCCGCATGGTGAAAACGATGCCCCGCTGGCGCGTCGGCTGGAAGGGCGGCGAGCGGGCGCGGGTCCGGGTTCAGTACCCGGTAGAGTTCAAGTTGGAATGAAAAAGGGCCGGTTTCGAGCGAAACCGGCCCATTTTCAATTTGTCAATTGCCGTTCATCAGCTC
>JBGAWE010000091.1:13935-15846 GCA_044227705.1 Saprospiraceae bacterium
CGTGCGGCCCGGGCGCGGCCTCGGGGTGGTACTGCACCGAAAACGCGGGCTTGTCGCGCAGGCGGATGCCCTCGATGGTCGAGTCGTTGAGGTTGAGGTGGGTGATTTCGACGGTGGAGGCCATGTCGCGGACGGCCTCCTCCGAGACGGAGAAGCCGTGGTTCTGGCTCGTTATCTCGCAGCGGCCGGTGAGGAGGTTCTTGACCGGGTGGTTGAGGCCCCGGTGGCCGTGGTGCATTTTATAGGTCGGGATTCCGACGGCCTCGCCGAGAAGCTGCTGTCCGAGGCAGATGCCGAAGACGGGCTTGTTCTCCTCCAAAACCTGTTTGACGGTTTCCACCGCCCACGGCATCGCGGCGGGGTCGCCGGGGCCGTTGGAGAGGAAGTAGCCGTGCGGGTTCCAGCTTTTTATCTCCGAAAAATCGGTGCGGGCGGGGAAGACCTTGAGGTAGCAGTTGCGCTGGGTGAGACAGCGCAGGATGTTTTTTTTCACCCCGTAGTCGATGACGGCGACGCGCTTCGGGGCGTCGGTGTTGCCCAAAAAGTAGGGGGCCTTCGTCGTCACCTGCGAGGAAAGCTCCAGCCCGGCCATGCTCGGCACGGCGGCAAGGGTCTTTTTCAGCTCGGCCACGTCGAGGTTGTCGCTGGAGATGATGCCGTTCATCGCGCCGCGCTGGCGGATGTGCTGGACGAGGGCGCGGGTGTCGATGTCGCAGATGCCGACGAGGCCCTCCCTTTCAAAATATTCCTGGATGCTCGCATCGCTCTGGAAGCGGCTGTGGGCGACGGTGTAGTTCTTGCAAATCAGCCCGGCGATCTTGATGCTCTCGCTCTCGACCTCGGCCGATTTGGTGCCGTAGTTGCCGATGTGGGCGTTGGTGGCGAGGAGGAGCTGGCCGAAATAGGAGGGGTCGGTGAAGACCTCCTGATAGCCGGTCATGCCGGTGTTGAAACAGATTTCGCCGGTCGTCTGGCCAATCTTGCCCGCCGGTTTTCCGTGAAAAACAGTGCCGTCTTCGAGGAGGAGGACGGCGCGAGGCGCGGTTGTCGTCATTATGTGAAGTGGGTTTGAAAGTTTTGGTCGCGCAAAGATGGCACGGGCTGGCCGTCGGTTGGGAGCGGTGGGGGAGGGTTTCCGAAATTTTGAGGGATTCGCGGCTTGGAGCCCGTCAGGCCGCGTCGGCTGCGCGCCGCTTCTCGACCCGCCCGACCACGCCGATGCTGATCTCGTAGAGCAACAGCAGGGGAAAGGCCACGAGGCTCTGCGTCAGCATGTCGGCCGACGGCGTGATGATGGCCGCCGCGATGAAGATGACGACGACGGCGTAGCGGCGGTATTTTTTCATGAACGCCGCCGTCAGGATGTTCATCCGGGCGAGGAAAAAGCAGAGGATGGGCAGCTCGAACACGAACCCCATCGGGATGGTGAACATCACCATGTAGTCGACGTAGCTCTCCAGCGTCGGCTCCATGATGACGCCGACGTCGTAGCCCGCGAGGAAGTTGATGGAAAAAGGTGCGATGACGTAGTAGCCGAACGCCACCCCCAGCGCAAAAAGCCCCGTGCAGATCAGCACGCCGCCGCGCACGGCCCGCCGCTCCGTGTCGTAGAGGCCGGGGCCGATGAACCGCCACAACTCCCAGAGGAGGTAGGGGAAGGCAAGGATGACCGCTATCCAAAAACTGACCAGCAGGTGCATCAGGAAGGCCTCGCCGAGGTCGCGCGTTTGCAGGTCGAAATGGGTCGGGGTGATGCAGAGCGTGTCGCCGAGGCCCAATTTGGCCGACAGCCAGCACATGGCTCGGAAGGTGGGGAAATCAGGGTTGCGCGGCCCGAAAAGGAGGGTCTTGAACACAAAATCCTTGTAGCAAAAGACCACCAGCGTCAGCACGAACAGTGCCCCGACGGCC
>JBGAWE010000092.1:0-16352 GCA_044227705.1 Saprospiraceae bacterium
GACCGCTGTCTCGTTCAATTTGCCGGAGGCTTCGACGGCCGTTTTGACCGTTTCGGATGTTCAAGGGCGGGTCTTGAAGACCGTCGGCGGGCAGTTCGGCAAGGGTTTCAAAGCGGTTTCCATCGACCGGGCCTCGCTTCCGGCCTCGGGGGTTGTGTTCTACCAGCTCTCGGCTGGCGGGAAGACAGCCACCGGCAAGATGGTTTTGGCTGACTGATACCTGGGTTCAACGTCGGAAGGGTTTGAAATCCTTCCGACGTTGAACCGCCCCATCTGGCACGATTTTCTTTAATCCAGTTTAATCGATTACACGTCTCCGGCGCGGCGGTTTTCCAAAGACCGAGCCTGTCTGGCGGCGACAATTCCCATGTCCCATGAATCGGCTGTTTCTCGCAGCATGGTTCGGCCTGTTTGGCCAACTTGCACACATCTCCGCTCAATCGACTCCGCTTGTCATTCAGGCGCCGGTGCTGAACAACCTTCAGCCCGGGCAGGTAGTCGACGTGCCCATCACGGTCAAGAATTTCACGAAGATCAAGGGGCTGCAGTTCCCGGTTCAGTGGGACCCGGCGGTCTTGAAGTATCAAAACGTCAACAGCTTCAACCTGCCCGGCGTGACCATCGACAACTTCGGCCTGATGGACACCCTCGCCGGCGTAATCCGATTCAACTGGTACACGGCCCCGGCCGCCGGGCTGACCAAATCGGACGGCGTCCACCTGTTCAAAATCAAGATGAAGGTGGTCGGCGCGGTCAACTCCTCGACCCAAATCTCCTTCCCGACCAACATCCTGACGTTTCCCGTTGAGGTCATCCAGTGGAACCCGGTGGACAGCATGGACTATGAAATTCCGTCGACGCTCGTGCCGGGCACGGCTGCGGTCGGTTTCACGGTCGGCGTGTCGGAGGGCAGTTTTTCCAACAATCCGACGGCGATAGAGGTCTTCCCAAACCCGTTTATTTCCTCTATAAAGATTTCCCCGAAAGAACCCTTTGGCATACGAAACTGCCGAGTCTCCGTCCGCGACCTCGCCGGGCGACTCCTTTTTGACAAACTCGAAACCGAGCTTCCGCCTGCTGGCATGGAAATTGACTTGCGGGGGGTAGCCGACGGCACCTATTTTTTAATCATCAATTCTGACCACGAAACCTCCGCCAGAAAGCTGGTGAAGGCGGACTGAACCACAACTTATTCATTCATCCCAACCGAGTTAAAGATGGCGAAACCGATTACACGTCTCCTTTTGGGGGCAATGCTGCTTTTTGCGGCCGTCGTGAACGGGCAAAAGCCCACGTTCACCCTCACGCCACAGACGTTCACGAAGAACGTGGGCGACACCGTCAAGGTGGCCGTCAAGGTCTCCGATTTCCAGAGCATTTTCTCGATGCAGTACGGCATCCATTGGCGCAACACTGTGCTGCAACTTCGACTCCACTTTGGTTTCAAATCCCGCCGCGTTGATGAACGCCAACCTCGACGCATCGGCTGTCGTCTCGACGAACGTGGGCAGCTACGGCTTCGTCAACACGGCGTGGCTCGACAACACCTTCGACGGACAGAACCTGCCTAACGGCACAACGCTCTACACCCTCTATTTCAAGGTGTTGACAGCCTCGTCCGACACCATCGCCTTCGGCAAGACGTCGAACAACCTCAACATCGAGATTGGCTCGGCAGTCACCGGGGGCAACGTCGGCATGACGCAGAACAACTCCATCAAGGTCGGCGTGACGCCGCCTCCGGCCGGTTGGGCGCTGCTCACCGACCCGGCCACCGGGCAGAACGGCGACGTCATCACGGTGCCTGTCAAGGTGCAGCAGTTCACCAAGATCACCCTGATGCAGTACTACTGCTTTTGGGACAAGACCAAACTGGAGTTTCAGGTGCAGGACATCAATCTGCAGGACATGAGTTCGGGCAACTTCATCCCCAGCCCAATCACCACCCCAGCCAACATCACACAAGCGGCGAACGCCGGGCGGCTCGGCACGAGCTGGTTCGACATGTCGCCCAACCTCACGGGCGTTACAGTGCCCGACAACACCGCCATCTACAAGCTGAAGTTCAAGCTCATCGGCGCGGCTGGGACTTCGAGCCGATAACCTTCGCCGCCGAACTTCCCCCGCTGAGGTGCAACAACCCGACGCCCGCTCACTTTTCAGGCGGTGCCCTGCACGGTGACCATCACCGCGCCGCCGCAGCCGACGGACACGGTGACTTTCAACCTCTCGACGCTAACGCTCCAGCCCGGTCAGACCGGCCTTGTCGACTGCACGGTTAAGAACTTCAAGTCCATTGTCTCCGCGCAGTTCTACATCAAGTTCGACAAGAACCAGCTCACCTCGGACAACGTTCCGACGGTCTTCACCACCCCAGCCGACCTGCCGACAACCTCCGCCTTCGGGACGGTGGCCAACGCCAACAGTACGGGCGTCATCGACTTTGGCTACATTACTGCGGGCAACCCGACCGTCGGGGCCACGGTCCCGGACAACACAAAGATTTTCAGCCTCTCTTTCACGGCAAAGGCCAATTCGACGCCACCCATCATCGTCCCGATAACGATGGGCGCGAACGGGGGCAACCCGGTCGAGGTGTCCATCGCAAATGGGGTTTCGGGGCTGTTGGTCACGCCGAAGCTGAACAGCGGCTCGGTGACGATTGAGAATGTGCCCGTCAACCCGTGCAACGCCGCTTTCCATCACGATCGACGCGACGGAGAATGTCAAGTGCAACGGCCAGTCGAACGGCTCGATTTCCATCACAGGCTCGGGCGGAACGGGCGGCACTTGGACTTACCAGTGGGCCGGGCCGAACGGCACAATTTCTCCTCCAACGGCATTGCCGACATCACGAACCTGAAAGCGGGGACGCGCAACCTCACGGCCACCTACGGCACGCCAGCGACGTCCTGTCCGGCCGTCACGAAACAGGTGACCATCACCGAACCGGCAGCCATCACCATCCCGACGCAGAACGTCACGAACGTCAAGTGCTTCGGCGGCATGGACGGCTCCATTAACATCACCCCTGCGGGCGGAACAGCCTTGACCTTCAAATGGAGCGGCCATCGCCCTTCCCGGGGGCGACGACGCAGAACATCTGCGGCCTCAAAGCTGGGACCTACCAAGTGACGATTACCGACGCGAACGGCTGCTCTACGAACACGCCAATCACCGTCTCGCAACCGACCGCGATGTCGCAAAACCCTCGGCCATCGTGGTGACGAACGTGAAGTGCTTCGGCGGCTCCGACGGCACCATCCTGTTGAACAACGCCGTCAGCGGCGGCACGCAGCCCTACACCTACTCGTGGAGCGGCCCGAACGGCTACACCGCACAGACGAAGGACATCGGCGGACTCAAGACCGGCCAGTACACCGTGACCGTGACAGACGCGAACGGCTGCACGCCGCTCATCATCGGGCCGATGTTCGTCGCGCAACCGGCGACCGACATGGCCGTGACCATTTCTTCAACGAAAGACGTGTCGTGCTTCGGCGGCTCCGACGGGGAAATCTGCGTCAGCGTCACCGGCGGCACCTCGCCGTACACCTATGCATGGCCGGGACAGGGCGCCAACCAGACGGCCTCCTGTCTGAAAGACCGCGTGGCGGGCAACTATTTCGTTGTCGTGACCGACGCGAGCGGCTGTTCGAAATCGCAGAACGCGACCATCAACGGCCCGATCTCCGGCATCGGCCAGACAGGGCTGAACGTCTCGCAGGTCTCCTGCAACGGCGGAAAGGACGGCTCCATCTGCATAAACATCGCGGGCGGCTCGCCCCCCTACACCTACAACTGGGGCGGCGGCCAGACGACCTCCAACTGCAACAACAACATCGGCGCAGGCTCATACTCGGTCACGGTGACGGACTCCAAAGGCTGCACCTATGCCGCCACCGGCATCCAAGTGACGGAGCCGCAGGCCATCTCGCTGACGACCGCCGTGACCATCCCAACGGGCTGCATCGACCTGACCGTGAGCGGCGGCACCGGTCCTTTCACCTACCTCTGGTCGCCCAGCGGCTCGGGAGTCCAGGACCCGTGCGGACTCCCGGCGGGCATCCACACCGTGACCGTGACCGACGCGAAGGGCTGCACGAAAACGACCTCGGCTCAATTGGGCAGCAGCATGACCATGAACCTCGCGCCGGGCAAGATGGCCTGTTTCGGGGAAATCAACGGCTCGTGCACGTCACCGTCAACGGCGGCCAACGCCTACACCATCAACTGGACGAACGGGGCGAACACCGGCTCCGTCACCAGCTCGACCTCGCCCTATGAGATCGGCGGCCTCGCGGGCGGCTCGGCCACTTTCGTCACCGTGACAGACGCACAGGGCGGCTCGGCGACGGGTCAGGTTTTCGTCAACCAAAACCCAGCCCTCTCGGCGAACACAACGGTGACGAACTCGCTCTACCCGAACTTCAACAGCGGCTCCACGCTCATCGAAATGAGCAGCGGCACGCCGCCGTACACCTTCAAATGGACGAAAAACGGGCAGCCCATCACCTCGAACATCACCTGGGCCGACTTTCGGAAAGTCTTGGGCAGGATGAAGGACACTTCTGTGTCGTCGTCACCGACGCCAACGGTTGCTCGAAGGAGTTCTGCAAGGACATCAAAAAGGTCTACCAGCCGATGACCGTCGTGGCCAACCCGAGCTTCCCGCCCTGCGCGACCTCGAACAGCGGCTCCATCACCCTGACCATCACGGGCGGCGACGGCAACTACTCCGTCGTCTGGACGCTGGCCAACGGTTCGACCACGACAAACAAGGACTTGACCAACCTTTTGGAAGGGACTTACAGCTATGTCGTCAAGGACGGCTCGGGCCAGATTGTCTCGGACAACAAGGTGCTGGCCGCCCAATCGCACCTCTCCGCCTCCGCCCTTGTCAACCCGTTTGCGGCATCTACTCGACGGTAATAAAGTCGATTGCGACGGAGCGGCGACGGTGACGACGACGGGCCAGTTCGGCAACGTGACCTACAATTGGTCGAACGGCGAATCTGACCCAGACAGCCAACGAGCTGTGCGCCGGGACCAACTGCGTGACCGTCGCCGACGCGGCGGGCTGCAAGGACACCTTTTGCATCAACATCACCGCGCCGGAGGTCATCGAGGTCGGCACGATTGTGCCCATCGCCAATACCTGCTTCGGCATCTGCAACGGCTCGGCACAAATCAACCCGATCGGGGGCGTGCCGCCATACAAGTTCCAATGGACGAGCGGAGAAACCGGCCAGATCGCCACGAAGCTCTGCTCGGGCATCAATTACTACACCGTCACGGACAACTTCGGCATCACCGCCGTCGACAGCTTCCTAATCGACGGGCCGGGGCCGCTGTCCATCGACTTTACGCTCACACCGCCAAGCGACTATGAAACCTGCGACGGCGTTGTGGTCGCCTCCGTCATCAACGCCCAGCTCCCCATACCGTCCTATGCTTGGAACAAGCCGGGCGAGTTCGACGACACCGTCGATGTCGGCTGCGCAGGCGAAATACTCTACCTCTCGGTCAAGGACGCACGCGGCTGCGTCGTCGCCGACACTGTTCAGGTGCCCTTCCCGGAAGAACGGCTGCCTCGTCGGCAACAAGGTGATGACCCCCTGCCTGGGCCGACGGAAAGAACGACGTCCTTTTCATTGCCTGCGCCGAGGGCTACAACGGCACCCAACTGGAGGTCTACAACCGCTGGGGCCAGCAGGTATACATCGGGAAGGACTACCAGAACGACTGGGACGGCACCTATCGCGGCGAAGCCGGCAAGTACCCGCCCGAAGGGACGTACTTCTGGATTTTCAGTTTCGACCGCCCACCGGACGGGTGCAGCGCAAAGACTACGTCACCATCCTTCGCGGCGGCGAATAATCCACGGTTTCAAGCTCCGAGTTCCGGTTCCCATATGGGCCGGAACTCGGAGGCGCGGAACCTGAAACTCGGCCCCATCCGATTTTACAATGAAAAAACTTCTCTCTTCCTCCTCGCCGCCATGCTGACGGCCGGATTCGGGAAACTCGTCGGCCAAGAACAGGCCACCTATCAGCAGTACACGCTCTTCCCCATCCTGACCAACCCGGCACTTGCCGGCTTCCACGAGAAGCACGAGGTCTTGATGAACGTCAGGGACCAGTGGCAGGGCTTCAACGGGGCGTCGAAAGGCTACACCCTGATGTACAACGGCCCTTTTGGTGACAATATCGGCCTCGGCGCCAGCCTCTTCAACGAGAACATCGGCTCGATGGTCCACCAGCGCGTTGCGCTCAACTTCGCCTTCCGCTACAAGCTCGGCCTGACAAAGGTCGGCATGGGGATGTCCACCGAATTCCACCGGGAGAACCTCTCGGAAAGTGTCACGAAGGGCATCTACGACGGCGGCGACCAGCTCGCCGAGCAGTACATCGACGGCGTGAAAACCTTCGACGCGTCGGCGGGCCTCCACCTGCTCTACAACGACGCGCTCTTCATCGACCTCGCATTGCCCAACATGATTCGCGCCCGCCTCGACGCTGTGCCAGGCGTCGACGCCAACAAGCGCGACGGCTCGGCCTACATCTTCACGCTCGGCTACGCCAACAACGTGAAGAGCCTCAACTGCAAGCTCGTCCCAAGCATCTCCTTCCGGAAAATCTACAACGTCCCCTATCAGGTCGACCTCAACCTGCGCGGCGAGTTCATCGACCAGAAGCTGATGGCGGGCGTGACGCTGCGCCCCTCGACGGGCGGCTCCTCGGCCTTCATGATTGGGACGAAAATCAAGTCGCTCCAGTTCCACTACAGCTATGACGTGAGCTTCCAGAAGTTCCAGAAGTACAACAACGGCAGCCACGAGCTGACGCTCATGTTCGACTTCGCCCGCCAACAGAAGAAATTCGACGCGGCCGAGCGGTTCAAATGATTTTGCAAAAAATCATCTTGGCAACCAATCACACTTTAATCAACAAATTGAAAAGCACAGGATTTGGCGAAAGCCTATCTGCAAGATAGATGTCTTTAACAATTGGTTTTTGGGATGGCCTCTCCTTCGGATGCGATGGAGGGGCTTTTTTTTATTTCGGATGGCTTGATTTCGGATGTCGGATTGAACCGAACAGCCAGCTGAATAGCAGTATAGCGACGCACGGCAGCCCAATCCAAACCAGCTCCGAGCCGAGGACCCGCCGCCCATTCTCCATGAAAATCGCTCGGGTGCAACGGCGAAACCTGGATTGGCTGCCACGGGGAAAAAGTGCCTTTCCGAGCTGACCGGCCAGAAGATGGCAACGCCGCGACCGCCGTCCGTCAGCATGTCGAGGAGGCCGTGCGAGGCGGTCGAGAGAGTTAGGACGGCCGCTTTTTTCCAATATGAAACCTCTCCTCGGTAAAAAATCCACGCGACCAGCCACCCGAAAACGGCCGCGAAAACCAGCGAGTGCGTGAAGCCGCGATGCCCCCATTGGCTCAAATAGCGAATGCCAAAGAGGAAGCCGACAACGTCGAGGTCCGGGGCACAGGCGCAGAGAACGGCCAAAACGCCGAGTTTTCTGTCGAAAACGTGCTTGAAGCCGGCTTTGCCAATGGTCAAGGCCGCGATGGAGTGTCCAAATACAGAAGCCATGTCTTTTCAAATCCTCGCCAGCGGCTGCCACTCGCCAGTCTCCCAGTCGTAGGCCTCCATGTTGTTGAACTTTTTTTTGTAGTCATATTTCGACGGCCCAACATAGGCATGGCCCGGAAAATGAAACGCCCGCCCCGTCTGGATGCCGTGCAGCACCTCAGCCAACAACGTGAGGACACCGAGGCTGCGCCCGCCAAATTCGGGTTCAAAACAGGCCGTCGTCGAATACTGGCAATGCCGCGTGGCATCGAAAAAGCTGCAAGCGATGAGCCGCTCGCCGAGGAAGATGTTGACCTCCTGCGTCGGGAATGGTTTGTTTTCCACCGAAACCCAGTTGAAAATCGCGCTGTGATAGCCAAACCGCGCCATGTGCCAGCGATCGAAAAGGTCGACCTTCTCCTCCGTCAGCCGCTTCGGGCCGAAGGAAACTTTGAGGTCGCGGTTCTTTCGCAAAACGCGCCGCTGGCTGTCCGTGAACCTGAACCCCGCCAGCGGGTACCGAATTGGCATCAGCTCGCCGTGCGAAAAGACTGTTTCCGACCCCGGCTCTGGCCGGTAGAGGTCGTGGCGGCGGTGGAAGAAGACCTCCCCCACCCTGTCCCAGCCGCCTAAAAGGAAGCCTTCCCAATGGTGCAGCTCCATGGTTTCGCGACGAAATTCCCAGTTTGGCGCGGTGTCGGTCATGCGGAAAAGTGGGGCGAAGATGGCAAAGCTGCCCAACCTGCGATTGCTCAAAAGCCGCCCAAAAAATCTTGCGCTCCCGGCTACTTTCACCCCATCAATTTTTCAAAAACTAACTGTTAGACAATGAGAAAGCTGCTGCTCGCTGCCCTCCCCATCCTGCTCGCCTCGATTTTCGCCTGCAAGTCCGTCCAGAAGACGCCCGCCTATTTCGAGGCAGTGTCGAAGTACGTCTATGCCTATTCGAGCGGCAGCGTCTCTGCCCGGGAGGCCATCAAAGTGCGCTTCGTCAGCCCAGCTGTCGGCACCGAACAGGTCGGGAAGGAGGTGGCGACGGGCGTGTTCAGCCTTTCCCCGTCGGTCGCCGGGGCGGCGAAGTGGGACGACGTGCAGACGCTCGTTTTTACGCCCGACCAGCCTTTTGAGCGGGGCAAAAAAATGACGGCCCGCCTCGCCCTCGGCAAGCTGTTCAAGGACGTGCCGAAAGAGGCACAGGTCTTCGAATGGGACTTCACCGCCCGCCAACTCGACTTCGAGGTTCTCGTCGACGGGCTGCGAGCTGAGGACGACAACGACCTCACCCGCCAGCAAATCATTGGGCGGGTGCGGACGGCGGACGGGGCCGACGCGGGCCTTTTGGAAAAAATCCTGACTGCCACACAAGCCAACAACTCGTTGAAAATCAACTGGTTGCACACAACCGACGGCCTCATCCACGACTTCACGGTGATGGGTGTGGCGCGGGGAAAAGCCGCTTCCTCCGTCGAAATCTCATGGGACGGACAGCCGCTAGGCATTTCCAAAAAGGACAAACTGACCATCGAAGTCCCTGCGCTCGGCGACTTTCGGCCGCTCGACGTCCGAGTGGAGAACCGGGAGGAGATTTACGCTGTCGCGCATTTCAGCGACCCGATTTTGGCGACGCAGAACCTGACCGGCCTCATCACGCTGGCCGGTTGGGATGGAAAATTCCGCTTCGTCATTGACAGGAACTTCGTCAAATGCTACCCCGACCGGCGGTTGACGGGCGAGTTCAAGATGAAAATCTCGCCCGGCATCCAGAACACGGCAGGAGCGAAAATGACGGCGGGCGGCGAGTTCCCTGTCCGATTTGAAGACCTGAAACCGGCTCTCCGGCTGGTCGGAAAAGGGGCGATAATTCCTTCGGCCGAGGGCGCAGTGATGTTCCCGTTCGAGGCCGTCGGGCTGCGAGCGGTTGACGTCGAGGTCTTCAAGATTTACAGCAACAACTTACTGCAATTTTTACAGACGAACGACGTCGAAGGCTCCAACGAACTGGAGCGCGTGGGGAAAATCATCTTCCAAAAGAAGCTGAACATCAACGAGTTAGGTGAGAACGTGAGCGCACAGGCATGGTCGCGCTATGCGCTCAACTTGCAGGAAGTCGTCGGCCAGGACCCCGGCGCGGTGTATCAAGTTCGGCTCGCCTTCCGCCCGTCCTATGTCGATTTCACCTGCAAGGACGGCATGGACTGGGCCGACAAAAACGACGGCCCGCCACTCGGCTCGACTGACGATTTTGGGAACAAGAAGTCCATTTTCGGCAACGACTATTACGGCATTTTCACCCCCAGCTGGGGCGGCGATGACGGCGGCGAGGACTACGAGGACAGCGAGTTCGACTACGACTACTCGAACCGCGAGAACCCCTGCCGACCTGAGTTTTACAACTCGACGAGGTTCATCCGCCGCAACGTCTTCGTCTCCAACCTCGGTTTGACGGCGAAGCGCGGGAAGGACGGCTCCACCTTCGCCGCCGCGACCGACCTGCGCTCGGCCGAACCGGCGGGCGGTGTGCAGCTCGAGTTTTTCAACTACCAGCTCCAAAAAATCGCGACAGCGACGACGGGCAGCGACGGCATCTCGCAGCTTGAGGTGAAGGAACCGCCGTTCATCATGGTCGCCTCGCGCGGTAGCGAAAAGGGGTATTTGCGGATGGCCGACGGGGCCTCGCTTTCCGTCTCGCGGTTCGACGTGGCGGGCGTCGAAGCGCAGAAAGGGATGAAAGGTTTTATCTACGGCGAGCGCGGCGTCTGGCGGCCGGGCGACTCGCTTTTCCTCCAATTTGTGCTGAAAAACAACCAAAACCCGCTGCCGGAGGGCCACCCCGTTAGTTTCGAGCTTCGCGATCCGAGGGGGCAACTGGCCGCGAAAATGACCTCGACGAAGCCCGTCGGGAACGTCTACCCCTTCCACATGGCGACGCGCGGCGACGCGGCGACGGGGACTTACACAGCCAAAGTCATGGTCGGCGGGGCGAGTTTTTCAAAAGAGATAAAAATCGAGACCGTCAAGCCGAACCGGCTGCGGATGAGCCTCGACTTCGGCGGGAAGGCCACCCTCTCGCCCAACGACGCGGCCGGTGGTTTGACTGGCAAATTCTCCTCGACATGGTTGCACGGTGCCCCGGCGAGCGGGCTTCCGGCGAAGATTGAGATGCAGTTGCAGTCGGTCAAAACCGAGTTTCCAAATCAGAAGGACGTCGTGTTCGACGACCCCGCGCGGCGGTTCTGGGCCGAGCCGGCGGTCGTTTTCGACCAAGCCCTCGATGGAGAGGGGAAAGCGAACGTGCCGATCAAAATCGAGACGAACGGCAATGCGCCGGGCAAGCTCGACGTGCGGCTCAAGATGCGCGTCTTCGAGCGCGGCGGGGATTTTTCGACCGACCAGATGGCCGTCGGCTATCTGCCGTATGAGAATTATGTCGGGGTGAAAATCCCGCAAAACCGGTGGGGGTCGAAAGAGATTGACCAGCAAAAAGGGGGCGAGGTGACTTTCGTAGCCGTCGACCGGCTCGGAAACCCGCAGGCCGGGAAGAAGATTTCGGTCGGCCTATACAAGCTCAACTGGCGCTGGTGGTGGGATTCTGATGATGAAAATTACAGCCAGTTCAACTCAGCCGAGCAGGTCGGCGCGGTCAGTCAGGCGACCTTGACGACCAACTCGCGAGGAGAGGCGACGTGGAAAATCGAGCCGCTCGGAGATTGGGGTCGCTACCTCGTCCGGGCCGCCGACCCGGTTGGCGGCCATGCGGCGGGCGACTTTTTTTACAGCGGCTGGCCCGATGGCGAAGACAACATTCAGGCCCGCAATTACGCGGCCTATCTCCCTTTCAAAGCCGATAAAGAAAAGTACGCCCCCGGCGAGACCGCCACGCTCAACATTCCCGGCGGCGAGGCTGGCCGAGTGCTCGTCACGCTCGAAAACGGGACGCGCGTCGTCAAATCCTTCTGGCAGCCGACGGTGCAGGGCGAGAACCGCATCACCTTTTCGGTCACGACGGACATGGTGCCGACGGTCTATGCCCACGTCAGTTTGATGCAGCCTCATGCGCAGACGAAGAACAGCCTTCCCATCCGGCTTTACGGCATCGTCCCGATTCAGGTGGAGGATCCGAGGACTCATTTGCAGCCGGAGATTTCGATGAAAGACGTGGTGGAGCCGGAAGAGAATTTCACCGTTTCCGTCTCCGAAAAAACCGGCCGCGCCATGACCTATACCCTCGACCTGGTGGACGAAGGCCTGCTCGACCTCACCAATTTCGAGACGCCAGACCCCTGGAAGAACTTTTTCGCCCGAGAGGCCCTCGGCGTGAAGACGTGGGACATGTACGACTACGTCCTCGGCGCGTTCGGCACGGAATTGAGCCGGATGCTGGCCATCGGCGGCGACAATTTCAACCAAAAGGCGCGCAACGGGGCTCAGGTCAACCGCTTCAAACCTGTGGTCAAGCACCTCGGGCCTTTCTTTTTGGAAAAAGGGAAGTCGGCAAAGCACGCCATCAAAATCTCGAACTACGTCGGCTCGGTGCGGGCGATGGTCGTCGCGTCAGGCGAGCGCGCATACGGGTCGGCGGAGAAGGCGGTGCCGGTCAGAAAACCCGTCATGGTTCAACCGACGCTTCCGCGCGTCCTCGGGCCGGGCGAAAAGCTGTCGTTGCCGGTCGCAGTCTTCGCGATGGAAAAGAACATCCACGACGTGACAGTTCGCGTCGAGGAATCGAGCGGCCTCATCTCGATTTTGGGAGAAAAGACGAAGACTTTGCACTTCAACCAAGTGGGCGACCAGTTGGCGAGCTTCGATTTGCAGGTCGGCGAAGGAGTCGGCGCGGCGAAATTCAAAATCGTGGCAACTGGCGGCGGCGAGACGGCGGTGAGCGAACAGGAAATTTTGGTTGGCAACCCGAACCCATACGTCACCACCGTTCTCTCATCTGAAATCCTGGCCGGGAAAAGCTGGGAAACCACGTGGCCAGCGTTCGGCGCCGGGAGCCAATCGCGGGCAACGCTCGAAGTTTCGGCCACTCCGCCCATCAACTGGCAGGCGCACCTCGACTATCTTTTGCAATACCCGCACGGCTGCGCCGAACAGACGGTCTCGGCGGCGATGCCGCAAGTTTTTGCGGAAAACCTGATGAACTTGACCAAAAAACAGCAGGACGAAGCGACGCACAACGTGCAAGCAGCGATCGACAAGCTGACAAGATTCCAAGCAACCGACGGCGGTTTCACCTATTGGCCCGGCGGGGCGTGGGCCGATGGCTGGGTGACGAACTACGTCGGGCATTTTTTGCTCGAAGCGAAGAGCCGGGGGTTCAACGTCTCGCCGTACACGCTTGAAAGGTGGCAGGTTTACCAGAACAAGATGGCCAAACAGGACGACTTCACCCGCCAGGCCGACAACAGGGCCGAATACTCGCGCTACGACGGGGAAATGACGCAGGGCTACCGCCTCTACACGCTCGCCCTTTCGGGCCAGCCGGAACTCGGGGCAATGAACCGGATGCGCGAACGGGGGAAACTGTTCCGCGCCCCGGCGCACCTGTTGGCAGCGGCTTTCGCATTGGCGGGCAAGCCGGAAATTGGGCAGGCCGTCATCGCTGAAAAGAAGTTCGAGGAGGACAACCCGTACATCGGCTGGTGCGGCTGGACATACGGGAGCTGGCTGCGCGACGCCGCGCTCATGCTGGAGACGTACACCGCGCTCGGCGACCAATCGCGGGCGCAACAGAAGCTCGAACAGATCTCCGCAAGCGGCCTCGGCACGGACTATTGGTTCTCCACCCAAGACCGGGCGATGGCCATGACGTCGGTGGCGCACTACGCCAAGAAATTCAACGCGGCAAACGGCTCATTGAGCTACACATGGCAGGCAGGAGGAAAGTCAGGAAATGAAACTTCCTCCAAACTGATTGCGCAAACGGAAATCCCGGCCTCGGCAAAGTCCATCTCCGTGAAAAACAACGCGACCGGCGGCGGAAAGCTCTATGCCCGCCTCGTATTGACGGGCCAACCGGCCGTCGGAAACGAAAAATCGGCGGCCGAGAACCTCGACCTCGCCGTTCGGTTCCTCGACGCAAAGAACCAGCCAATCAACGCTGACGCTTTGTCGAGCGGAACGGACTTTTTCGCCGAAATCACGGTGACGCACGGAGGTGCTTTGAGGTTCAACTACCCCGACCTCGCCTTGACGAGCGTCTTCCCCGGCGGTTGGGAGATCGGCAACGCGAGAATGTCGAACATCGGCGCGTCGGGCGGGCAGACGGTTGACTATCAAGACTTCAGAGACGACCGGGTGCTGTCCTACTTCAACCTTGTTTATCAGGAATACAGGAACAAGCAATACGTCCTTGGGTCAAAGACGCTCAAAATCCCGCTAACTGCCGCCTACCCCGGCCGGTATTACCTTCCAGCGATGATTTGCGAGAGCATGTACGACCACCGCGTGCGAGCAGCGACGGCGGGCAGATGGGCCGGTATTACCTGCCAGCGATGATTTGCGAGAGCATGTACGACCACCGCGTGCGAGCAGCGACGGCGGGCCGGTGGGTGAACGTCGTCAAGCGGGAGAGCGGGGTCAATTGAGCGTTGCTCAAGGCGGGGAATTGTTGGGTCGGGCGGTCTTCTGCACGGCTCACTGCATTCGCCCACCGCTCCCCTATTTCGGCACAAACAAAATCTCCTCCGGCCGCTTCGACATCTCGACCAACCGGCCCGTCACCGTGATGAGCTGGTCGAGCGAGGTCATGGTGCCGTCGAGCAGGCGGACGGGGTCTTTGTCCTTGCGGAGATAGGTGACCAACTCGCTGATGTCGCCGTAGTTCTCGCAATAGCTGATGATGCGCCGGAAGATTTTCGGCATGATGAGGATGTCCTCGTAGATGGTCCGAATGTCCCAGAGCTGGAAACCCTGGCTGCGGTCGATGACCCAGAAGCCGCGCTGGTTGTCGCGGGCGATGCGCGTGGCCTCCGAGATTTCACGGACGATGTTCTCGTCGGTAGTGGTGTAGAACGTCGGGTAAACGAGGCCTTCGAGGCACATCTCGTAGTTGACCGAGCGGTAAATGGGCAGTTCGTGGCCGTCGAGCGTGTCGCCGTCGGTGAGCGGCGCGTTGCCCGGGAAGGCGAGGCAGACGGGCCGCCCGAAATCGTCGATGGAAGCGACGGCGATAAAGCCCGGCACGCCGTCTTTGGCGCTGATGATGGTCCGGACGCTCATGCTGTAGCTGACGAAGGTGATGCCGAGGCGTTCGAGCAGCTTTTCCAGCGCGCCGATGCCGAAGGTGCGCGGCTGGTGGTAGCCGTTGTAGTGGGTTTCGAGGGCGTCGATGCCTTCGAGGCGCAGTTGCACTAGGGGGTTGACGCGCTTCGGCCGCTTTTTCCAGTTTAGCTTGTTCCAATGCGCGGGCTGCGCGGCCCGGAAGCGGATGCTGTCGCCGTCGGGCTGGAAGCCTTTGACGTGAAACGTGCCTTTGATGATGGTAAACATGGGCGCAGGTGGGTTGGAAATGTTAGAGGATAAGCCAAATGGGCCGAACGGCCCGGCAATAGCGACGGGACAACACAAAGTCGCCCCGTCGCTATCAGGGGGCCGACCAATTGGCATTTACATTTTGGGCACCGGCCTATCGAAACCGCTGCCGCCCATGATGAGGCCGTTTTCCGGCGTCGCGGTGCGCTTTGCGGGCGGCGGCGGCACGGGCAACGTGCGTTCGGTGGGCATCACTTCCTCCTTGTCTTTCTTGGGCGGCGTGGTTCCCAAGTACCGCGACTTCGTGTAGGCGGCATAAAAGACGCTCTGGGTGTTCCGCAGGGCATTGACGGCGTGGTCGAGACGGTCAATCACGGCGTCCATATTGTTGAACTCCTCGATGTATTGATTGAGCCGGTTGGAACCGGCGGAACGGGCGAGCTTCGGGCTGTTGATTTTCTGCTGAAAGTCGTTGATGGCGGCCTCGACGACATCGAGCGCACTCCCGTCGAAGCCAAAGTTGCCCAAACTATCGGCGTGCTCGCGGCCAGCCTTGAGAACGGCCTTGAACAAGCCCAAAAGCTCGACCGCCTTGCCCTGCTGGAAGCTGGTTATCGCGGACGGGAACATTGCCTTGAGCACTTCGTCGTTTGCATCGTCGGCCACCGACCAGAGCGCGTTGGAGAGAGCAAAGCACTCACTGCCCGCCCTTTCGAGTGCCTGGCTTTTGTCCTCGGTGACGCCGGTGAGGTTGGCGGCACCGATGTCGAGACCGGCGCGAATGACGGCCAGCTTGTCGCGAAATGCCTGAACGCGCGGCTCCATGGCGCGGATGCTGTTGACAGCGACGGGGTTGGCGTCGATGACGGCCTCGACGGCACCGTACATCTTGAACCGGCGATTGAGAGCGTTTCTCATACTATGTAAATAATTGAAAATGAGCGAGACACGATATTGTGGCTCGTTTCACCGCGCCCAAAAACAGCGCCACACGGCTCCGATGGCGTTTTACATAACGAAAATGGAATGTGACGAGAGGAGAATGGGATTCACCCTGGCGAGAATGGCGTTTGCCACGGCTCCGATTGCGTTCGCCCGGACGCCGATGGAGCTTCACCTCGCGCCGATGGCGTTGAACACGGCGAGAATTTTCAAACACATGACAAAAGTTTTACACGCATGGACGAGGATTTTGCGATGCACGGCAACAATTTTAGGCACTCGGTGGAGAATTTTGGGTGCCGGGAGAGGAATAGGAAGTGTAGGGAAAAGGATAGGGATGCGCGGGTCCTTT
>JBGAWE010000093.1:0-15994 GCA_044227705.1 Saprospiraceae bacterium
GTGGCCTTGTGCATTTCGCCTATGTTCGTGCAGGCCAAAGATTTTTGCCAAGCTTCCGCTTTCGGATGTGCGGCAATCAATGGCAGTACGCGCAGGGCTTTTTCGTAACGGTGATTGCTCTTGTAAAATTCGGCAGCATCACGCAGAATATCGAGGTCGGTCGTGTCCAAGCGGAGCAGGTCATCGTACTGGGCCTCGGCCTTTTCAGGGTCGAATTTGAGGCTGTACATATCGGCCAGCAGGCGGAGGTTGGCGATTTGCTGGGTCCTTTCTTTGGCGAGGGCGGCTTTTCGGGCGTCGAGGTCGGCCTGGTCTTTGGCGATGCTTTTTTCTTCTTTGATGATTTCGCCCGTTCGCTTGCCCGGGTTGATGCTTTCGAGCTTGGCTATGGCCTCGTCGATTTTCCCCGTTTTGAACAATTCGAGCGCCTCTTGATAAACGGGCGAAACGTCGTCGAAATTGATGCGGGCGAACTTTTCGGCGAGAGCATCTAGTTCTTTTTGCTGCTGTTCGTAGCGGTCATTGAGCAGTTTCCACTGTTCCTCGAAATGGTCAGCTGATATTTTGGCGTCATCGCGCTCGCGGCGGAGGCGGGCTTTTTCTTTTTCAAAACCGTCTTTCAGGGAGCGGTCGGAAATGGCATAGTACTCCTTTTTGGCAGCCTCGACCCTGCCGGTTGGCGCGAGAATGATGTCGGTGCCGAGCTGGTCGTCGGCACCGAGTTTTAGGTTTTCGAGTTCTTTGTTGTTGACCAGTTCGTAGCCTTCTTTTTTGATTTCGACCAAAAAGGTATAGGAACCGGGCTTTTTACCCGCGAAGGCGAGGCGGAGTTTGCCGTCTTGACCGGAGAAAATACCGGGAGCCGCGTCGAAGACGACGTAGGCGGTAGGGACGGGCTTTTTCTTGGAGTTCTGCTCCCGGACAGTGGTGTTTTGAATCCAGTCCGTTTGGGCGGGGAGCAAGGTGGCGAAGTTGGCCATAGCCAACAGGCAGAGTAGGGCGTTCTTCATGATGCAGAGGGGGCTTATTGGTTTGGCAAAAGAATGTCGTTGGGTTCGTTCGCGACGATGGGGCGAGTGTTTCGGAATTCGACATGGCCCGTCTTTGTGGCCCGGATTTGTTGGTCGCGGCGTTGCTTTTCGCTGGGCAGCGTGAGGGAATATCCGCCGTCGGCGGAGGAGCGGGTGGTGATGTCCTGCACGGTGATTTGTGCGTCGGCGACGGGATTTCCTTTTTCGTCGCGCACCGTCCCGAAGATTCGGGCAATGCTGTTGTCGCGGCGGATGGGCAGGCGAAGGAGTTGGTTGCCCGGCAGTGCGAGCGCGGTGTCCATTTTGACAAAGCCGGGCGACTCGAAATGCAGGCGAATGCTTTCGCTGCGCGGGATGTCTGTGAAGATGACTTCGCTCTCGATGGGCTTGGATTCGTTTCGGCCGCTGGCTTGCAGGGTGAGCGTGCCTTTTGTGAAGGGGAGTTCGGGGTTGGGCGTTAGGTTGTCCACCGCGACGGTGAGGGTGAGCGGCTGCATTCGGTGCCATATATACGCGCCGCCAATGGTCAGAACAGGGACGAACAGATAAAGGAAAAGGCGCAGGCGGCGGCTGGTTTCGCTTTCGGTGATGGTGGTCGTGTCGCCAATGGTGACGTTTCCGCCCGCCGAGATGTTGCTGCCGACGACGACGTTCTTACTGTTGACAATGGAAATGGCGCGTTCCATTTCTGCGCGGAGGGTCGGCATCGCGGCTTGCTTTTCCACCTCGGAAAGCATTTCGAGTAGGGCTGCCCGGATTTGGTTCTGTGTCAAATTGGCCTCCGCGTGGCTGACGGTTCCGAGGCGTATTTGCTGGCGGATGCTTGCGAAACGGCCCGATTGATGAAGGATTTCATCGAGTTTCGGGGTGTTCTCGAAAAAAGCGCGGAGTTGTTGGAGCGCGGCGTCGAGTTCGTCGCGGGCGATGAGGTTTCGAATTTCGCGAAAGAATTGGGTTGTGTTCATGTGCAAGGGCTGGTTGATTTTCGCCAGAAATGTAGCGCGAATATCACGTATTCGAATTCTCAAAATTCGCCTCGGAACCGCAATTTTTGCCTCGGTGGCACATCTATTCAGGGGCGAATTCAGACCCCGCTCGCGCCCGACTCCGACGGGCGTGTCCTTTCTCGCGTCTCCGACGCACGGCGAAACTGGCGACATAGTCGCATGGGAACAGCGCACCCGACAGGGTCGGGCGCGAGCGGCTTTGACAAACCTCGAAGCGAGCTACCTTCACCTCATGGAAATCCTCGTCAAATCGCTTATCGCCATCGTGGCCATCGAGCACGCCTATTTTCTGTGGCTCGAAATGTTCGCCTGGGAGACCACCGGCAGGCGTGTCTTTCGCGGCAGCCTGAAAGACGAGCTGTTCACCCCGACCAAGGTGCTGGCCGCCAACCAAGGGCTTTACAACGGCTTCCTGGCGGCGGGCCTCGTTTGGTCGTTTCTGATAACCGACCCGGCTTGGTCGCGCCATGTGGCGCTGTTTTTCTTGGGCTGCGTGGCCGTGGCGGGCATCTACGGCGGGCTGTCGGCCTCGAAGCGGATTTTTTTCGTGCAGGCTCTTCCAGCATTGTTGGCCATGGCGGGCCTGCTCCTCCTTGGTTGAGTCCAGCGGCCTTGTGCGGCGATTGGACCACACCTACGAACTTTTCGACTGTACCACGGGGCGACTGAACGATGCCGACAATTCGTTGAACGGCCCCGTGAGACGATTGAACGATGCCGTGAAACAGTTGAGTGGCCTCGTGAATCGATTGAACGATGCCGTGAAATGGTTGAATGGCCCCGTGAGATGACTAAACGATGCAGTGAAACGGTTCAGCGGCCTCGCGAAACAATCCCCCGGCCCCGTGAAAGGAAATCCCGACCCCGTGAAACACCTCCCCGACCCCGTGAGCCGAAAAAACGGCCGCGTTAAACCATCCCTCAGCGACGGGGTTTTCTACCTTTGCCCCACGCCCTGCCATGTTCTTCACGCGATAAATTCTCCGCGCCTTCAACAACAAAAATCTCTTGAACAACGCCCCATCCCCCCTCGAACTCGCCGCCCGCGACCGCATCCTCGTCATCGACGGCGCGATGGGGACCATGCTCCAACAGTACGGCCTGACCGAAGCCGACTATCGCGGCGACCGCCTGCGCGACTTCCACCGCGACCTGAAGGGCAACCACGACCTCCTCAACCTCTCTCGTCCTGACGTCGTCGAGGCCGTTCACCGCGCCTACCTCGAAGCGGGGGCCGACATCATCGAGACGAACACCTTCAACGCCACCGCCATCTCGCAGGGCGAGTACGAGACCGGTTTCCTCGCCTACGACATCAACCGGGCGGCGGCCGAGATTGCCCGGCGGGCAGTTGACGATTTCACCCTAAAGAACCCCGACCGGCCGCGATTCGTAGCCGGTTCGATTGGCCCGCTCAACCGGACGCTTTCCCTCTCTCCCGATGTGAACAACCCGGGCTACCGTGCCGTGACGTTCGACGAGGTCGCAGCGGCCTATCTCGAGCAATGCCGGGGGCTGTGGGACGGCGGCGTGGACGCTTTTTTGGTCGAAACCATCTTCGACACGCTCAACTGCAAGGCCTGCATTTTCGCCCTCGAAACGTTGTTTGAAGAAAAGGGCGCACGGCGGCCCGTCATGATTTCCGGCACCATCACCGATGCCTCGGGCCGCACCTTGAGCGGGCAGACAGCCGAGGCTTTTTGGATTTCCGTTAAGCACGCCCGACCCTTTTCCGTCGGTTTCAACTGCGCGCTCGGCGCGGAGGAGATGCGTCCGCACGTCGAGACGCTGGCACGGATGGCAGATTGTCTTGTCTCGGCCTACCCGAACGCGGGCCTTCCCAACGAGTTCGGGGAATACGACCAGACCGCCCACGAGATGTGCTCCCTCGTCACGGAGTTTGCCGAGAGCGGGCTGGTCAACATCGTCGGCGGCTGCTGCGGCACCACGCCCGAGCATATCCGCCACATCGCCGAGCACGTCAAGGACATCAAGCCTCGCAAGCCCGCCGAGCCGTCGGAGTACACGCAACTCGCTGGCCTTGAGCCGCTTATCATCACCGAGAACACCAACTTCGTCAACATCGGCGAGCGGACGAACGTGACCGGCAGCCGCAAGTTCGCCGAGCTTATCAAGAACGGCAACCTCGCCGACGCCCTCTCCGTCGCCGCCCAACAGGTCGAGGGCGGTGCCCAAATCATCGACGTGAACATGGACGAGGGGATGCTCGACTCGGAGGCCGCCATGCGCGATTTTTTGAACCTCGTCGCCTCTGAGCCGGACATCGCGAAGCTGCCCATCATGGTCGACTCGTCGAAGTTCAACGTCATCGAGGCCGGGCTGAAAACCATCCAGGGGAAGGCCGTCGTCAACTCCATCTCGATGAAAGAGGGGGTGGAAAAATTCATCCAACAGGCCCGCATCTGCCAGAAGTACGGCGCGGCTGTCGTCGTCATGGCCTTCGACGAGCAGGGGCAGGCGGACACGATTTCCCGGAAGGTGGAAATCTGCGAAAGGGCCTACGGCATCCTCGTCAACGAGGTCGGCTTCGACCCGCACGACATCATCTTCGACCCGAACATCTTCGCCATCGCCACCGGAATCGAGGAGCACAACGAGTACGCCGTCAACTTCATCGAGGCGACGAGGCTCATCAAGCAGCGATGCCCGGGGGCAAAGGTTTCGGGCGGCGTGTCGAACATTTCGTTCAGTTTCAGAGGCAACAATCGGGTGCGCGAGGCGATGCACTCGGCCTTCCTCTACCACGCGACGGCCGCCGGCATGGACATGGGCATCGTCAACGCGGGGATGCTCGAAGTGTACGAAGACATTGACCCTCAACTGCTTACGCGAATTGAAAACGTGCTTTTCAACCGCAGCGCGGACGCGACGGAAGAGCTTCTCTCTTTCGCCGAGGGCTTAAAGAACACGAGCGGCCGCACCGTCGAGGAAGAAGAGGCTTGGCGAAAGGAACCCGTCGATAAGCGCATCGCCCATGCCCTTGTGCGCGGCATCGACAAGTTCATCGAGGCCGACACCGAGGAGGCCCGCCGACTCTCCCCCAATCCACTCGCCGTCATCGAGGGGCCGCTGATGGACGGGATGAACATCGTCGGCGACCTGTTCGGCAGCGGCAAGATGTTCCTCCCGCAGGTCGTTAAGTCGGCGCGGGTGATGAAGCGGGCGGTCAACTACCTCACGCCTTTCATCGAGGCGGAGAAGGCGGGCGAAATCCGGGCAAAGGGCAAAATCCTGATGGCGACGGTAAAAGGTGACGTCCACGACATCGGAAAGAACATTGTCGGCGTCGTCCTCGGCTGCAACAACTATGAAATCGTCGACCTCGGCGTGATGGTCCCGGCCGAGAAAATCCTCAAAGCGGCCCGGGAACATGATGTTGACATCATCGGCTTGAGCGGCCTCATCACCCCGTCGCTCGACGAGATGGTGCACCTCGCCCGCGAGATGCAGCGGCAGAATTTCAAAATCCCTCTCCTCATCGGCGGCGCGACGACCTCAAAGACGCACACAGCCGTCAAGGTCGAGCCGCAATACTCGAACGGGCCCGTCGTCCACGTCCTCGACGCGAGCCGGGCGGTGGCCGTTGCCGGTTCGCTTTTGAACGAGGACCCTGCTGTGAAAGAAGCCTACCTGGCCGGGGTGAAAAAGGAGTACGAGACCGTCCGAACCCTGCGCGGCAACCGGCAGTCGGCGAAGAAATACCTCTCGCTCAAACAGGCGCGGGCCAACAAGCTGAACATCGACTGGTCGGCGTACCAGCCGCCGAGGCCGAGCTTTTTGGGGGTGAAGCACTTTGAAAACTACGACCTCGAACTGATTTCGCGCTACATCGACTGGACCCCCTTCTTCCAAAGCTGGCAACTGGCGGGGAAGTATCCCGAGATTTTGGAGGATGAAATCGTGGGTGTCGAGGCGAAGAAGTTGCTGGCAGACGCGCAGGCGATGCTCCGTCAAATCATCGATGAAAAATGGTTGGAAGCCCGGGCGGCCGTCGGGTTTTGGGCGGCGAACTCGGTCGGCGACGACGACATCCTACTTTTTGAGGATGAAAAGCGGGAGACTGTTTTGACGCGGCTCCATCATCTGCGGCAGCAGAGCCAGAAGGCGCCGGGCCTGCCGAATTACTGCCTCTCGGATTTTCTTTCAGAAACGGGAAGGGAGGATTTCATCGGAGCCTTCGCCGTCACCGCTGGCATCGGCATCGAGGCCCACGTCGAGCGTTTTGAAAAAAACCATGACGACTACTCAGCCATCCTTCTGAAAGCCCTCGCCGACCGCCTCGCCGAGGCCTTCGCCGAACACCTCCACGAGCGCGTCCGGAAGGAGCTTTGGGGCTACGACACCGCCGAAGGCTTTGACAATCAAGAACTTATCGACGAAAAATACCGAGGCATCCGCCCCGCGCCCGGCTATCCTGCCTGCCCCGACCACACGGAAAAGGCGACACTGTGGCAGCTCCTCCAACCTGAAAAGGTCGGCATAACCTTGACCGAGAGCTTCGCCATGTACCCGACAGCGGCGGTCTCGGGCTGGTATTTTTCCCACCCAGAATCGAAGTATTTCGGCCTCGGGCAAATCTCGAAAGAGCAGGTCGAGGACTATGCCGAGCGCAAAGGCATGGGGGTCGAGGAGGCCGAGCGGTGGCTCGCGCCCGTCCTCAATTATGATATTTGAAGAAATTGTAAAGTTGGGGAAAGAAAGAGGTTTGTTGAGTTAACAGCCGAAAGACTTCGAGTAACTTTGTTGCTCAAAATCGAGCCGTGATAGAGGCCCTCATTTCATCCAAAACGCGCGTCAAGTTGTTGTTGAAGTTCTTCCTGAACTCCAACACCCGGGCCTATTTGCGGAATTTGGAGGCCGAGTTCGGGGAAAGCTCCAACGGAATCCGCCTCGAACTGAACCGATTGGAGGAGGCCGGGATGCTCACCTCCTCGCTCGACGGCAACAAAAAGGTCTTCCAGGCCAACACGTCGCACCCGCTTTTCGGGGAAATCCACAAAATCCTTTTGAAGCAGGTAGGCCTCGACCGCATCATAGAAACGGTCATCGAGAAGCTCGGACAGGTAGAGCGCGTCTACCTCACGGGCGAGTTCGCGCAAGGCCGCGACAGCCGCATCATCGACCTCATCTTCATCGGCGACCTCGACAAAGGCTATCTCGTCGAACTAATCGAGAAGGCAGAGAAGCTCATCTCCCGCCGCATCCGCTACCTCGTCTTCTCTCCGCAGGGGGCAGAAGCGGCCGATTGGCTCACCCATCAAAAAAACCCACTCCTGTTGTGGTCGGCAACCCATGTTTGATGCACTGAAAAAGAAGGAAAAGCGAGTCGCCGTCATCGGCCTCGGCTACGTCGGGCTGCCGCTGGCGCTCGAGTTCGCCAAGCATTTCAGCGTCATCGGCTACGACCTGAACGCGGGGCGCGTAGAGCAGATGAAAAAGGGCATCGACCCGTCGGGCGAACTGGAGGCCGACGCTTTTTTGAACAAGGACATCGAGTTTTCCAGCAACGAGGAGGACCTGCGCCGCGCCCATTTCTTCATCGTCGCCGTGCCGACGCCGGTCGACGAGCACAAAACGCCCGACCTCTCACCTTTGAAAAAAGCCTCGAAAGCCCTCGGCCGTGTCGTCAAACAGGGTGACTACGTCGTCTTCGAGTCGACCGTCTATCCCGGCTGCACGGAGGAGGACTGCGTGCCGCTAATCGAAAAAGGGAGCGGGCTTAAAATAGGCGACGGCTTCAAGGTCGGCTACTCGCCCGAGCGCATCGTGCCCGGCGACCGCGTGCGGACCATCGACAAAATCCTCAAAATCGTCTCGGGCTCCGACGACGAGGCGCTCGAAAACATCGCCCTCACCTACGGCGAGGCCATCACGGCGGGGGTCTACAAAGCCTCCTCCATCAAGGTCGCCGAGGCGGCCAAGGTCATCGAGAACACCCAGCGCGACCTCAACATCTCGCTCATGAACGAGCTGTCCATCATCTTCGACAAGATGGGCATCGACACCCGCGAGGTCATCGAGGCGGCGGGCACGAAGTGGAACTTTGTGAAACTGTTCCCCGGCCTCGTCGGCGGGCATTGCATCGGCGTGGACCCGTACTACCTGCTCCACAAAAGCACCGAACTGGGCTACTCGCCGCAGGTCATCCTGTCCGGTCGCCGCATCAACGATGGGATGCCCGCCTTCATCGCCAAGAAACTGGTGCAGATGCTCTCCCAAAAGGGGAAAAGCCCCCGCGACTGCAAGGTGCTCGTTATGGGCCTCACCTTCAAAGAGGACGTGAGCGACATCCGAAACTCGAAGGTGGCCGACCTCGTGCGGGAGCTTGAACAATTCAGCCTCGCCGTCGACTGCACCGACCCTCACGCCGACGAGGGCGACCTCAAGCACGAGTACGGCCTGAAAATGACAACCAAAATCGCCGATGACTACGACGCCATCATTGTCGCCGTCGCCCACCGCGAGTATGCTTCGCTGACCTCGGAAGACCTGCGAAAAATGACCAAGCCCGACCCGGTCTTGATGGACCTCAAAGGGATTTACGACCGAAAAACCATCGACATGAGCTATTGGCGGCTTTAACAAAACCCGCCTACGACCATGAAGGCAGAAACCGATTCGACGAAAAAATTCCCCGGCCAGGGCCGCCTCGACGAGGTGGAGCCGCGCTGGTTTGCCGTCAACACGCGGTTCAAGTCGGAGAAGGCCGTCGGCCGGGCTTTGGAGAAGAAGGGCATCAGTTATTTCATCCCCGTTCAGAAGGTGGTGAAAAAGTACAGCCGCAAAATCCGCGAGTACGAAAAGCCGCTGCTCAACTGCTATGCATTCGTGCAGATCACCGTCGCCGACTACGTGGCGGTCTTGGAAACGGAACACGTCAACGGCTTCGTCCGCCCCTCGCGGGAGCTGATGGACATCTCCGAAAAGGAGCTGGAAATCCTCCGCCGAATCTCGGGCGACGCCATCGAGGCCGTCTGCGAGCCGGGCAACTGGCAGTCGGGCGAGCTGGTCGAAATCGCCAGCGGCAACCTCGCCGGGCTGCGCGGCCACATCGACGAACGGACGGGCAAGCGCGAGTTCGTCGTCAACCTCGAGACCCTCGGTCACGTCCTCAAGTTGCAAGTGGACGCGGCCCTTTTGAGAAAGGTTGAGTAGTTGCCCTTGTTGGCGTCCTTGCCAACAGCTCCCTGCTCAAAAGTTGTTGGCAAGGACGCCAACTAATGGCCATCAAGACGGCCGCAAACTGATGAGTCGCCGCGACGCATCGACGGCGAAGCCATTGCCAATTTTGAAAAAAGAAGCCCAACAGCAGCCTCTCCAGATGGTCGACCTGCGCGGCCAATACCGCCGGATGCGGCGCGAAATCGACCGCGCTGTGCTCGACGTCATCGAGTCGGGGATGTTCATCAACGGCCCGGCGGTCAAGCGTTTCGAGGCCAATCTGGCCGGTTTCATGGGGGCAAAACACGTCGTCCCCTGCGCCAACGGGACAGACGCGCTGCAAATCGCCATGATGGCCCTCGGCCTGAAACCGGGCGACGAGGTCATCGTCCCCGCGTTCACCTACGTGGCGACGGCAGAGGTCATCGCGCTGCTCGGACTGACCCCGGTGATGGTCGATGTTGACCCGAAGACCTTTTTGTTGACCCCGAAAATCGCGGAAAGAGCGGTCACGTCGCGCACGAAGGCCATCGTCCCTGTCCACCTGTTCGGGCAGTGCTGCGACATGGAGGGGCTTATGGCGGTCGCCCGGCAACACAACCTTTTCGTCATCGAGGACAACGCGCAGGCCATCGGGGCCGAGTTCCGGTTCAGCGACGGTTCGGCGAGAAAGGGCGGCACCATCGGCCATGTCGGCACGACCTCCTTCTTCCCCTCCAAAAACCTCGGGGCCTACGGCGATGCGGGGGCCATCTTCACCGAAAACGACGCGCTCGCCGCCCGGATGCGGCAAATTGCACACCACGGCGAAGCGGTGAAATACCACCATGAAATCGTCGGCGTGAACTCGCGGCTCGACTCGATTCAGGCAGCGATTTTGGACGTCAAACTGGCCCGCCTCGACCGTTACGCTCGCGCCCGGCAGACTGTCGCCCGGGCCTACGACCGAGCTTTCAAAAACATCGATGGGCTGCAAATCCCGGTTCGGGCGCGTCGCTCGACGCACGTTTTTCACCAGTACACCCTCCTCGTGCAAGACGGGCGGCGCGAAGAGCTGAAAGCCTTTTTGGAAAAACAGGGCATCCCGTCGGCCATCTACTACCCGCTGCCCCTTTATCGGCAAAAGGCCTACGCCGCCCATTTTACGGGAAAAAAACCGCTCCCGGCCACGGAAATGCTCTGCCAATCCGTCCTCTCGCTGCCGATGCACACCGAGCTGAGCCGAGCCGACCTCGAGCGGGTGACGGGTGCGATCGCCGCCTTTTTTGAGGAAAAATGAGTGCCGAGAAGTTCTTCGCCCACCCCACCGCCATCCTCGATGAGGGCTGCTCCGTCGGCGAGGGGACCAAGATTTGGCACTTCTGCCACGTCTCGGCGGGCGCGCTGATTGGCAAGGATTGCAGCCTCGGGCAGAACGTTTACGTCGCCCCCGGCACGCGGCTGGGCGACGGGGTGAAGGTCCAGAACAACGTCTCCATCTACTCGGGCGTCGAGTGCGAGGACGGGGTCTTCCTAGGCCCATCGGTCGTTTTCACCAACGTGCTCAACCCTCGCTCGGCCATCGACCGGCGGGGCGCGTTTTTGAAAACCCTGGTGAAACGCGGGGCGACGATTGGGGCAAACGCCACCATCCTCTGCGGCATCGAGATTGGCGAGTTCGCGCTCGTCGGCGCGGGGGCGGTGGTGACGAAGCGTCCTCCCCCACTCGCTCGTGACCGGCAACCCGGCGCGGCACCGGGGATGGGTGAGCGAGGCGGGGGGAAAGCTGGTCTTTGATGAAAAAGGCGAGGCCGCCTGTCCCGAAACGGGGTGAAATACCGGCTTGAAAAAGGGGTCGTCTCGAAAACCAAGCCCATCGACCCGAAGAAGCGCATCCAGTTTTTCTCCTCCTTCGAGGAACAAGAGCTGGCGGAAATCGACGAGAACCTCGCCAAACCGGTCGCCGTGCGATTCGCGGAGGCAGTCGTCGGATTCGCCGAATCTACCCGCCCGTCGCGCCGGGCCAGCCGAGGAAGCTGACCTTTTCGACATGAACATCTTTTACGACTCGCATCAGGAAGTCCTCAAGCAGTTTCTGAAAGATGGGGTTGCCTTCCTTCTCATCGGCGGCTATGCGGTCATCGCGCACGGCCACCGGCGGACGACGGGCGACATGGACCTTTGGCTCCAGCCGACCAACGAGAACAAGGAAAAATTCATCGCCGCGCTTGCCGCCCTCAACTATGACCCCGAGCAGCTGGAGGAGCTTCGGCATATGGACTTTGCCGAAAGGCTCGTCTTCAGTCTCGGTCAGGTGCCCGAAAAAATCGACTTCCTGACGCGCATCAACCTCGCTTCCTTCGACGAGGCCGACTCTCGAAAGGTTGTGCATGATTTCGACGGCCTAATGATTCCCGTCATCCACCTCAACGACTTGGTCCTTTCAAAAACCAACACCGGCAGGCCGAAGGATGCAGCGGACGTGGATGCGCTCCAAAAAATCAAGGCGCGCCAAGAGTGGTGGGATGAGTCGTCCAAAAAGGGGCCGGTTTGACCAAGTTCGCCCTCATCGGCACCGCCGGTTTCGTCGCTCCGCGCCATTTCCGGGCGATAAAGGAGACTGGCGGCCAGCTCGTCGCCGCCTTCGACCCGCACGACGCGGTCGGCCAATTGGACGAGTGGTTCCCCGAGGCGGCCAGCTTCACCGAGTTCGAGCGCTTCGACCGGCACATCGACAAGCTGCGGCGGGCGGGCAAACAGGTCGATTTCCTCTCGGTCTGCTCGCCCAATTATCTGCACGACGCGCACGTCCGCTTCGGCCTCCGCTCGGGGATGGATGTGGTCTGCGAGAAGCCGCTCGTCATCAGCCCCTGGAACATCGGGCCGCTCGCCGAGCTTGAAGCGGAGACCGGGCGGCGGGTCTGGACCATCCTGCAGTTGAGGCTCCACCCCGAGGTCGTTCGATTGAAAAAGAAGGTCGAAAGCAGCCCGGCGGGCCATGTTTTCGACGTCGAACTGGCCTACGTCACGCCGCGAGGCCCGTGGTACCACGCCTCTTGGAAGGGTGACGAATCCAAATCCGGCGGCATCCTGACGAACATCGGCGTCCACCTTTTCGACCTCCTGCTCTGGGTTTTTGGCGATTGCCGCGAGGCCGCCATCCACCAGAAGACGGCGACGCGGGCGGCGGGCTCTTTGCAGCTCGAACGGGCCAACGTCCGCTGGTTTCTGTCCATCGAAAGGTCGGCCCTGCCCGACGGGAAAACCTCCGCTTCGCGCAGCCTGACGTCGGACGGCGAGCCGGTGGACTTCTCCGGCGGCTTCACCGACCTGCACACCGAGAGCTACCGGCAGATTTTTTTGGGAAAAGGGTTTACCACAAAAGAGGCCGCTCGGGCCGTCGAACTGACGCACCGGCTGCGCGGGCTGCCGGTTGTTTTTGATGAAAAACGGGCGCACCCTTTCTGCCTAAAACCGGACATGGGCCACCCTTTCACCCACGATTGAGCCAACCGAATTTCATGAAATTCCAATCCTTGAAGTTGCGAAAACTGCTTTTCGGGCTTTTGCTTTTCACGGCAAACCTCGCCTTCGGCCAAATCGACAAGGCCGCAGTGCAGCAACAGGCCAAATCGTACATCGCCTCGAAAGGACTCGACGAAACCGAGGTCCGCACCGCGCTGAAAGCAAAGGGCATCGACATCGACAACGTCTCGCCCGAGCAACTGCCCTCCTTGCAGCCGACCATCGAGGCGACCATCGCGGAACTGGAGGCGAAGAAGAAAAGCGCAACGCCCGCCTCGAACGGCCCTGCCTCGACATCGCCCTCCGCGACCGGCGGTCCGCAACCGGCAGCCACGCCCACCGCCCCGATCGTCGAACAAGGAAAATCGGGGCAGGCCCCGAGCGTCGTCGAACAGGCGGCAGAGCAAATGGCGGAGCGGAACCTCCAATCGCTACCGCCGACCGAGATTTATGGCCATCAGCTCTTTCGGCAAAAGGACGTGGCCATCTTCCGCACGACGAACGAGGCCAAGCCGCCGGACAGCTACGTCATGGGGCCGGGCGACGAGGTGACGATCTCCGTCTTCGGCCCTTCGCAGTTCGACTCGAAGTTCACCATCAACAAAGAGGGCTACATCGCGCCGAGCGGGCTGCCCAAGATTTTCCTGAAAGGGCTGCCGCTCGGGCAGGCGAAGGAGCTTTTGCGGGCGCGTTTTTCGCAGCACTACCGCTTCGCGCCCGAGCAGTTCGCGGCCAGCTTGACGACGGCCCGCACCATTTTGGTCAACATCTTCGGCGAGTCGCAGAACGTCGGCTCGTTCACCGTCTCGGCGGTCAACACGGCTTTCAACGCGCTCGTCGCGGCGGGCGGGCCGACGGAGCTGGGGTCGGTGAGGCGGATAAAGCTCATCCGGGGGCGCGAGACCAAGACGCTCGACCTGTACCAGTTCATCAACAACCCGGCCGTACAGTTCGACTTCTTTTTGCAGGACAACGACATCATCCACGTCCCCGTCTCCGAACGGGTGGTGGAGATTGGCGGGGCGGTGCGGCGGCCGTTCAAGTACGAACTGGTCGAGGGCGAGAACCTCTCGAAGCTCGTCGAGTACGCGGGCGGAATGACGGCCAACGCCTATCGGGAGGTCTTGCAGGTTCGCCGTTTTGTCGACGACAAGCAGGTTCTGATTGACGTCGACTGGAAAAAAGGGGCGGCCGCCGGGCAGGATTTCATTCTCCTCAACGGCGACGAGGTGACGGTGCGCCAAATCCCGACGGCCGTCGAGAACACGGCCTCCGTCTCGGGCCGCATCGATCTGCCGGGGAGCTACTCCCTTTCAGAGACAAAACGGGTGAGCGACCTCGCCCGCCGGGGCGGCCTGCGGCCCGAGTCGCGCACGGACGCGGCCTTTTTGCTGCGCGAAAACCCCAACGGCACCAAAAAACTGGTGCAGGTCAACCTCGACGAGATTTTGAAGAATCCCGGCTCGGCCGCCGACCTCGAGCTGCGGCCGATGGACGAGCTGACCATCTTCGCAAAGGCGCGGTTCACCGACCTATCTTTTGTCAAGGTGAGCGGTGCAGTACGCGTTCCGGTGGACAGCTTCCCCTTCGACCCCGACTCGACCATCACGCTCGAAAAGGCCATCACGCTCGCGGGCGGCCTTGCGCAGGACGCGCTGCCGAACGGCTACATCCTTCGTAGGCCCCTGGGAAACCCAAAAGAGAAAGCCTACCTCTCGGTCGATTTCCGTGCCGCGCTCGCCAAGCCCGGCAGCGCGGCCAACGTGGCCCTCAAGCCGGGCGATGAGGTGTTGGTGCTTTCTGCGCTGACCTATACCGATGAATCGATGGTGCGGGTGGTCGGGGCCGTGCGGTCGCCGGGCGAGTTCAAGTACAGCCCGACGCTCACGCTGCGCGATGCGCTCCTGTTCTCTGGCGGGTTGAAGCTCGAAGCGGCGCGCAACCGCGTCGATATTTTCCGGGTGGAAATGCAGCAGAACCAGCCGACGCGGACGCTGGCCCTGTCCGTCGAGGTCGACGACAAGTTGGAGACGAAAGGGGGCGGCGGGACGGTGTCGCTCCAGCCCTTCGACGAGATCGTGGTCAGGTCGGCCCCCGAGTTCACGATGCAGCAATACGTCGAGGTCAACGGGGCGGTGAAATACCCCGGCCGCTATGCGCTCACCTCGGAGAACGAGACCATGTCGAGCGTCGTCAAGCGGGCGGGCGACCTGTCGGGCGAGGCAGAGGCGAAGGACGCGACGCTTTACAGAAGCGAGGGGAGAAAGGGCATGGTGGTCACTTATCTGGAACGGGCTTTGGCCTCGCCCGGCTCGCCGGAAGACCATATCATGCGCCCCGGCGACATCCTCAACATCCCCAAGAAACAGACCCTCGTGGGCATTCTCACGGCCAACACACGAGCGACAGAGGTCTTCAGAGCGGAGACCATCGCCAATGGCCGCATCAACGTGGCATTCACCAAGAACAAACGGGCCGGCTGGTACATCCGGCACTATTCGGGCGGTTTCGGCGACGATGCCGTCCTGAAAAAAGTCTATGTGGAACACCAAAACGGCAAAATCAGCCGGACGGTCGATCTGGGGCTTTTCTGGATCTATCCGAAGGTGGTCAACGGATCCACCATCAAAGTGGTCGGCAAACCGGTCAAGCCCGAAAAAGAGAAGAGGGAGAAAAAAGACATCGACTGGGACAAAAAGCTGACCCAACTGCTGGCGGTGGCCACAACGGCCGGGACGCTCATCTTGAGCATTGTCGCCATCAAAAAACTATGAAGAAGCTGGTGGCGGCCGCTAGAGAGGCCGCACCGTTTTTTGGAGGATTTGAAAAGGCGGTCATCAGGGCTGGAGGTGCTGAAGAAAATCTGACACAAAGGACAATTCCGCTAAAAGCCAGCATTGGCTCGACAAATGCTCAAAATGAACAAGTTGGCGAGTCAATGCTGGCTTTTTTCAAACAACGTAGATGGAAACCGGCTCGCTCCAGGGGCCTTGCCGCTCTTTCCTGCCTAGGCCGCGAACGCGAAAAAGGGTGTCCGTTTTCGCCGCTGTGGTCAAGACGCTGAAGCGGCGTTTAGAGCTGTAGGTGCCGTTGTGCCAAACTTGGCCGTTATCGGCGCTCCACTCAGCGGCGTAGAGGTTGGCACCGTCGAGCCGCTCTACCTCCAAATCCACCTCGCACGGCGATTCGCCCCGGCTGATGCTGCGGATGCTGCCCTTGAGGATCTCGGTCACCGGCCTTTGGAGATTGGCCCCTGCGTCAAACCCGGTC
>JBGAWE010000094.1:0-15692 GCA_044227705.1 Saprospiraceae bacterium
CCGTCGAAAACAGCCCGTTTGACGGGGCCTTTTTCGTAAGGCGGGGCAAAAGTATCTCGACATTTCAGACCACCAACCCTTTCCTCAAAAAATGATTCAAAAAAATTTCCGGAGGAAGTTTCCCCGACCTGCAGCTCGACCCGCCAGCCGTTGGTGACAAATGGCAGAGGCTGAACCAACTGAACCAACCAACATCTTCGAGCTGCTGCGCGGCTGCCTTTTCTGTCGGCGGTTGGCTGCAAGTTTTCATGTGAAACCTTGGTGAGCGTCACGAGGAGGCCCTTTGGGGACGTCGTGCAACAGGCAGTGGGCATGAAGTTGGCTTGTCCAGTTCTCAAAAAAGCTCGCTTCATGTCTACCAGCTTCAAGACCATTTTGACCGCCGCGGCGGTCATCTCCCTTTCGGTTGGGGCGATGGCCCAATCCGGTTTTTTCACCAAAATCGACGGCCCTCTGCCTTCCGCGCCAAGGGTGCATTTGGCCAACTTCAAAAAAACAACCGTCCTTCGATTCGACGAGGCCAGACTGCGCGACCATCTCCTCCACGCCCCGCTGGAACGGAGCGGGCTGGCGGGCATCCCCCTCGAAGTGCCGCTGCCGGACGGCTCGACGGAGACGTTCGACCTGTTCGAGTCGAGCAACCTCTCTCCCGAGATCGCGGCGGAACATCCCAACATCAAGACCTATTGCGGCAACGGGCAGCGGCGGCGTTCGCTCGTTTTGCGGATGAACCTGACGGAGCTTGGCCTCTCAGCCGTCGTCCTCAACGTGGCGGGGAGCGTGGCCTGTTTCGAGCCCTTCCCGGTTCCGGAAAGGGAGCTTTGCCTTTCTTATCTGGCATCGGAGGCCGTCGCGCCCGAGTTTTTGAAAAAATCGGAGTGCAGGCTGGAGGACATCGCGCAAGAGCCGGACCGCCGCCACCGCCCTGCCCCCGCGACCGGTCGCAACAACACCGGCGGCACGCTGCGCACCTACCGGCTGGCGATGGCTGCGGACGGAGAGTTCACCCAAAAGTTCGGCAACGGCACCCAGTCGGGCGGGCTGGCGGCACTGACCAACTATGTGAACACCTCCAACGCCATCTTCCGAAACGACCTCTGCATCCACTTAACGCTGGTCAGCGGGACGAATCTCGTCTACACCAACCCGGCGACCGACCCCTATTCCAATGTTGAAACCGACATGCTCGAAGAGAACCAGACCAATGTCGATGCCGTCGTCGGCTCGACGAACTACGACGTGGCGCACGTCCTCGGCTTCGATGCGGACTACGGCTCTGGCGGCGGCGTGGCGCAGGTCGAAGGTGCATGCTACGATCCGTTAAAAGCACAGGGCGCCAGCATCGTCGGCGAGGGCTACGGGCAGGTTTTTTACGACCAATTGGTGGCGCACGAGCTGGGCCACCAGTTCGGCATGAACCATTCCTACAACAGCACCATCCCCGTCTGCACCTCGCGACACGCAGCCACCTCCGTCGAGCCGGGCGCGGGCTGCACCATTATGAGCTACGGCTTCACCTGCAACACGGACGACTATTTCTCCTCCACCTCGAACGGCCCCGTCCTCAATTTCCACGCGAAGAGCTTCGAGGAGGTCGAAATCTTCATCGCCACGCCCGGTTATGGCGACTGCTTCACCACGGTTTCGACCGGCAACTCGGCCCCCGTCGTGACCATGCCCGGCGCGTTCACCGTCCCGAAATCCACGCCGTTCTCGCTCACAGGGGCCGGCAACACGCCCGGCTCGGGCGACTCTTATACCTATAGTTGGGAGAGCAATGATGTCGGTGCCGTCGCGCCCGACGCGGCGACGCTGGGCAACACGGCAGAGCCGCCCTTCTTCCGCACCTACGCGCCGACGAGCTGGAACACGCGCAACTTCCCCCTGCTTTCGGCAATTTTGGACGGGACGAACCAGGCCGTCGGCGACAAGCTCCCCTCCGTCAGCACGACCCTCCACCAGCGGCTCACCCTGCGCGACAACAATGCCTCGGGCGGCGGCGCGGCCTACGGCGACGTCAACATTACGGTCGACGGGAGCCTCGGCCCCTTCCTCGTGACCTCCAACCTGTCGGGAACCTATCAGGGAAACTCCAGCCAGACCGTCACCTGGAGCGTGAACGGCACGAGCGCGGCCACGCCAAACGTCAAGATTTCCCTCTCGACCGACGGCGGAACGACCTTCGCGACCACCCTCGCGGCCTCCACGCCTAACGACGGGAGCCAGTCCGTCACCTTGCCCAACGTCGCCACGTCGACCGCACGGCTCAAGGTGGAGGCGGTCGGCAACATCTTTTTCGACATCTCCAACTCGAATTTCACCATCCAGGCCGCACTCCCCATCGAGGTGGTGCGCTTTTCGGCAAAGGCCGCGCCGGGCACGGCCACCGCCCTCGAATGGGAGACCGGCTCCGAGGCCGACCTTGACGGGTTTGACATTGAATGGATGGAAGAAGGCGGGGAATGGACAACCGTCGGCTTCGTCGCCGCCAAAAACAGGGCGGCGACCTATGGGTTCTTGCACAAAACCCCGCGCCTCGGCGAAAACCTCTATCGGCTGAAATCGGTGGGCCGCGACGGCGGTTTTTCCTTTTCGCCCGTCGAGGCCGTCCGGTTCGACGGGCACCAGCGGCCGATGTCCGTCTCGCCCAACCCGGCCGCCGACTGGCTATTCTTTTCCGGGCTGGAAGTGGAGGGAGGCGAACTGTCGGTTCGGGTGAGCAGCGTCGCCGGACAGGTGGCCATCGGCGAGACTCCCGTGACCGCTGCCGCGCTCGACATCTCGGCGTTGCCTTCGGGGGCCTATTTCGTCGAACTGATGGGCGGCGGCAAGCGGGAGGTTTTCAGGTTCGTCAAAAAGTGATTCCGGCCGTCAAAAACGCAGGTGCTTCACCGTCAGCGAGTTGTTGATGAGCTGCTTGAGCGAGTCGATGCCGATTTTGAGGTGCGTCTCGGCAAAGTCGGTCGTCACCCGCAGGTCGCCGGTCTCGGTCTTCACGCCCTCGGGCGTCATCGGCATATCGCTCACAAGGAGGATGGCCCCGGTGGGCATGTGATTTTTAAAGGCGGCGACGAATAGGGTCGCCGTCTCCATGTCGATGGCGATGCAGCGCAGCTCGCGGAGGTACTCCTTGAAGTCCTCGCGATGCTCCCAGACGCGCTTGTTGGTGGTGTAAACGGTGCCGGTCCAGTAATCGAGGTTGTAGTCGCGGATGGTGGTGGATATGGCTTTTTGAAGCGCGAAGGCGGGAAGGGCGGGCACCTCCTCGGGCATGTAGTCGTTCGACGTGCCCTCGCCCCGGACGGCGGCGATGGGCAAAATCAGGTCGCCGACCTTGTTCTTCCCCGTCTTCAGGCCGCCGCACTTTCCCAAAAAGACGATGGCCTTCGGATGGACGGCGTCCAAAAGGTCGATGATGGTGCCCGCGTTGGGGCTGCCCATGCCGAAGTTGATGATGGTGATGTTGTCGGCCGTCGCGCTGGGCATGGCCCGGTCGGCCCCCTTTACTTCGACGCCGTACCAGTCGGCGAACATCCTGACGTAGTTACCGAAGTTGACGAGGATGACGTACTCGCCGAACTCCCCCAGCGCGGTGCCGGTGTAGCGCGGCAGCCAGTTCTCGACGATTTCTTTTTTCGTTTTCATGAAATGATGGCCGACCGGAATGCGGGCAGCAGCGGCAAATTTGGCCACGCCCGCTCGATTCCCCGTTATTTTTGGATGCCGCGCCCATTCTCCTCCGATTGAAGGCCCGTGCTCTTCCAGCCAACACCGTTTCGCTTTTTGAACTCGCCCGGGGTCGTGCCGACGTGCTTCTTGAAAAGCCCAAAAAACGCCGACTTCGAGTTGAAGCCTGATTCCTGCGCGATGGCGAAGTTGGTCAGGTGCTGCTTATCGGCATCCAGCAGCGCGGTCTTCACCTCCTCTATCCGGTAGAAGTTGACGAAGTCGTAGAAGCTCTTTCCGCACCCGTTGTTGAGCACCTCGGAAAGATCCTTCTCTTTCAGGCCGACGGACTGGGCAAGCATCTGGAGGGTCAGGTCGGGGTTTCGATAAGGCCTTTGAGAGGCCATCGCGGCTTCGAGCGCGGCCTTCGCTGCCATGATTTTTCCGTTCGGCAGCCGGGTTTCCTTCGGCAAGTTTTTGAGCGGCTGGAAAATGACCTCCTTCTTGAACACCAAGAAATACGAGCTCCACAAAGTGAACGCCGCGATGCACAGCCAAAGCGGATGGTAGTCCAGCCAAGTGGACATCAAATCGAAAAAGTGGAAGTTGCCGAATACCATGACCGCCATCACCCCGATGGCGGTCATCAAGAAGGTGAGCAGGCCGCGCCCGAACCTGCCGGGCGCGCCCTCGCGCCCCGCCCGCGCCGTCAGGATGCTGTAATAGCTGCCGCTGGCGACGAAGGCGAGCTGCTCGGCCAGGCCTGGGAAGTGGTCGTAGTTGTTGTAGAAGGCCGCTTGCCGCCAGGTTTCCGGGCCAAGGAAAAGAGCGGTGTGCAGCCCGTGCACAATCCCGGCGGGCAGGAAATGGAGCAGGTCGCGCCTCGAAAACCGGGCCTCGGCCGACCGGGCCGTCGAAAAATAGAAGAACAGCGCAGGCCCGGCGGCGAGCAGGAACGAGGCGGGGAAGAACGCCCACTTCGCCGTCGCGTGCATCGAGTACTCCGTGCCGTAGAGCTGGTTCTTGAAACTGTACAGCACGAAACTGCCGAAGAACACGAAAAAGAAAACCATCGGCAGCTCGCGCCTGAACCGGAAAAACGCTGACGCGCCGAGGAAAATCGCCAAAAAGTTGACCGGGTAGAACAGCTTGTGGTGGTAGAAATTGGTCTCCGAACTTTCGAAGATGGCCTCGAAGGCCCGGTTCCGGCCCCGCGAAGCAGGGATCAGCGGCATCCCGCAGCCCTCGCACGCGCCCGGGCCCGGCAGCACCCTGCCGTGCTGCGAGCAGCCGCAGGGCGGGCAGACGTAGCCGCCCCCCTCCCCGCTGCCGCCCGCCCTCAGCTCGCCGACCAAAGCGACACTGCCCGCGAGCAGCAGACAGTAGAGGACGGACAGGAGGACGCCAGCGTGGTTCATGTCGCAAAAAACGGCGAACCGGCCCGTTTCGGCCGCAGGCACCGGCAAATGAGTCCATTTGGAAGGGTTTGCACCCCACAGGGCCGCCTCAATGCCCGCCGGGCGCGGGGCGGCGCGGACTTTTGGGACATCCTTTCACAAATAAAAGACACGCCATCACCATGAAGTGTTTTCTGAAAGCGGCCCTCATCGCCGTCGCCACGCTCACCATGAACCTCCTGCCCGCACAGACCATCGAGAAACCGCTCTCGGTGGGCATTTTCGTCTATCCGGGCGTCGAAATCCTCGATTTCTCGGGGCCGTCGGAGGTCTTTGGCTCCGCCCCGGGGTTCAAGCCTTTCGTCGTGGCGTTCAAAAAGGAGCCGGTTGTGGCGCAGGGCTTCGTCACCATCACCCCACAGTACTCAATCGACGACTGCCCGCCGACCGATATCCTCGTCTTCCCCGGCGGCGGCACGGGCAGCGTGATGAACGAGCAGAGACTGGTCGACTGGATAAAAGAACGGGCACAGACCACGCAGGTCGTGATGTCGGTCTGCACCGGGGCGGGCCTCCTGTCGAAGGCCGGGCTGCTCGACGGCATGGAGGTGACGACCTTCCACGGCTATCTCGAGGAGCTGCAAAAGATCACGCCCATGGCCAAGGTGCTCGCCGAGACCCGTTTTGTCGACAACGGGCAGATCATCACGACCGCCGGGGTCTCGGCCGGCACCGACGGCGCGCTGCACGTCGTGGCAAAGATCAAGGGCGAGGCAGCCGCGGAGGCCACCGCCTTCTATATGGAATACGACCGCTGGCGGCCCGGCGAGGGGAAGGTCGTCGAGACGCCGTTCATGCGCGACGTGCGCAAGTTTGGCCTCGAAGCCAGCCTTAAAAACCACGAGCCGAGCGGTGGCATGCCGCTCTACTACCCGGGCGAGCTGTCGGATGCGGCGACGGGCCTCCTCGCCTCCAAGCCGTCGGAGAGCGAGGCCATTTTCCGCTTCCTGTTGAAGTGCACGCCGCCCACGCCAGCTCTGTTCGACGGCCTCGGCAGGTCGCTCGAAAAACAGGGCAAGACGGCTCCCCCCGACAGCCGCTCCTTTTTGGAAAAATTGGGGGCAGGCGATGTCGCCTGGGCGCGGTCCGTGCATCAAAAGGCGATGAAGTCCGAGCCGGGCTGGCTGCTCTTCACCGAGGACGACCTCAACCAGGCGGGATACGGCTTGTCGAACAACAAAAAAAGCGCGCCAGCCCTCGATGTCTTCAAATGGGCGACCGAGCTATTCCCCGATTCCCCGAACGCGTGGGACAGCCTCTCGGAGTTCTACGAGGCACATGGCGAGAACGCCCAAGCCATCGCCGCGAGCGAGGCCTGTCTGTCCAAACTGCCCGGCGCGGGCTTCGACGAACGCCGCAGGGTCATGTATGAAAACATCTCTAGGGAGCGCATCGAGCGGCTCAGGGCAAAGCCCTGAACGGGAGCGGCGTCAACCGATCCGCACGGAGGTCATCGTCAGCGACCCCGCGACGGCCTTGTCGTTGAAAATCTCGGCGGCCTCCCCTTTTTCCTGCAAGCCGAGCGTGTAGAGCAACGGGTAATAGTGGTCGGGCGTGGGGATGGCCAGCCGTGCCGACGCTCCGAGCGAGTAATGGTCGAGGAGCGGCCGGTGGTCGCCGTCGAGGATCTTCTTTTTGAAAAGCTCGTTCATCTCGATGGCCCAGTCGAAGCCGTAGTCCGAGTCGATTTTTGAGAAATCAACCATCCGCAGGTTGTGCACCATGTTGCCGCTGCCGATGATGAGGATGCCCTTTTTCCGGAGGGAGGAAAGCTCGCGGGCCAGCGCGTAGTGGTATTCGCCCGGCTTTGCGTAGTCGATGCTCAACTGCAGGACGGGGATGTCGGCCTTCGGGTACATCGGCAGCGTGACCGACCACGCGCCGTGGTCGAGGCCCCAATCTTGGTTGAGGCCGACGGTAGTCGACTTCACCTCCTCGGCGATGGACTTCGCCAGCTCGGGGTCGCCGGGCGCGGGGTATTGCGCGTCAAAAAGAGCCTTCGGGAAGCCGCCGAAGTCGTGGATGGTCTGCGGCTTTTCCATCGCGGTGACGTGCGTCCCGTCCGTCAGCCAGTGGGCGGAGACGACAAGGATGGCCTTCGGTCGCGGCATCTCGGTCGCCAGTTGCCGCCAGCCCTGCGTGAATTGGTTGTCCTCCAGCGCGTTCATCGGGCTGCCGTGGCCGACGAAGAGGGCGGGCATCCGCTCGTCCTGCTCGGGCAGCGCGTCGCGCAGGGACTGGAGGGCGGTGCCGAGGGCGGCGGTGCCGGTTGCGGTGGCCATGATTTTCAGGAACTGCTTGCGTTGCATGATCCCCCAAAACAGCGGCCCGGGCAGAAAGTTTGCTGCCATCTTTTGCTCAACAAAAAAGGCCAACCCGCTGAAAATCAGCGAGTTGGCCTTCGTTTTTGGACAGAGCCGGCCTGGGCGGGCGGCCTATATTTTCACCAATTTCTCCACCTTTCTGACCGGCCCGTTGGCCACCTCGACGAGGTAGACGCCCGGCGGCAGGTCGCCGATTTCGAGCTGCACGGCCGAGCCGTCGTCGGGGGCGGCGGGCAGGCTTTTTTGTGAAATCAGCCGACCGGAAATGCTCATCAATCGGACGGTCAGCCCCGAACCCCCAGGGGCGAACCGCAGGAGCCGGATGGACACCCGCTCGTCAGCCGGGTTCGGGACGAGGTCGAACTCGAGCGGCGAGCCTTCGGCAAAGTCCGGTTCGGCAGCCTGTTCTCCTCTTTCCGTGGCCGAGGCCTCGGGGCCGCCCTGTTGGCCGACGAGGGCCGTGCCGTCGCCGCCCAGCACGTTTAGCGGCGTGCAGAAAGTGTCGTTGAGGCTGGGTGCCGACCACGTCTCGACGCCGTTGACCATGTAGGAGTAGCGCATAGAGAGGACGTAGCAGGTGCCGGGCGACAGCGACGTAAGATTTTCGGTCGTGGGCAGCGGCGTGCCGCCGAACGGCTTGGTGTTCGTCACGGTCGACCCCACCTTCTTGTAGCGGCGCTCGACCTTAACGGGCGTCGACGGGCCGCAGGGCGGTTGTGCCCAGGTGACCTTCGCCGTCGTCTTCGTGATGTTGCTCACGACGATGTTCGACGGGGGGCTCAAAGCCGGGGTCGTCAGGTTCGAAGCGAGGCAGGTCCAGTCGCCGTCGCAGGCGGTGGTCTTAAAGCGGACGCAGAAGTTGTAGCAGGTCGATTTCACCAGGTCGGGAATGGCGAGGCTCGTCGCCGTGCCTGCGACGAGCGTTGTCCAGCTGGTCGCGGCGCAGGTTTTGTAGCGCACCTCGTAACCCGTCGCGCCGGGAGTCGCTTGCCACGTCAGGACGGCACCGCAACTGGTCAGTTCCTTCAGTTTAAGGCCCGAAATCTTCGACGAAACGGCCCCGACGGGCAGGTTGGTCGACTGCGCCGTCGCCCCCGCGCCGTCGGTGACGACGAGGAAATAGCTTCCCGCCGGGACGTTCGAAAGGTCTTCCGACGTGCCGACGACGGCCCCGTTGCTCGTCTTTTTCCACATGTAGGTGAACGGCCCGCAGCCCGTGACCGTCGCCATGATGCCGCCGTTGGGCGTGGGGCAGGTGACGGGCAGGACTTGGTCGATGACGATGGACAGTGGGCCTCCAGCGCTTTGCCCGACCACCGTCGTGAGCGACTTCGAGCAGCCGTTCTGGTCTTTCACCGAAACCGTGTAGCTGCCGGCCGCCAGCCCGGTGAAGAGGCCCGTTGTCTGCTCCGCCCCGCCGTTGAGGCTGAAAGAATAATCCGATGTGCCGCCCGTCGCCGTCGCGGTGATTTGGCCGTTGTTGGCGCCCCCGCAACCGGCGTCGGCGGGGGTGGCGGTCAGTTTCAGCTCGTTGGGCTGCCCGACGCTCGCAGAAGCGGCGGCCGTACAGCCATTCCCGTCCTTCACCACGACAACGTAGGTGCCGAGGCCGAGGCCGGTGAAAACGTTGCTCGGCTGATAGCTCCCGCCGCCGATTTTGTAGAAATAAGACCCTGACCCGCCGCTCGCGGAGACGGAGACGGAGCCGTTATTTTCCCCGTAACAGAGCACGTTTTTGCTCGTCGCCGTCGCCGAGAGGGCCGAAACGGTGATGCTGCCGTTCGCCGCGCCGAAGCAGGCCGCCGGCATGGAGGTCGCCGTGACCTGCGGGCCGGCCGACAGCACGGCCGTCGTAGAGGCTTGGCAGCCGTTGTCGTCGGTTACGACGAAATGGCGCTCGCCCGTGCCGAGGCCGAGGAAAACACCCGTCTCGTTCGTCTCTTTCGACTCGACATCGGTGAAAAGATAGGGAGCCTGCCCGCCGGTCGCGGCGACCGTCACGGTCGAAGGCCCGCTCGAACAGGGCGCCGAGGCCTCGGCCGAGATCTGGAGCATGGACGGTTCCTCGACGTAGATGTCGGTCACAATGGTGCAGCCGCTGTCGTCGGTCACCGTGATTTGGTACGGCACGGGCTGCCCGTCGTCGTCGAGCGGGTTGGCCGGGAGGCAGCCGATGTTTTCCTCATAAGTGTACGGCGGCACGCCGCCCGAAACGTTCGAGACCATCACCTGCGAGCAGCAGCCGTGGCAGTTGATGACCGTCTCGTCTATTTCAACAAAAATGTTGGTCGGCTCCTCGACGACGATGCCCTCGTCACCCGGTGATTCCGTGTCGATGGTCGCCTCACAGCCCGCCGCGTCGGTCACGCTGACGGTATAGGTTCCGGGGCCAAGGTCGCCGAGGAAGGGTCCGGTGCCGCTGGCGCTGGCATCGCCGCCCCACTGGATTTGATAATAATCATCGTCAAGGTCGTCGGTGAACGGCGTGCCGCCCGTGATGGACAGCTTGATTTCGCCGTTCATCATCCCGAAACAGGACACGTCTTTCACGGAGAATTCGACGGCCAGCGGTGGCGGGACATCCAATTGTGCAATGGCGGTGCCGGTGCAGCCCAGGTCGTCCTCGACGGTAAATTCAAATTTGCCCGGCTCGGTCTTTATGAACTCGCCCGTGCCCGAAAGCTGCCCGTGCCCGCCCGTCGCCGTGACGACGACCGTCCACATGTTCGAGCCACAGGAGCCGGGGGTCACGGTCGCCGTCGCCACAATCGGCTCGGGGTTTTCGATAGAAATCTCGGCCGTGGCCGCGCAGCCGTTGTCGTCGGTGACGGTGTACGAGTGCTCGCCGGGGCCGACGTTGAGGAAGTCGCCCGTGCCGGAGGTGAAGATGCCCGCCCCGCCGGAGGCCGAGACCGTCACGGTCGTCGTCCTGTCGTGGCAGGCGATGGGCGGCGCGGTGGCCGTCACCTCGATTGGCTCCGCAGGGTCGATGGTGAACGGCACGCTGAACGAGCAGCCGTTGCCGTAGGTGGTCTTGAGCGTGTAGTCGCCCGGAGCGAGGTCGCTTTGGGTCAGCGGGTCGCCGGCGACGTTGGCCTGCTTCCAAGCTTGGATATAGATATAGCCAATCCAATTTGACAAATCAAACTTGACTTGGTGTGGAACCGCCGGGTCGAGCGTGAATTCAGCAGAGTAGTAATCGAACGAGCCGTCAATGCTTAACTGCTTCCCGTCGAGCAGGGCATCGGGGGCGATGTAGTCACTGGGAAACCACTGGCATACCACCCGCGAGGCACCGGGAAGGAGGTTCAATTCGATAAACGCCGAACCGGGCGAGAATGCGTTTATACTTACGCCAGGTCCGGGGAAAAAGGCCGGCGTGACTTCCACCACGTCCTGATTCGACGGGTACAACTGGCTGTACAGTTCATCGTACTCCACCGGCACCTCTTCTATGCTGCCCTCGCCGCTCGTGGTCTGCGCGTCGCCGACCGGCTGGCCGTCCGCGTCGCAGATGGTGGTCGTGTAAGGCCCGTCTTCCCCGCTGATTTGGAAGGAGACCGAGCCGTCGTCCAGCCCCGTGCAGCTTTCGGACTTGGTCTCGATGGTTACCTCGGGAAGGGTCGGCGAGCCGACGTGGATGAGCTGTTCGGCGGTGCAGCCGTTCGCGCCCCGCGCTTTGAGGGTGTAGTCGCCCGGAGCAAGGTTGCTGACGGTTGGGGCCAAGGTCGTCAAACAGTCGCCCGAGAGGTCGGTGAACTGGCCGCCATAGACCGCCTCGCCGTCCGCGTCGAGGAGCGTGGCCGAGTAAAGGCCGTCCTTTCCACAAATTTGGAAGGAAACGGAGCCGTCATGGTTCCCCGGGCAGGTCTCGTCTTTTACCGAAAGCACCTCGATGGCAGGTTTCTGCGGCTTGTCAATAGTCGCCTCGTGGTTGGCCGTGCAGCCCTGCGCACCGGTTATCACGACAGAGTAACTGCCCTCCGAGAGGTCGCCGATGCCTCGGTTGCCGCGTCGTTCGACCATTGGAAAGTGTAGTTGCCGTTGCCGCCGCTCACCGTCAGGTCGATGGCGCCCAACTGACCGAGACAGTTCGGCTGGGTGATCTCGGAGGTGGCCGTCAGTTCTTCCGGCTCCGTGATTTTTGGGTCGATGGCACCCGTGCAGCCGTGCGTGTCGGTCACGACGAGTTGGTAGGTGCCGGGGGCGAGGCCGGTGCGGTCGGTCGGCTCGGGTTTAGACTCAACGTCGGCCCAGTCGAAGGAGTAGGGGCCGGTGCCTCCGCTGACCATCACCTCGATGATGCCGTCGGCGCGGCCGAAACAAGTTACTTCCGTTGAAACGCCGCTCACTTCGACCTGGTCAGCCTCCCCGACGGTGGCCGTGGAGGTGATTTCACAGCCGTTTGCGTCGGTGATGGTGCACAAATACTCCCCAGCCATCAAATCTGAGAAGGTCGCGGGGATGCCCATCAGCGTTTCGTCCCCTAATGTAAAGGAGTAGGGAGTGATGCCACCCGTCGCCGAGAAGGTGGCCGAGCCGGTGTTCGAGCCGAAGCAATAGGCGTCCTTCACCGTCGGGAATCCGGACGAGACTTTCAGCACCGCCGGTTCAGTCAACTTGGCGGCGACGCTCGCCGAGCAGCCCTTCGAGTCGAAAACCGTCACGCTGTAGTCCCCGGCGGCGAGGCCGGTGAACTCGTGCGCGTTCGGGCCGCCGATCTCGTTGCCCACGACGGGCGGAGCGGTCGCGTCGATTTGGAAGGTGTAAGGCCCGGTGCCGCCGGTGGCCTCGATGCGGAGCCTGCCCGTCGAGCCGCCCGCGCACTTGACGGGCGACATGGCAAGCACATTGGCCACCACCTTCGGCCCATCGACGATGGTGAAGCTGACGGTCGAGGCCGCGCAGCTGCCCGCCTTGACCGTTGCCGTGTAGCTGCCCGATTTCAGCCCGGTGAACATGGCGGAAAACGGGGGCGAGCTGACGGTGACCGACGCGGGAAGCGGTGCTGGCCCGGCGGTCAGCTCGAACGAGACGGAGCCGATGAGGGCCGGGTCGTCCGTCGGCGCGACGGGCGTTTTGAACGGCTGGTCAATGGTCACCTTTCCGGTCGAGCCGCCGCAAACGGCCGGTGCGACGGTAGCAGTGGGCGTCAAAGCCTGCGGCGGCTGTTTGATGACGATGTCGCCGCTGGTCATGCTCGTTTGCGTCGAGCCGTAGAGCCAGGTGGTTTTCACTTTGTAGACCCCGGCTTTCAGGCCGGAAATCACGCGGAAGCCGTCCGTCGGGTTCTCCGTGACGGTCGACGAGAAGTTGGCGTTGGTGTACGTCTTTCCGGTGACGGCAAAGGTCATCGTGCTGCCCGACCAGTTCGAGACTTTGACGGTGAACGAGCCGGTGTTGCCGCCGTAGCAGTTGTTGTGGGTCGTCGCCTCGGCCGCGAGGGTGGGCGAGCCTGCGTCGACGACGGTGATGGTGAAAACGCAGGGGGCCGAGACGTTCCCGGCCGCGTCGGTGGCGGTGACGGTCGCCGTCGTCGTTCCTTTTTTGAAGCTGAGGAGCGGGCAGTTCGTGCCGTTGGCGAGGTTGCCCTGCTTGGCCGGGTTGCCGAGCGGGTTGCCGGAGAAGACCACGCTCCATTTGAGCGGCCCCGAGCAGTTGTCGGCCAGCGTCGGCGCGGCCACAAAGAAGAGGGCCGTCGTCGCGCCGGGCTGTGTCTTGATGGAGAAGCCGGTCGGGCAGCCGCTGATGGTCGGCGGCTCCGCGTCGCTGGTGGAAACGGTGGCCGAGCCGTCCATCGCCGCCGTGCAAGCGCTGCTGCTGGCCGAGACCGCCGAGACGGTGTAGACCCCCGCCGGCTGGCTGCCGAAGGAAAGGGCCGCGCCCGTCCCCTTGACGGGGCTTCCGGCGGGCGAGCCGTCTTTTTTGAGTTGATAATCGACCCCGGTCTCCGAGCCGGAAAGGCCGACGGCCAATCCCGAGCCGCCCGGGCAGGTCGAGCCGCCGCCGGTGACGGCGAACGATTTGAGCTTCGAGGTCACGACGACCTTCGCCTCCGTCCGCGCCGTGCTGACACAGGCGGGCGCGGTCTCCCACGAGAGGACGAGTTGGCCGGCCTCCGCATTGCCGCCTTGAGTGTGGACGACGTTGCTGCAAAGCATGGGGTCGGCATAGCTGCCGCCGCCGCCGCCACCGCCGGCGCAATCGTGGGGAATATAGTCTCCGGGAATACCGAAGTCTTGTAAGACGCGGGAGATGCCGCCGCCGCCGCCGCCATTGTAGCCGCCGCCGCCGCCGGTGCCGAAAGATCCAAGAGCATTGTAGGTGCCGCTAAAGCCACCCTGTCCGAGCGAACCTGCAGTGGCGTTGATATAGCCGCCAGTGCCGCCGGTGCCGCCGGAGCCGAGGCCACCACCCTTCCCGCCGCTGGTCGCAGGGTTGTCGATATCCTCGCCGCCTTGGCCGGTGAGGCCGCCGCCGTTGCCGCCTTTCCGGGGACCGAAGTTAAAAAACACATCAACATCGCCGGCCGACCCACCGCTGCCCGCGACAAGCACCCGGTTGGAAAGCTCCGTGCCGCCGATGCGGATATCTGTTGCGCCGCCGCCTGTCAAGCCACTCGAGCCGCCGCCGCCGTTGTAGCCGGGGCTATCATTGCCGCCCTTCCCTCCGACCATTAGCGAGAGCACCTGACTGGAGGTGACGGCGAGGTCGGCTTCCACCTTCCCGCCCTGCCCAGCAAGCGAGCCGCCCGCGCCAGCCGCTCCCCACGCGACGACGTGCAAGCTCGTCACGCCGGCCAGGACGGTAAAGGTCTGGCTGGCACCCGTGTAGTTGAAGGCCACCGAGCCACTGCTGGTATTGGGCTTGTTTTGCGCGAAATAAGAGGTCGTCACTGTCGGCATGACCTCATAACCGGCCCCGGAGGCGGTGTTTTGGAGGAAGTTCCCGCCGGTCGGCGCGTCCCACCAGTCGATGCTGCCACTTGGGACGGAGGCTGTGAGCGTGGCCTTTTCGCCCGCGCAAATCGGCGCAACAGGGGCTACCGAGGGCCCGCCGCAGACGTTGAGCGTGTAGTCGTGCGCCTCGCCAAAGCCAATGTTATAGGAGGTGCAGGGGCCGATATCGAAGTTGAAGGTCGACAACCGGACGCGCAGGCGGTGTGGCCCGGCAGGCGCGTCGGCGGGGATGGTGACATTGCAAGCGTATGTGTTTGTACCGTAATTAACGGGGTCATAAGGGCTAGGGTCAAAAATGTGCTCGGCAGGGTCATCGAAGTCGCTATCGTCGTTGAAGTCGGCCCACAGTTCGACGTAGCCGAGAGCGGCGAAAGCCTTCTGCACCGTGATGTTAACCTGATAGGTTTGCCCAGCGGAAACTGGGACGACGAGGTTCGTAAAATCGCCATAGCCGCCCGGCGAGCAGCCCGTATTCAGATGCTGGAAGTCGCTGAAGGCAAAATCTTTAGTAGCAAATACGTTACAGGAATTTGGGTATAGGTCCGAGGTGCCATAGGTCGGCGCAGCTGCAGCTCCAGTCTGCGCGGCAGCTCCAGTCTGCGCAACGAGCCAGAGACAGGCGGCCAGGGAGGCGAGGCGCATTTTTTTGCCGAGGAACGGGAGTAGAAAAGCCGGGAGGTACATGGTTCTGGTTTGAGTGGATGGATGGAAGGAAGGATGATTTTGGCGAAAAACCGTCTTGGCGAGACGGGTTTTCGGCAATGAGAAAGACCTGCTGCGCGAGCAACCGGATGTGGTTTGTCTTCAAAAAATTCAGCGCAAGCTTTGACCGCACGGGCGGCGGTCGTCGATTAGTAAGGAAGTGTCAGGTGTTGATTTATCCCTGAATGGGAAGGACGGCGGCGCAAGCAAAAGAAACACGAACAAAACCGGCAAGTCCTTCAATGTAAAATTATTGTGAGTGCCATTGCGCAGAGGCTTGCTCGGGCACGGCACGCATTCAGGCACGACACAGAACGCTCACCGCCAATTGGTTGGCGGAACGGGGCGTGGGCGAGGTTCGGGAAAAAAAATAAGCCCCGCCGTTTCCGACGAGGCTTGCCCCTAAAACCAAATGAAAACCTCTTATGAGACCCAAGCTTTGAAGGAGGGTTGCTGATTGGAGGCAGCGCAACCCAATCCCTCAACTGCTTGGTTTCTACGCGATTTATGATGGCTCACCCGGTTCCGGGCGGGGCCGCGCCCAACGGCGCGACCCCTTACCCCAAAAAACCAAATGAAAACAA
>JBGAWE010000095.1:0-15750 GCA_044227705.1 Saprospiraceae bacterium
TTCGCTCGACCAGATAAAGAAAATCGCCCGAGACTGCGCCCGCCGCGTCAGCGACCTCGTCTGGTCGGCCAGCCCGAAAAGCGACTCGCTGGGCGACCTGACGGCGCGGATGCGCGACTTCTCGCACCAGCTTTTTCAGGGCGAGGCGGTGCGCGTCCGGTTCGGGCTCCCCCACTCGCTCGACGCGCTGCCATTGGCCGCCGACCGCCGCTGGAACCTCTACTTCATATATAAGGAGGCGATGAACAACGCCCGCAAGTACTCGGGCGCGACCCAAATCGAGGTCACGATGAGCCAGGCGGGCGGGCAAATCCTGCTTTCCATAAAGGACAACGGCCGGGGCTTCGATCAATTGAAAACCCAGCCGGGCAACGGCCTTCTGACGATGTCCGAGCGGGCGAAAATGCTGGGCGGGGAGTTTTCGTTCACCTCGAAGGAGGGAGAGGGGACGTCGGTCGATGTTTCATTTCCATTGAAAATCAACCAGTTAAATCATGCAACCTGAAAAAACGCCCCTCCGCGTCCTCATCGTCGAGGACGTGGCCCTGCTGCGCGAGAGCTATTCGCGGCTGCTCGACGTCTCGCCCGGCTTCTCCTGCATCGGCTCGTTGCCAGACGCGATGGGGGTGGTCGATTTTTTGAAAAACAACCCGGCCGACGCGGTTCTGATGGACATCGACATGCCGGGCAAGTCCGGCATAGAGGCCGTGCGCGACATCAGGGCTGCCGGGCTGGCTGTGCCAATCGTCATGCAGACGATTTTTCAGGACGACGACAAGGTCTTCGAGTCCATTCTCGCCGGGGCCAATGGCTATTTGATAAAATCGTCGTCGGAGGAGTCGCTTTTGAACGCGGTCAACGAGGCAGTGCTCGGAGGCTCGCCGCTCACGCCGGGCATCGCGGCGAAGGTGCTGCGCTTTTTAAGGGAAAAACCGGCCGCGCCCGCCGCCAAATCGGCCATCCCTGGCGAGGAGGATTTGAACGAAAGACAGCTCGAAGTCCTCGAAAGGCTGATGGACGGAGACAGCTACAAAATGATTGCCGACGAGCTTTTCATCTCGCTCGACACGGTGCGCTATCATGTGAAAAACATCTACCGCGCCTTGCACGTCCAGTCGCGGGCGCAGCTTTTCAGGAGGTAGCGAAACCACATCTTCATGCAGTTGCCGGGTGGCGGGGGACACTTGACCTTTGTTCCATCATCCAGCCGCTAGGCTTTTTCAACCACATTTTTTCACTAAAATTTCCTTTAGAGATGCGCACACAGCTCTACATGGCCCTCACATGCCTGTCGCTCGCGACCCTCCAAAACCGCGCCTTTTCACAGGCCGCCGAACCGGCCGCCGAAGAGAAGAACCTCCGGCTCTCCGGCCCCCGCATCGGCATGGTCGTCTACACGGGCAACATTGCCCAGCGCATCGAGGACCCGCTCTCCTCGGGCGGCCTCAACGCCAAGCCGGTCATGTCGCAGTTCGGCTACCAGTTCGAGACGGCCTACATCTCGGGCGACAACCTGCAGGCGCTCTTCGAGTTCGTCCCCACTTTCACAGGCCTCGACCAGGGGAAGTTCCTCCCGAGCTTCGGCATATTTCACGGCTTGCGACTGCAGAAAACGGGGCTTGAGTTCGCCCTAGGGCCGGTCATCTATGTGGCGAAGCGGCAAAAGGGCTTCTTCGACACGGAAAAAAAGTGGCACGCCCTCCAGCAATGGCGCAGCGACAACCCCGGCGAACCAGACCCCGACAACGTCGTCACCACCCTCGACACTCGGGGCGAGTATGGGATTACGACCTCCTTCGTCCTGTCCATCGGCAAGAACTTCCGCTCGGGCAACATGAACCTGCCGGTCAACTTCTACGCCATCCCCCACGCGGAGGGCGCCCGCTACGGCATCTCGGTCGGGTTCAACAAGCTGCGGTATTGAAACTTGGGTTTGGTTAAATGACAATGCCCAATAGCCATGCGGCGGCTCCGAGTCCACGGGGTCGCCGCTCTTTTTTGAGGGAGGTGCGTCTATTTTCGCCGCCCAAAACGGGCTTTCGGCCAAAATTTCATGGAATACAGACCCTCTGCAATAGAGAAAAAATGGCGCACCGTGTGGCGCAAAAACCGGACTTATCAAGTCAAGACCGGCGGCGACAGACCGAAGTATTACATCCTCGACATGTTCCCCTACCCGTCGGGTGCCGGGCTGCACGTCGGCCATCCGCTGGGCTACATCGCCTCTGATATTTTAGCGCGATATAAAAGGCTGCGCGGCTTCAACGTCCTCCACCCGATGGGCTACGACTCGTTCGGCCTGCCCGCCGAGCAGTACGCTATTCAGACCGGCATCCACCCGGCGGTTTCGACGGAGACGAATCTCAAAAGGTATCGCCAGCAGCTCGACAACCTCGGCTTCTCGTTCGACTGGTCGCGCGAGGTGCGGACTTCCGACCCCAGCTATTACCGCTGGACTCAGTGGATCTTCAGCCGCCTTTTCGACCACTATTATGACAAGAAAGCCGATAAGGCCCTCCCGATTTCGAAGCTCGAAAAGACGTTTTCAAAAAGCGGGAACAAGAAGGTCCTCGCCGCCTGCGACGACGACACCCCCGTTTTCACCGCCGCCGAATGGAATTCTTTTGACGAAAAACGCCAGCAGGAAATCCTCCTGAAATACCGGCTGACCTTCCCGGAGGAGACTTTCGTCAACTGGTGCCCCGGCCTCGCCTCCGTCCTTTCCAATGACGAGATAAAGGACGGCCTCTCCGAGCGCGGCGGTTTTCCCGTCGAAAGAAAGCGGATGAAGCAGTTCTCTATGCGCATCACCGCCTATCTCGACCGCCTCCTCGACGGCCTCGACACAATCGACTGGCCCGACAGCATCAAAGAGCAGCAGCGCAACTGGATCGGTCGCTCGGTCGGCGCATCGGTCAAGTTTGCGGTGAAAAACCATCCCGGCCGCGAGGTCGAAATCTTCACGACTCGGCTCGACACGATTTTCGGGGCGACCTTCATGGTTCTCGCGCCCGAGCATGAGCTGGTCAATGAAATCACGACCGAGAACCAGCGGGCGGAGATTGAGGCCTATGTCCGTTGGGCCGCTTCGCGCAGCGAGATTGAGCGGCAGTCGGAGGTGAAGAAGGTGACGGGCGCGTTCACCGGCGCGTTTGCGGTCAACCCGTACAACCGTAAGTCCGTGCCGATTTACATTGCCGATTATGTGCTGGCCGGATACGGGACGGGGGCCGTCATGGCCGTCCCCTCGGGCGACCAGCGGGACTGGAATTTTGCCAAGCATTTCAAACTGAAGATTGTACAAGTCCTTGACGCTCAAGGGGATTTGGACAAAAACGCCGACCCGACGAAGGAAGGTCGCTATGTCAACAGCCCCCTCATCGACGGGCTGACCTACGCGGAGGCGATGCCCGTTTTGCTCAAATTTTTGGAGAAGAAGAAGCTCGGCCGGGCGAAGATCCAGTACCGGATGCGCAACGCGATTTTCAGCCGCCAGCGGTATTGGGGCGAGCCTGTGCCTGTTTATTACAAAGACGGCCTCCCCTATCTCGTCGCCGACAAAGACCTGCCGCTCGTCCTCCCGCAGGTCGACAAATACCTGCCTACCGAGACCGGCGAGCCGCCGCTGGGTCGCGCCGAGGGCTGGCTCTACGAGGGGCAGCACCCTTTCGAGCTATCCACCATGCCCGGCTGGGCGGGTTCGTCGTGGTATTTCTACCGCTACATGGACGCGAAGAACAGCCGCGCCTTCGCCTCCAAGTCGGCCATCAACTATTGGCGGCAGGTCGATTTCTACATCGGCGGCGCGGAGCACGCGGTCGGGCACCTTTTGTACGCCCGGTTCTGGAACCATTTTATGCACGACCTCGGGCTTGTCCCCGAAAGGGAATTCGCCAAAAAGCTGTTCAACCCGGGCATGATCCAGGGCCGTTCGAGCCTTGTCTACCGGGCCAAAGAGCAGTTCTTCGAGGAATATCTTTGGATTAAGGTGCTGCAGCCCCTGCTCGCCGACCAGCGTCCGGTCAGGACGGAGGTCACCGCTGCACTGGCCGACACGGTCTACGACTTCTCGTTCGAGGGCAACGACGTGGCAATCGAGGTGATTTCCTATAAAGCGAAGGAGAAGGTCGAGCGGATCCAGACCGCTGCAAATTTGGCAGGGAAGCGGCTTCTCGTCTTGTTCAACGAGCAATTGGCCGACCGAATCAACGAGCCGGAATACTTCGCGGGGGCCATCCGCAAGGCCATCGCCAGCCCCGAGACTTTCTTCCAAACCGAGCAGGAGCCGATGGGCGAACAGCTTTTTGTCTCGAAAAACCTCACGGCCAAATACCCCGAGGGCTGCTTTTCGGAACTGCGAGTCGATGTGAGCTTCGTCGACAACGACTGTCTCGACCTGAAGCGGGCGGCCGGTTGGCACCTATTCGAGAAGGCCAGGTTCAAAGTTGGACCGGACGGGCTTTTCATGTGCGGCTCGGAGGTCGAAAAGATGTCGAAGTCGAAGCACAACGTCGTCAACCCCGACGACATGGTGGCGCAGTTCGGCGCCGATTGCTACCGGATGTACGAAATGTTCCTCGGCCCCATCGAGGTCTCGAAGCCGTGGGACACGAAGGGGATAACCGGCGTTCAGGGTTTCCTTCGGAAATTTTGGAGCCTCTTTTTCAACGAAACCGGCCTCGCCGTCTCGCCCGGCGAGCCAAGCCGCGATGAGATGCGCGCCCTGCACACCGCCATCAAGCGCGTGACGGAGGACATCGAGCGGTTCTCGATGAACACCTGCGTGTCGAGCTTCATGATTGCGACGAACGAGCTGAAAAAACTGGGCTGCTCGAAGTGGGCCGTGCTGGAGCCGATGGTGGTGATGCTTGCCCCTTTCGCGCCGCACATGGCCGAGGAGCTTTGGGAAATGCTCGGCCACACGACCTCGGTCTGCGACGCCAACTGGCCGATCTTGGAGGAGAAATGGCTCAAAACCGACTCGATCTCCTACCCAATACAAGTCAACGGGAAGCTGCGGGCTACTGTCGAGGTCCCGGCGGACGCGGACCAGAAGGCGGTCGAGGCGGCCGTTTTCGCGCTCGAGGCCGTCCAAAAATGGATTGACGGACAGCCTGTGAAGAAGTTCGTTTTCATCCCCGGCCGGTTGGTGAACGTGGTCGTTTAGGGCCTTTTCGTTTTACTTTTGACCCAAAATAAAGCCTGTTTTTTATGGAGACGATGACCGCCACCTCGGCCCGCGCGGCCCGCTTGATGGAACTTGAGGACAAGTTCAACGCCCACAACTACCATCCCCTCCCGGTCGTCCTCTCGCGGGGCGAGGGAGTCCACGTCTGGGACGTCGACGGGAAGCGGTACTTCGATTTTCTCTCCGCCTATTCGGCCGTCAACCAGGGGCATTGCCACCCTCGAATCATCAACGCGCTTGTTGAGCAGGCTCAAAAATTGACCCTCACGAGCCGGGCTTTTCACAACGACCAGCTCGGGCCTTTCTCCCAGTTCATCACGGAATACTTCGGCCATGACCGGTTGCTGCCTATGAACACCGGCGTGGAAGCCGTCGAAACCGCGGTGAAACTCGCCCGTCGCTGGGCCTATGAAATCAAGGGCGTCGCCCCGAACCGGGCGAAGGTGGTCTTCGCCGAGGGCAACTTTCACGGCCGCACGATGACCGCCATCAGCGCCTCCACCGACCCTTCGAGCTTCAACAACTACGGCCCGAAACTGCCCGGCATCGAGGTCGTTCCGTACAACGATTTGGCCGCCCTCGCCGCCAAATTGGAGGATGAAAACGTCGCCGCCTTTTTGGTCGAACCGATTCAGGGTGAGGCGGGCGTGGTCGTGCCGGACGCGGGCTATTTGACCGAGGTGGCCCGGCTTTGCAAAGAGAAAAACGTGCTTTTCATCGCCGACGAGGTCCAAACCGGCATCGCCCGCACGGGCCGGCTGCTTGCCTGCGACCATGAAAATGTCAAGCCGGACATCCTAATCTTGGGGAAAGCCCTGTCGGGTGGCGTGCTTCCCGTCTCCGCAGTTTTGGCCAGCGACGAGATCATGCTCACCATCAAACCGGGCCAGCACGGCTCCACTTTTGGAGGGAACCCGCTGGCTTGCGCCGTCGCGATGGAGGCTTTGAAAGTCGTCGAAGACGAAAAACTCGCCGACAACGCCGAGAATATGGGCCGAATCTTCCGCACCCGGATGCGGCGGCTGGCGGAGAAAAGCGACCTTGTCACCTTCGTCCGAGGCAAGGGCCTCCTCAACGCCATCGGCATCAACAACACCGAGAAAAGCGACGCCGCCTGGAACCTCTGCCTCCAGATGGCCGAAAACGGCCTCCTCGCCAAGCCGACGCACGGCAACATCATCCGCTTCGCCCCGCCGCTCGTCATGGATGAGGCGCAGCTCGACGAGTGCTGCGGCATCATCGAGCGCACTGTGCTTGGTTTTTGAAGATTCGAAGAAGTGAGGAACCGTGTGGCGAGGGGGTGGCTTTGAGTCGCCCCCTCGCTTTTTCCGCTCGGCCCAACCGGTGTTTTCGACGGTTCATCGCTCATTTTCGGAAAGCCATGCTCGGCTTTCAGCCAACGCTTCGGAACATCGCGGCCTCAATTCCTCGGTTCCTCACCTCCTCGATTCCTCAACCAACAGATGAACCTCGCCGCCTTTTCCGTCCGAAACAGCCAGTTCACTTTCATCATTTTCGCGGGCGTGGTCGCGCTCGGCATCTCTTCGCTTTTGCGGATGCCGCGTGCCGAGGACCCGGAGTTTGCGCCGCCGGGCTTCATCGTCATCAACGTCTTGCCCGGTGCCAGCCCGGCGGAGGTCGAGGACCTCGTGACGAACAAACTGGAGGAAAAACTCGGCGCTTTGGAGAACATCGACCGCCTTGTGAGCTATTCGGGCGACGGGATTTCCATCGTGAACGTCGAGTTTCCGAGCAGCGAGAACGTCGACAAGAAGCACGAGGAGGTCGTACGCGAGGTCAACGAGGTGCGGCCGAGGCTGCCGAAGGAGATTGTGAAAAGCGAGATTAGTCAGTTCACCTCGGCTGACGTTGCGATCGTGCAAGCGGCTCTGGTTTCTGAAAACGCCTCCTTTCATCAACTAAAAGAGCGAGCCGATGACCTCGAAAAGCGAATCGAGAAGGTAAAAGGCATCCGGGACGCGAAGGTCTGGGGCGTCCCGACGCGCGAAATCCGCGTCGAGCTGAACCTGCCGAAGATGGCGGCGCAGGGCATTCCGGTCTCGCGCATCCTAGACATCCTCAAATCCGAGAACCTGAACATCCCCGGCGGCTCCGTCTCGGCGGGCGACCGGAAGTTCAACGTGCTGACAAGCGGCGACTACGGAGACATCGAGGAGGTCAGAAACACCGTGATTTTCGCCTCTGGCGGAAAGACCGTTTTCCTCAAAGACATCGCTGCGATTGACTACGCCAACGGCGAACCGACCCATATCTGCCGAGCAAACGGACACCGCTCGGTCTTTTTCACGGCCACGATGCAGGGGCGGCGAAACATCTTCGAGGTCGGCGCGGCGGTCAATTCTGTTTTGGAAGAATGGAAAAGCACGCTTCCGTTGAACATGAAATGCGAGGTCATCTTCGACCAGAACAAGTCTGTGGCAAACCGGCTCGGGCGATTGGGGAAGGATTTTCTGATAGCCATCGCGCTCGTCGCTTTGACGCTGTTGCCGCTCGGCCCGAGGGCGGCGGGGATTGTGATGATTTCGATCCCGCTGTCGCTGTCCATTGGTTTGGCTCTGTTGAACTTGTTCGGCTATTCGCTCAATCAATTGAGCATAGCCGGTTTGATAGTAGCGCTCGGAATTCTTGTTGACGACTCAATTGTCGTCATTGAAAACATTGAAAGATGGATGCGCAGCGGACTGTCGAGAATGGAAGCGGCAATTGCGGCGACCAAACAAATTCAATTGGCTGTTCTCGGTTGCACGGCCGCGCTTATCACTTCTTTTCTCCCCCTACTCTATTTGCCGGACAAAGCCGGAGATTTTATCCGCAGCTTGCCAATGGCTGTGGTGACGACGGTCGTCGCGTCGCTGTTTGTCTCTTTGACGATTGTCCCGTTTCTCGCCAGCCGTCTATTGTCGAACCATGAAAAGGCGGAGGGCAACATCTTTTTGCGCGGCCTGAAATGGCTTATCAGCGGGAGCTACGCGCGGCTTTTGCACAAAGCCTTGCAATGGCCGAAAACGACGATGCTTATCGCCATCGCCATCTTTTCGGCGGTTTTGCTTTTGGGAAAAAGGGTCGGCTTCGGCCTCTTTCCAACAAGCGAGCGGCCGATGTTCTACATCGATGTAAACACACCGCCCGGCTCCAACATCATGGCGACCGACCGGGCGGTGGCTGCCGTCGATTCGGTTTTGAGGCAGTATTTAGCCAAAAACCCTGCTGAAAAATGGGAAAACGGTCAATCGCCGCGCATCAAGTCTTTCGCCTCGAACGCCGGACACGGCAACCCGCAGGTCTATTACAACGTGATGACTACGAACGAGGCTGGCGAAATCGGGCAGGTTTTCGTCCAGCTTTTGGACAATACACCGGCCTCTGAAAAGTTAAAGCTGATAGAGGAGCTACGCTCAAAATTCTCGCGCATGGCCGGGGCAAAAGTCTTCGTGAAGAACTTCGAGCAAGGCCCGCCGATCCCCGCGCCCATCGAGCTTCGGGTCTATGGGGAAAACATCGACACGCTGCGCCGCCTCGCAGCGCAATTGGAAAAGATGGTTGCCGAAACGGAAGGGACGCTTTACGCCAACAACCCGCTGAAGACAATCACGACAGACCTGCGCATCAAAATCAACAAGGAAAAAGCCGGGCTGCTCGCCATCCCCTCGGCGGAAATAGACAAAACTGTTCGGCTGGCCATCGCCGGTCTGGAGGCCGGCCGTTTCACCGATGAAAAAGGCGACGAGACCATCATCAACATCAGCATCCCACACGGGCAACGGGCCGACCTTTCGGTGTTCAACTCGTTGTATGTCAACGGTTTAAGTGGGATGAGCGTCCCGCTCAACCAAGTTGCGGAAATCGAAATGACGCCTGCCACAACGGGCATCTACCATCGGCAAAAGGAGCGGGTAACGAGCGTCTCGGCCTCCGTCAAACCTGGCTTTTTGGCGCAAGACCTCAACAACGGCTTCAAAGAAAAGCTGAAAAACATCGCGCTCCCGGCCGGTTACAGATTTCAAGTTGCGGGCGAGGAGGAGAGCAAGAACCGCTCGTTCGGCAACATGGGAACCATACTTTTGATTACCCTTTTCGGCTTCCTCGCCATTCTCGTTTTGGAATTCAAGACGTTCAAAAGCACGTTGATTGTGCTTTCCGTGATTCCGCTCGGCATTATTGGAGCAATACTGATTCTATTGGCAACGGGCTATCCGTTCTCTTTCACGGTTGTTGTTGGACTGATTGCCTTGATTGGAATTGAAGTAAAGAACTCAATCCTTTTGGTCGACTTCACCAATCAACTTCGACAGGAAGGGAAGCCACTTGACGACGCGATTCAAGAAGCTGGGGAAATCCGTTTTGTCCCAATTGTATTGACTTCTCTGACGGCTATCGGCGGGTTGATTCCATTGGCCATCGACAATAACCCGCTCTATTCGCCATTAGCATGGGTGATAATTGGCGGGCTGATCTCGTCGACTTTGTTGAGCCGAATTGTCACACCGGTTCTTTACAAGCTCTTGCCGCCGAGAGTTTAAAAGATGGGTTTGTAAAGGAGCAAGATTTTTTCTGGAGAAACTCTAATCTATTTTCGCCACAAAAACATGAAAACAGTCTATTTGATTCTGGCAATCGTTGGATACAGCGCCACTTTCCCGTTGATGATGATGGAAAGCCTCGCGACCAACAACTGGCTCCTTCTGACCAAGCCGATTCTGACCTGGGACGGCCTTTTCGCCAACCGAATCTCCACCATTTTTGCATTGGACTTGTTGCCAGCCGTGTTCGCCTTCTTGATTTGGGCAATGGCCGAATGCCGTCGCCTCGGCATGAAAAACATCTGGATGTGGTGGGCTGGGGCACTTCTTTTCGGTCTTGGCGGAACGTTCCCGCTGTTCCTCTGGGCGAGAGAAGGCCGTCAATCGGCCTAAAAACAAAAAGAGCACATAGGCAAAACATCAGTAGCCTATGTGCCCTTGCTTGTTGTCTGATTTCAGTTCGTCCTGTTCGCTGGAATCAAGACAGACCCAATTTGCTTGGCGATGAAGTCCGCCGTAATCGGCATCCCATCAAAATTGAGGACTTTCACGAGTTTTTTCGGGTTGATTTCAAGCTCGTTGACCAACAAAGTCCGCAACTGCGCGTCCCTGTTCTGCTCGACGACGAACACCTTTTCATGCGCGTCGATGAATTTTTCAACCTCCTCGCTAAACGGAAAAGCCCGAAGCCGCATCGCATCGAGCGAGATTCCCTCTGATCTCAAAAGGTCTAAAGCTTCGAGGGCCGAGTGCGTTGTCGTTCCAAAAAAGAGGATTCCCATCAGGTTTTTATTCTCCTCTTGATAGAAAACCGGCGGCGGGACGAGCGATTTTGCCGTCTCCCATTTTTTCAAAAGCCGGTCCATATTGCGGACGTACGCTCCGCTGTCCTCCGTGTACCGAGCCTGTTCGTCGCGCGAGCTTCCTCTGGTGAAAAAGGAGCCTTTCGTCGGGTGCGTCGCAGGAATGGTACGGTACGGAATGCCGTCGCCGTCCACGTCGAGGTACCGGGCGAACGAACTGTTCTCCAAATCCTCGGCCGACATGACTTTCCCGCGTTGGAATGCCCGGTTTTCATCCCATTGAAGCGGTTCGGAAAGGTGCTCGTTCATCCCCAAGTCGAGGTCAATCATCACGATTACCGGCGTTTGCAGTTGCTCGGTCAAATCGAACGCCATTGCCGACAGTTCAAAGCATTCGCTCGGGTCATTGGGAAAAAGGAGAACCTGTTTGGTGTCTCCGTGCGAGGCGTAAGCGGCCAACAGGACGTCCGACTGCTGCGTCCTTGTCGGCATCCCGGTCGACGGGCCGGTTCTTTGAACATCAAACAGAACGGCTGGTATCTCCGCGAAATAGCCGAGGCCAAGAAATTCATTCATCAGCGAAACGCCGGGGCCGCTCGTCGCGGTGAAGGCCCGCGCTCCGTTCCAGCAAGCGCCGAGCACCATCCCAAACGCGGCCAATTCGTCCTCGGCCTGCACGATGGCGACCTTTTTCTTTCCCGAAGCCTCATCGACGCGGAATTTGTTGGCAAACTTCCCAAACGCATCAACAAGACTGGTCGACGGCGTAATCGGGTACCACGCCGCGACCGTCGCGCCTGCCCAAAGGCAGCCGAGGGCACAGGCCGTGTTGCCTTCCATCACGATGCGGTTGCCGTTCAGGTCGCGCTTTTCAGCGCGGATGGCAAGAGGCTCGGGATGGTTTTCTTTGACATAATCGATGCCAAGGTCAAGTGCTTTCCAGTTCGGCTCGATGAGCTTTGGCTTCTTCTTGAACTCGTCGGCAATGACATTTTTCACCGTATCAATGTCCATCCCGAGCAACTGCGCAAGTGCACCAACATAGATGATGTTCTTGAAAAGCTGCCGCTGACGCGGGTCTTCATAGGTTTTGAGGCAGATGTCGGTCATCGGAACGCCGATGTAGTGAATGTCCTCGCGGATGAACTCGTGCCGCAGGAACTTAGTCGAATCATAGACAAAATAGCCGCTGGGCATCACCGAAGCGACATCACGAGCCAAGCTCTGCGGGTTGAGCGACACCATCATGTCAACACCTTCGCGGCGGCCGAGATAACCTTTCTCGCTCACCCGCACCTCGTACCAAGTCGGCAGGCCCTGGATGTTGGACGGGAAGATGTTCTTCGCCGAAATCGGCAACCCCATGCGAAAAAGGGACATGGCGAACATCTTGTTCGCGCTCGCCGAGCCGGTGCCGTTGACGTTGGCGAAGCGGACGACGAAATCGTTGGTCTGTGTTTTTTTATTGGACATGAATTGGTTTGGTTTGCCGCGAATTTCACGTGATTACACGAATCCATGCATGATTTTGATTTCGTGTGGTTTGTGCCATTCGCGGCCAAAATCAAATAAATTAGTGCAGAACTTCAAGTACATCCCTTCAATCAACATCCCCGCCAGCCACAGCAAATATCTGGCATTGTGGACCATCTACATAGTCTTTGCCTATCACTACAAGGTCGTCGTCTGCGGTCTGTTTGGCCGGGTGATGGGCTATGACTGCCTTTGCAACACCCTCGTCCACGGCGTGACGACCAACCATTGGTTCGAGCAGCTCGTCTATGCGCCCATTCTTTGGTACGCCTTCTACCGGATTGCCGAGATTGTGTTCGGGCCGGGCGAAGATGAGGTTTTGGGGCCAAAGGTTCGGCGATTGAAGACCGTCGCACTGTTCTTTTTGGCGATGTACCTCTACGGCATCGGCATCCACTTCGCGAACACCATCGAAATCTATTCCCGCGAGCACCTCGGCATCACCGACGGCCCTCTCTATCACCAAGTTTATTGGGTGGATGAGGAGTTGAGCCACTGGATTCAGTTCCTTTTCTACTTCCTGTTCTTCGCCTGGCTCATCGTTTGCGACCGGCTAGACAGGAATCAGGGCGCGTATGTCGCTATCTACACAGGACTGCTTCACGGACTCGAACGAGCCATGGGCGTCATCGAGGGCGACAACCCGAACACCGCATTTTGGTACGGCGGCCTGCTTTTGGTCGCCTGTTTTGTCCGCTGGCGGCGGCACGGGAGCGATTTTCCGAGAGTCTGGAAGGATTTTTTCTTCCGTCACGGCCTCACGTTTGCTGTTTCGATGCCGCTTGCAATTTTAGTCTACCCAAAAGTCTTCGGCGGTTTCGTGCAACCCTCTACGATGGGCGGAAAAGGTTGGCACGCGCTGGTTTTTGTTGCTGTGTTCTCGTTGGTCGGGTTTGGGTTGGCTCTGATGCTTGACAAAATACTGGAAAGGACGATTAGCTCAAAGGCGCCTTCGAGGCAGAGCTAAACCCATCTCGGACTGCCGCTTCAAGCACGTCGATGTTTATTTCTTTTAGCGTTTTGAAATTGATGCAATAGCCAGTCACGCTGGCCTTGCCTATTGTATTGCCATAGGTTTGAGGTAGGTATTTTTTATCCTCAAGGCCCATGATATAGACCGAGATTCCGCTTTTGCCCGCAGCAAAGCCGACTTGATAAAACTCTCTTGTTTTACCGCCAGCATATTTGATAGGGTAAGACCCGAAGCCGACGTTGGGGTTTGTAACCACTTTTCCTTCATCGTTTTTACCATCGAGGAACCACATTTTAGCGTCCGGCTTCATTTGCAGAATCAATTGGCGCAATGCTTCCAGTTCGCTGCGTGTTGGTTCGGGTTGGTTGTTGATGTGCGCTTCGATTTGTTCCAATACTGTCATAGCAAGTGAGAAATTCATGCTCATTTTTCAGGCCTTCGCGCTGATGGTCGCGCTCGACTCTTTCGGGTGCGCGATTCAATTCGATCCTGTTGCCGGTTTCTAACGGGTGAAGGACGCCGCCAGATGCGTACCCAATAATAGAGTGTTAGCAGATAAAATTACCCCGTTTTCAATCAAGCAATAACCCTGCACTGCCCCCCCGCCTTCGTCACCTGATAGACATACTTCATCATGTCCCACGCGCTCGTCGGGCACCGCTCGGCGCAAAGTCCGCAGTGGAGGCAGAGGTTTTCGTCCTTTACCATCACGCGTTTTGTTTTTAGCTCGGCCGAGACGTACAAATCCTGCGTCAGGTCGCCGGCCGGGGCGAGGAGGCGGGCGCGCAGGTCAAGCTCGTCGCCGTTGTCGGTGAAGTTGATGCAGGTGGTCGGGCAGATGTCCATGCAGGCGTCGCACTCGATGCACTTGCTCTCGGTGAAGACGGTCTGGACGTCGCAGTTGAGGCATCGCTGCGCCTCTTTGAAGCCGAGCATAGCGTCGTAGCCAAGCTCGACCTCTCTTTTTCTGTCCTTCAATGTCAGGGCCTTCTCGGCGTGCGGCACCTTGAATCGCAGGTCGGTCGTCACGTCGTTGTCGAAAATCCACTCGTGGATGCCCATCTTCTGGTTGATGAGGTTGACGTGAGGCGCGGGCCGCTCGCGCAGGTCTCTTTCGTTGCAGAACAGGTCGATGCTGATGGCAGCCTGGTGCCCCTGCGCGACGGCCGTTATGACGTTCTTCGGCCCGAGGGCCGAGTCGCCGCCGAAGAAAACCTTCGGGTTCGTCGACTGAAAGGTCACTGGGTTGAGGACGGGCATCTCCCATTTTCCGAACTCTATGCCTAGGTCGCGCTCAATCCAGGGGAAGGAGTTCTCTTGCCCGACGGCAACGAGCACGTCGTCGGCCTCGAAGAACACGTCCGGCTCGCCGGTCGGCACGAGGCTGCGCTTTCCCTTCTCGTCGTAGACCGCCGCGACCTTCTCGAAGAACATCCCGGCGAGCTTCCCGTCGCGGATTTCAAAACTCTTGGGGACGTGGTTCTCGAAGATAGGGATGTCCTCGTGCATCGCATCCTCGATTTCCCACGGCGAGGCCTTCATCTCCTTAAAAGGCGAGCGGACGACCACGCGCACCTCGTCGCCGCCGAGCCGCCTCGACGTGCGGCAGCAATCCATCGCCGTGTTCCCGCCGCCGAGGACGATGACTTTCTTTCCAATCTTGGTAATGTGCTCGAATGCCACGCCGGCCAACCATTCGATGCCGATGTGAATGTTCTTCGCGGCCTCTTTCCGGCCGGGGATGTCCAAATCCTTCCCGCGCGGCGCGCCCGTTCCGACAAAAATGGCGTCGTAGTCCTGCGCCATGATTTCGGAGGCCATGCTTTTGATGTGCCTTTTGAAATGCGTGTGGATGCCCATGTCGAGGATGAAACTCACCTCCTCGTTCAAGACCTTTTCGGGCAGGCGGAACGACGGGATTTGGCTCCGCATCATGCCGCCGCCGAGTTCCTGGTCGTCGAAAAGGTGGATTTCGTAGCCCAGGGGCGCGAGGTCGCGGGCGACGGTCAGCGAGGCCGGGCCTGCGCCGATGAGGGCGATTCGCTTGCCGTTCGACGGGAACGGCCCTTTCGGGATGAGGCCGTCGAGGTCGCCCTTGTTGTCCGCAGCGACCCGTTTGAGGCGGCAGATGGCGACGGGCTCCTTCTCGACACGCCCACGTCGGCAGGCCGGTTCGCAGGGCCGGTCGCAGGTGCGGCCGAGGACGCCGGGGAAGACGTTGCTCTCCCAGTTGACCATGTAGGCCTCCGTGTACCGCTCGGCGGCGATGAGGCGGATGTACTCCGGCACAGGCGTGTGGGCCGGGCAGGCGTGCTGGCAGTCGACGACTTTGTGGAAGTATTCGGGGTCTTTTATGTTGGTTGGCTGCATGGTTTGTGCGTGTGGATTGGTGGGCAAAGGAAAAATGATTTGTGTCCCGAAGTTCCAGCTTCGAGGGTAAAAAATGAAAAGCTGTTTGGCTTCAAGTGACCCGCCGGCATCTCAAACCGTGGCACGTTCGAAGCCGGACCTTCGGAATACAAAACCACCGCCCGCCCGGCCTCGTAGGTTTTGGCAAACCCGTCCGCCAAAATTTTTCACAATCAAATTTTAGAAGACATGACTCACTTCCACCTGTTCCGAAAAGTGGCAGCCGCCGCCGTCGCCGTGCTTCTCGCGCTTCCCGTTTCCCAAGTTTTGGGGCAAAAAATCTTCGCCCTCTCCGGCGGCAAC
>JBGAWE010000096.1:0-16166 GCA_044227705.1 Saprospiraceae bacterium
TCACGGCAGGGCGGCGATGACGGAAATCTCGATGTTGACCATCTTCGGCAGCTCGCTGACCTCGATCAATTCGCGGGCCGGGGCCGTCTCCGAGGGGAAATAACGGGCGTAGACAGCGTTTATCCGTCCGAAATTCCCGATGTCCTTTACAAAAACAGAGGCTTTGACGACCGCCTCAAACCCGATGCCCGATGCGGCGAGGATGGCCGATATGTTTTCCAAGACCTTTTGGGTCTCGGCCTCGATGTTGTCGGTGACGAGTTCGCCGGTCGCCGCGTCGAGCGCAATCTGGCCACTGACGAAGAGCAGGCCGCCCGCCGCGACCGACTGGTTGTAGGGGCCGATGGGCGCAGGCGCGCCGCCGGTGTTGACGATTTTTTTCATTGCGCCAAATTTTTCAAGAAACACAAAAAGCTCCAACCGGCCGGTCGGCGGGGTTGGAGCTTTTCAAAAACGGGATGCCGGGAACGTTCAGGCCTCCGCCTCCGGTGCCTCGCGCTGCTCGGGCGCAGGGATGAGGACGCTGCCCCGGTAGTACATCGCCCCGTCGACGACGTAGGTGCGGTGCAAGAGGTGCTTCTCGCCCGTCGTCGAGCAGGTGGCGACGTTGGGGACTTCCGTTTTGTAGTGCGTGCGGCGTTTGCGAGTGCGCATCTTGGAGTGCCGCCATTTAGGATTTGGCATGACCTATCTTTTTGAAAATCAATGACTTGTGATGGTTCTTCAGTTCTCTTGGAAATCGCCGAGCGCGTCGCGGAAGGGGTTTCCGACTCCTTCGCCCCGGGCACCCGCGATCCGTTCGAGCATCGAGAAGTCGCAGGGCGCGTCCGGTTCGTCCTCGCAATCTTCAATGGTTCTGACCATTGGTATGGAGAGGACGACGAACTCGTAGACATAGTTCGAGAGGTTCAGTTCGCTGGTCTCGGGGTGGATGAAGACGAGGTCGTCGTCCGGCTCCGAGGCCTGCTCGCTGAACTTGAAGATCAGCTGCTCGCTCCCTTCGATTGGCAGGTCGATTTCGGCGAGGCAGCGGTCGCATTCCGTTTTGACGGTTCCTTCGATGTCAAAGTCGAAGACCAGCATGTCGGAGCGGCGGTCGAGCGTCACATGGACGTCAACATCGCCGTCCGCGACGGGCGATGCCTCGAACTCGCTGAAAAAGGAGCGGCCGATATGGAAGTCATATTCGTGCACCCCGATTTTCAGACCCTTGATGGGCAGCGTGAACTCGACCAGCCTTTTCATCTCGGCCACCGTTTTTGGAATGGGCGGGCAAAGGTAATTTTTGATTCAAAAAAGCAAGGCCGAGAGCATAATTTCAATTGCAGAGAGGGCAAGGGGCGAGGGCGAGGCGGGTTTTCCAGAAAAATATTTGGCCGACTGGGTGCGGCTTTTGCTTCCTTTGTTCCGAGAGAACACGCTCAAAGCATACAAACAGAAAACAATGCTCGTTCGCACCTTCGCCAGCGCCGTCTACGGCGTGAACGCCCTAAGAATCACCATCGAGGTCAACACAGGAGGCCCGGCAGGTGAAAAACTCGCCTATTTTATCGTCGGCCTGCCCGACAACGCCGTGCGCGAGGGGCAGCAGCGCATGGAGGCCGCCGTGAAGAACTCCGGCTACCAAATCCCGCGCTACAAGACCATCATCAACATGGCGCCGGCCGACATCCGCAAGGAAGGCTCGGCCTTCGATCTGCCCATAACCGTCGGAATGCTCGCCGCGACGGGCGAGATGAGCGGCCACCGCCTCGGCGACTTCGTCATCATGGGCGAGCTGGCACTTGATGGGGAGCTGCGGCCAATAAAAGGTGCCCTCCCGATTGCGCTTCAGGCAAAAAAGGAGGGTTTCAAAGGCGTGATCCTCCCGAGGCACAACGCCCGCGAGGCCGCCATCGTCGAAGGTCTGGAGGTTTATGGGGTCAAAGACTTGAAAGAGGCGGTCGATGTTTTGGAGGAAAAAGCGGGCCACGTAGAGCCGTTCGAGGTGGGCGACCGCGACGAGTTTTTCAAAAACAAGGACGACTATGAGGTCGACTTCAGTGACGTGCGCGGGCAAGAGAGCATGAAACGCGCCCTCGAAATCGCGGCGGCCGGGGGCCACAACGTCATCCTCATCGGCCCGCCGGGGGCGGGGAAGACTATGCTCGCCCGGCGCCTGTCGACCATCCTCCCGCCGCTAACGCTCGACGAGGCGCTGGAGACCACCAAAATTCACTCCGTCGCCGGCATCCTCGGGTACAACACCTCGCTGGTCACCGCGCGGCCGTTCCGATCGCCGCACCACACGATCTCCGATGTCGCGCTCGTGGGCGGCGGCTCCAACCCGATGCCGGGGGAAATCAGCCTGGCGCACAACGGCGTGCTCTTCCTCGACGAGCTTCCCGAGTTCAAAAGGACGGTCTTGGAAGTGATGCGCCAACCGCTCGAGGAGCAGACGGTCGTCATTTCGCGGGCGAAGGTCTCGGTCGAGTACCCGGCAAATTTCATGCTCGTCGCCTCGATGAACCCGTGCCCGTGCGGCTACTACACCCACCCCGACAAGGACTGCGTCTGCGGGCCAGGGGTCATCAAAAAATACCTCGCCAAAATCAGCGGCCCGCTCCTAGACCGCATCGACCTGCACCTGGAGGTGACGCCGGTGAGCTACGACGACCTCGCCCGCCGCGAACGGCCGACGGAGCGGAGCGAGACCATCCGGGAGCGAGTCGTCCGGGCGCGGGCAACGCAGACCAAGCGCTTCATCGACCACCGGGGGATCTACGCGAACGCGCACATGCCCAGCCACCTCGTCCGGGCCTTTTGCGAACTCAATGAGGAGTGCGCCACGCTTTTGAAAACAGCAATGGAAAAGTTCAAGCTCTCTGCCCGCGCCTATGACCGGATTTTGAAAGTCTCGCGAACCTGCGCCGACCTCGACGGGGTCGAAGAAATCCAGAAGAAGCACCTGTTTGAGGCCATCCATTTCCGCTCGCTCGACCGCGAAGGATGGGCGGGTTGACCTTTCCCGTGCGGCTTTTCCCAGCGAAAATGTTACCCCGAACGAATGACAGCCATTTGATGGCTCTCTACTTTCGTTCCGTACGTTTCACCGACCAACTGCGCTATCAATGAAAAACTTTTCAAAGGCATTTGCCCCGGCTGTTTTGCTCGCTGCTCTTTTCATGCTCTGTGCCGAAAGGGCGGAGGCCCAAAAATTTCGCGACTCGACCCTCGTCAAGATTGTCACTGTCGACGACAACGAGTTCGTCGGCAAGATTCTCTCGCAGAATGATACCGAATTCCGCATCAACTCCGAGACGCTCGGGCCGGTTTCCATCCCGAAGTTGAAAATCAAGTCCATCGAAAAAGTGGACAAGGATCGCATGATTGGCGGTGAGCTTTGGGACCGCAGCCCGCAAGAGAGTCGCTATTTTTTCGGGCCCAGCGGCTACGGGCTGCACGAGGGCGAAGGCTACTACCAGAACACCGGCCTCTTCCTCAACCAAATGGGTCATGGCCTCACCGACAACTTCACCATTGGCGGGGGCATCATGCCGTTCCCTTTCTTCTCGCCGGTCTGGTTCACGCCGAAGGTCAGTTTCCCTTACAAAAGCGGGAATGGGAGTGCCGCCGTCGGCTTGCTCTACATCAACTACCTCGGATGGGGCAACGACTTCTCCGACGGCAGCGGCCGCTGGGGAGGGGCCGGAATGGTCTACGGCTGCAACACCTGGGGCAGCCGCGACCGCCAGTTGACCTTCGGCATGGGTTATGGCTTCGCCGACGGCGACGGCTGGGCCAACTACCCAACTTTCATGCTTTCTGCGATGCAGCGAACCCGCAAGCGTATGGCTTTCATCTCGGAGAACTACGTCATCCCGATCGATGGCGGCGCGCTCGGCATCCTCTCTGCCGGTGGCCGGTTCTTGGGAAAAAACGTGACCGTCGACTTTGGGCTGTGGACGGCTTTTGAATCAGACTACGGGTTCGTCCCAGGAGTATTTCCGTGGTATAGCGTCGCCTTCCCGTGGCAGTCGCAGACAAAAGAAAAGGAGAAAAAATGAGCGGATAGCCTCCGATTCCTGCTAAAAAAAAGCGTCTTTGACCGCCTTTCCGGCGGCAGGGGTGCTTTTCTTTTGAACACGACCGGCATCGCTGGAGCCGCCTTTCCTACTTTCACGGCATCTTTTGAAAAAGTAAAAACCCGGCAATCCGCATCTTCTTGAACAACAAAAGCCGTCGCCGGGCCGATATGCTCCCAAGATTTGATGACCGATTCTCACAGACCATGACCAAGCATTTTCCACTTCTCTCCCTTCTTTTTTTGGGGAAAATTCTTGCCGCGCAGCCCTCCAACGACGGCTGCGACGCGCCCATAAACCTCCCGGACGTCACCAATTTCTGCTCCGCCGTCGGCCAGTACAACAACGCCGGGGCCACGCCCAGCGGCGCGACGGCCGCCTGCATGGCCGCCGACGACAACGACATCTGGTTCAGCTTCACCGCCACCGCGACCGATGTCGACATCATCATCCGAGGAAAGACCGCCACCTCGCCGGGCGGCACTTTGAAGAAACCGGAGGTCGCGCTCTACCTCGGCTCCTGCTCGTCGGGGGGCTTCAACTTGAGCGAATTGCAATGCACCGACGACGCGCCCGGCGCGGGCATCGTCGAGCTATATAAAGGAGGGCTTTATGTCGGCCAGCAGTACCTCGTCCGCGTGCAGGGCGACGGGGCGAACACCGGCACCTTCCAGATTTGCGTCAACAACTTCAACCCGCCCGTCCAGCCGCAGAGCGACTGCCCGAAGTCGGCCATCCTTTGCGACAAGTCGCCTTTCGTTGTGCAGAACATCGTCGGCTTCGGCCAAGACCCGTCGGAGCTTGACGACGCGACCTGCTTCGTCGGCGGCATTCCGGGAAACAACGAGACAAACTCCACCTGGTACTCGTGGACCTGCTCGAAATCCGGCACCCTCGAGTTCACGCTCACACCCTCCAACCCGACGGACGACCTTGACTTCGTCCTATACGAACTTCCGAATGGACTGGCCAACTGCACGGGCAAGAACCTCGTCAGGTGCATGGCGGCCGGCGACTTCAACTTCCCCAGCCCGTGCATGGGGCCGACGGGGCTGAAGGCCGGTTCGAGCGACCTCTCGGAAACCAGTGGCTGCGGCTCGGGGAAGGACAACTTCATCAAGCCACTTGACATGGAGGCCGGCAAGAGCTACGCGCTCGGCGTGAACAACTTCACCTCGACGGGCAACGGCTTCAACATCGAGTTCGGCGGCACGGGCGAGTTCCTCGGGCCGCAGGCCGATTTCACGACGGTGCCGAGCGAGGTCTGCCTCGGCATACCGATTGTGTTCACCGACGCGAGCCAGTTCCCCATTGGGGCCATCACGAAGTACAACTGGTCGTTCGGCATCGACGCCGTGCCGTCGACGGCCAGCGGCAAGGGGCCGCACACCGTCCAATTTTCAAAGCCCGGCATCCACAGCATCGTGATGACCATCGAGACGAGCCTCGGCTGCAAGGTGACGGACATCAAGACCGTCCTCGTCCACCCGCCGGTCGAGATAGACACGGTCATTGCCGCGCCCGACTGCAATGGCGGGACCAATGGCGAGGTACAAATCAAGAACATCAAGAGCGGCACGCCACCCTATCTCTTTAGTTGGAACGGCGGCGCGTACACCTCGATGAACTCTCTCTCGGGCCTGCCGGTCGGCATCTACAACGTCAAAATCAAGGACAAGAACAACTGCGAGACCAGCTTCGACATCAACGTGAAAGAGAAGGAGTTGGCCGTTGCGCCCGACATCATGCCGCCGCTCTGCACGGGCCAGTCTAACGGGCAGGTGATTTTGAACGTGACGAACGGCACCGCGCCTTTCATCTTCAATTGGGGAAGTCAGCCCGGCTCCGGCACCAGCCCGCGCGTCAACCTGCCCGCCGGGACGTACACCGTCAGCGCGACGGACGCGGAGTTGTGCAAGGGCCTTTTCACCATCAACATCGTCGACCACCCGCCGGTCGTCGTTGACATGGACACGACCGACGTGACCTGCCACGGGAAGGGCGACGGGAGGAGCATCGCCAAAGCCTCGGGCGGCGTGGGGAATTTCACCTACCAATGGAGCAGCACGACCGGGCCGATTTCCCAAACATCCGACGAAGCAACAAACCTCTCGCCCGACAATTATTTCGTCACTGTCACCGACGGCAATGGCTGCACAGCCATAGGAAGTGCCTACATCGACGAGCCGCCGCCGCTCGACCTCGACATCTCGGGGGTGAAAAACGTCCTTTGTTTTGGAGACAAGACCGGCGTTTTCCACGTCTCGGCGGCGGGAGGGACTGTACCGTTCAGCTTCTCCGCCGACGGCGTGAACTTTACCTCCGTCGACTCGCTCGGCGGGCTGATGGCCGGGCGGTATTGGGTCTATGTGAAAGACTCGCTCGGCTGCCTAGACTCGATTCAAGCCGAAATCACTGAACCGGCCGAATTGAAAGTGACCGCCGAACAGGACTCGACGCTCGAACTCGGCTACTCCTACGACGTCTTCACGACAGTGCTGCCGCCCTTCCGGCCTGTCACCTACCAATGGTCGCCCGTTCTCGGCTTGAGCTGCGCCGACTGCCCGGAACCAACCGTAACCGCCACGGAATCAACCGTTTACATCCTGAAAATAACGGACGAGGACGGCTGCATGGACACGGACAGCCTCCGCGTGACGGTGACGAAACGGCGGCCCATCTACCCGCCCAACGCGATGGGGCCAGATCTCAACTCGCCTAACGACCGCTTCACACTCTACGGCTCGCCGGGGGCGGATTTGATTGAGGTTTTGAGAATCTACGACCGCTGGGGCGACCTTCTTTTTGAGAACAAAAACTTCGCCCTCAACGACCCGCAGCTCGGCTGGGACGGGAGCTTCAGGGGGAAACTTGTGGACAGCGGGGTCTACGCCTTTTACGCCCGCGTCCATTTCATCGACGGCGAGTCTCTCATTTACAAAGGGGACATCACAGTGGTGCGGTGAGAATTTTGGAGGAGGCCTATTCCATCTCCTCCAAAATCCGCCGAAGCTCCTCCGTCTCCGCCGCCAGCCGTGCCTGCGGGCCGAACTCGGCCAGCCATGCGGCACGGCATTTCTCGAACTGCCGGAGGGCACGGTCGCGCTGCCCGAGGGCGAAATAGGCGCACATCAGCCTCCGGTGCAGGAGTTGCTGCGGCGGGTCGGTCTGCAGGGCGAGACGGCACAGTTCAGCGCAGGCAGAGAAATTTTCCGTTTTCAAATAGTGGAGGCTTAAGCGGTCGAGGGCGGCAAGGTGCACTTCCCGCGTCGTCTCGCGCCACGATTCCGCCTCGTCGAGCAAGAGGGAGTTGCCATCGAGGAACTCGCCCCCGGCGGTCTCCACCATTTTCTCGAAACAACGGACGGCGGTCTCTCCATCCAGAGCGGCGTCGGCGTCAATGGCGCGCTGCCAAAGAGCGACCCACTCGGCAAGGTCGGTGCGCAGGCGGATCTCCGGTGTGATCCGGTAGCACTCGTTCTCAAAGACGATCGGGTTGGCCACGCCGAGCGATTCGGCGAGGATTTTCCGCAAGTGACAGATCCTGACGGCGAGGTTCTCGAAAGTCGTCTTCCCTGCGAAGTATTCCCAAACGGCATCGGCCAGTTTTCGGCGCGGCACCGGCGCGTGCCCGTGCATGGCCAGCCCGAGCAAGAGGGTGCGCAGGATCTTTTGGTCGGCGAACCGGCCGCTGATGTCGCGGCCGTTGCACACGACTCTGAAGGTGCCGAAGAATCGCATTTCGACCACCGGCCGCTGTTCGTGCAGGGCGGCCTCGGTGGGCCAGGCGAGCATTTTTTGGAAGCTGGCCGGGACGAAGTTGAGCCGCGACGCCGATGAGTCCGCGCACAGGAACCGCTGGATTTTTTGCAAAAAAGTGGTCGGCACGGCGGGCACGGTGGCCAGTTGCGGCGCGGGCATCTTTCTGAAGAACTGTTCGAAGAGCGGCCCGAGCTGCTCCTCCAAAATGGGCAGCTTGACCATTTTTCGGATGCCCTGCTCCCAGGCCAGGTTGATGAAGTCAGCGTCGCGCGAGTCGGAGGCGACGATGAGCGGCGAGCAGGGAAACTGCGCCCGGACAGCCTCAATCTGTGATATGTTGCGCAAGTGGCCATACCTTTCCGGCGCGACAACGGCCACCATGAGCGGGACACGCTGGAAATCGGGCAGCGGTGCCGCCAAGTCGGAGGGCAGGTGGACAACCTCCACTCCCGAACCTGCAAGCCGCTGAAAAGTGAGCGCAGTGGCCGGTTCCCCGCCAATCAAAAGAAAGCGATTTGTTTCCATCGGAGCGCACATGGGGGTTGCGTTTTGAGGGACGAAGGCTCGATGGTTCTCTCAACGTAGTCTTTGGATTATGACGCGAGACAGCGGGTTGAACCGCCACACCGGTTTTGGAAAGGTTGTTGCAGGCGCTTGACTTGGTCATGCAACGTTAATTCATAATCTCTGGAAAAACCCGAGTTGTTAGCCCGTTTCACCCGTTAGGGCTATGGTAGACCATCATTTGTACCCATCTGGGTATTACTTTTTAATAGCTGAACATGAAACGTTTTGTCACAACGGCCCCGGCCATGACCCATGAATGCGTCGGTTTCCGCGAAGGCGACTGGATGATCTTCAAGTGCCCTGTCTGCGGCGACTACGAGCGGCGCATGAACTGGCGTACAGGCCAGATGACCACCAAGTGCGACCCCGAGAACCCCTTCCAGCACACCGGCATGGTCGTCCCGACCCGCTACTGGAGCTTGGAGCTGAACGCCAACTGACCAGTCCTCGCCCGGTATTTCCTAAAAGCAAAAAGCACCTTGCTGGGTCGCCACGCAAGGTGCTTTTTGAATTTCCGCCGTCCCTCTGTTCCGGGCGGCCACAGTTTTGGCGCCCAACGCCAATCAAGTCTTTTGGTGCTTCTTCTTCGCCGCCGGGAAGAGGATGTTGTTCAAAATCAGCCGATAGCCTGGCGAGTTCGGGTGTAGCGAGAGGTCGGTGTTCGGGTCGCCGACAAGGTGGCGGTAATCCTCCGGGTCGTGGCCGCCATAGAAGGTGAAGAAGCCCTTGCCATAATTGGAGTGGATGTAGCGCACCTCCTGCGCAGGCTTGTTCTCGCCGAGGGTCAGGACGCTCGACTTGACGGTCGGCTTGCGGAAGGCCGTCGTCTGGCCCATAAACCCCTTGACCGTTCGCGTCTGACATTGGGTGAGCATTGTCGGCACGGGGTCCCATTTGGCCGAAAAGTCGAACAGCGTGAAATAGTCCTGTTCTGGCACCACGTTGCGGCCCTCGTTGTTGTCGATGGTCGAGTGCTCGTAGGTCAGCGGGTTTTTGATGAGCTGGAAGTTTTCAAAAGCAAAGGTTTTCGAGAAGTCGAGCTTCTCCTGCGCGTTGGGGTCGGCCGCGTCGCCGTCGTACATCTGGGCGCAGATGTCCACACCGTCGGCGGCCAGCGCGATGTCGTAAGTGTCTGTCGCAGAGCACATTGCGAACATAAAGCCGCCATTGGCTACATACCCGGCGATGGTCTTGGCGACCGCCAGTTTCAGTTGGCTCACCTTGTCGAAGCCGTTGATTCGGGCCAGCTCTTCATTCGCGCGGACGTGGTCTTTGTACCATGCCGTGTTGTGGTAGCTCCCATAAAACCGGCCGTACTGCCCGGTGAAGTCCTCGTGGTGTAGGTGGAGCCAGTCGTAGTCCTTCAGTTTTCCCTGCAAGACCTCGGTGTCGTACACCACGTCGTAAGGAATCTCGGCATAGGTGAGAACGAGGGTCACGGCGTCGTCCCAGGGTTGGATGTCCTCGCCTTTCTCGTTTTTCTGCGGGGTGTAAACCGCAATTTTTGGGGCCTTCTCCAGCTTGATGGCATCCTGATTCACCTCCGGATTGGCAATTTCGGTCAGCACGTTGTTCCACTGCCCGTCGGGCAAAATCTCGTAGCTCACGCCGCGCGTCTTGCACTCCTTTTCATAGGCCTTGGAAAAAGGGAAGGCAAAACTCCCGCCCCGATAATTGAGCAGCCACCAAGCCTCCGTGCCCTGCGAAATGACCCAATAGGTGATGCCGTATGCTTTGAGGTGGTCCTTTTGGGAGGTCTCGTCCATCGGGATGAGCATGTAAGTCGCCCGCAAGTTCACCGCGAGAACGGGCAGAAGGGCGAGGGCGAGGAGCCATTTTTTCATGTCGAGAACGGAATTTTTTGAGCCGCCAAAACGGGCGAAGCTGTGCTTTTGTTGCGGTTTCTAACCGTCAAGCAGCCGGGCAAGCGGGTGAGGCCGCACTGTGTTTCCTAAAATAAAACGCTGCAAATCAACGACTTGCAGCGTTCCAAAGCTCGTGTCGAGCGGGGCCTACGCCCTTTTTACCAGCCCCACAATGAACAGCACAACAACCGCCCCGATGGTCGAGGTGAGGATGGTGTTGACGATGCCGCTGCCGAGGCGGATGCCCAGTTGGCCGAGCAGCCAGCCCCCGACGATGCCGCCGATGATGCCAACGACGATGTTGCCGACCGTGCCGAGGCCCCGGCCCTGAAATACCTGCCCGGCGAGCCAGCCCGCGACCGCCCCGATCAGGAGCATGACGATGAGAGAATTCAGGTCCATGCGAAAAGAAGGTTTAGTGAAACGGATGTGGATAGTGCGGCGACTGGGGCACCGGATGATTTTCGGCCACCAATCGCTGGTGCGAATAAAGCCAAGTTTCTGAGCAGCGGGCAGCTATTTTTTCCCCTCGCCCCTCCACTTTCCGCTGCTGCCGGGCGAGAACTCCACCTCTTGTTCCCATTCCGCTTTCAGCGGCTCGAATTTTTGAGTGAAAATCACTTCAGGCAGCAGCCTTTTTTCAAAACTGCCCGTGTCCCAGCGCCCGTTGCCATTTGCGTCGGCGACGAGTCGGCCGCCGTACTGGCCCGTCGGAAGGCCGCCGAAGGCCAGCCGGTTGCCCCCCGATGCGCGTGGCAAAGGCTCGCTGCTCGACGACGGCCTGCCGTTCAAAAAGTTCAAAAGATAGGAGCTGCCTGCCTCCAGACCTTTGAAGGTGACGTTGAGCGAGCCGAGCTGCTTCTCAGCGGCACATGACGCAGCAGGGTGTCTCGGTTCTTTTCTCATAAAAATGGTCAGCGCACCGGGCAGGATGGTCGTACGGAGTGGTTTTTCCTCTCGGGCCAGCGGGGCATCGAGCAGCGCCATTTCCGAGGGGAAAAGGCTGTCCTTTTTTAACAAGAATTCCTCAAAAAACCGCCGCAACCGTCGCCCTCCCATCTGACAAGCCCCGTGTCGATGGCGGAGACGGGGCGGTTGAACATCAGTTCGAGGGGTCGCCGGGGGTTCTGGGAAATTGTCTTTGCCGATTGCGGATTGGGGTTTGGTGGATTGGGCGTTAAAGCGCCGCCGCGCTGCCCTCCGCCGAACTTGTTGCGAGAAGCCCCAGCCCCCCCCTTCGCCGCTGCCGGGCGGACGTCGTCGATGAAAGCGAGGGCCTGTTTTTTGAAAAATGCAGCCCTGTCTGGTGGTCGGACGCGAACGGTGTCCTTTCCAAAAATCAGCGAAAAAGGCGAGGCGACAGAATCGTACCAGACGAAGACCGAATCCACAACTTCCTCAAAATCAACCAGTTGCGGCGGGTTTTCAACCGACGGGCGGTTGCCGGCGGGCGGGCCGTTGAAAAAGAGCTTGGCCAGGCCGTAGCTCTTTTGGTCATTCCCGTTGATGCGCAGCGGGCTTTCGTTTTTGAACATCCGAAGCACGACCGGCCCGGCTGTCGAGTCGGGCAGCGCGATGTTTTTTTCCCAAAAGGCGACTCGCTCGCCCGCGTCGAGGCGGTAGTTGAGGTTCTGGTCCTCGACGGCTACGAGGCGGTAATCACCACCGTGCAAGTTCTCGATGGAGAACTGGCCGGACTTGTCAGTTCGGGCAAAGAAGTTGGGCCGCGCCTTTTTCACCAAAGAATCGGCCATGGTTGAATCGGCCGTGTTTTCATAAAGCATGACCGTGCAATCGCTGACGGGCTGGCCGCTGAAAGCATCGGCGACGGAACCTTTTATTTCGAGGGAATCGATGACCGGGCCGGTCGAGAAGACGTAGCGGAGGCCCGCCAGCGCGTTGCCCTCGTGGAAGTCCTGGACGGCGTTGCCGAAGTTGAGTGTGTAGGTCGTGTTCGGCGCAAGCTGTTCGTTGTCAGGGAGTTTCACATGGACAGTTTTTCCCTTCAAGGTGATTTCCGGCTTGCGCGAAAGAGGGGGAGAGAGGAGAACCTGCTCGCTGGGCCGGTCGAGCTTGACCCATTCGTCGAAGGTGATGCGCAGCTCTTTTTTGTTGAAGTTGACCTGCCGGTTGGGGCTGGAATGCAGGGTGTCGATTTTGGGCGGGGCGGTGTCCTTCGGGCCGCCGGTGAGGGTGCCGACCTTGGCGCAGCCGTTGGCGAGGAAGGTCGCCGCCAGCAGAGACGCCCAGATCAAAGACCCGCGGGCCGAAGGCATCGGGTCGGAGCCCCTCGCCGACTCGGCTCCTACCCGCCAGCCAATCGAAACCCTTTTTTCGAAAAATCTCACCGGGCTTTCGGGTCGAATTTGATGTTGAAATAGATCCACAGCACCCGCGCGATGCGGAAGAACCAGACGAACAGCGCGGCGACAATCAGCAAAAGGATGCCGAACGCAGCGTTGAACGACAGCCCGGCGAACCAGTGCAGCCCGAGCATCACCAGGACGCAGAACCAGCCCGTCATGATGTAGCTGATGAACATCGCGCCATAGTAAAAACCCGGCTCGGGGAAGAAGTTCTGGTCGCATTTTGGGCAGCGGCGGTGCATGTCGAACGGTTTTTTGAACGAGAAGCTGCCCGTCTCGAACATCTCCCCTTCGCGGCACCGCGGGCATTTCATGGAGAGCATCGAGGCGGCGAGGGCCGGCTTGGTTTCGGAATCTGTGGACATCTGGATGTTTTTTTCTTTGCGCAAAAATAGACAGGCGGGCTTTCGGGTTTAGCCGCCCATCGAACGAACCTGCAACAACAGTCTCATGGAAAAGATAAAAATCCTCTGGGCCGACGACGAAATCGACAGCCTCCGCCCGCAGATCATGTTCCTCGAGTCGCGGGGCTACGAGGTGACGACTGCCCACAACGGCCACGACGCGCTCGAAGAGTTCTCGGCACCTGGCGCGGATTTCGACGTCGTCTTCCTCGACGAGTCGATGCCCGGGCTGACGGGGCTTGAGGTATTGCCCAAGATAAAAGCGATGAGCGCGGCCACGCCCGTTGTCCTCATCACGAAGAACGAGGCGGAGCACGTCATGGAGGAGGCCATCGGCTCGCAGATCGCCGACTACCTCATCAAGCCGGTCAACCCGAACCAGGTGCTACTTTCTTTAAAAAAGACGATTGACAACAAACGGCTTGTTCGAGAAAAGACCGATTCGAGCTACCAGCAGGAGTTCCGCCAGATTTTCATGCAGATGCAGGGCGGGCTGGACTGGCGCGAATGGTCGGATGTCTACAAGAAGATAATCGGCTGGGAACTCAAGCTCGACGCGAGCCAGGGCAGCCAGATGGGCGAAATCCTCTCGAACCAGAAGGCGGAGGCGAACGCGGAGTTCTCGAAGTTCGTCATGAAAAACTATCAAAGCTGGCTCGACCGCAACAACGCGAACGCTCCGGTGATGAGCTACAACCTGATGCGTAGCCGTGTATTCCCCAAACTTTCGAGGGAATTGCCGACAGTCGTGCTGCTGCTCGACAACCTGCGTTTCGACCAGTGGAAGGTCATCGAGCCAATCTTGAATGAGGTTTTTAAGACAGAGGACGAGGACTTCTTCTACAGCATCCTCCCGACGGCGACGCAGTACTCGCGCAACGCCATCTTCGCCGGGATGATGCCCGACGAGATAGAGCGGGCCTTCCCCGACAAGTGGAAAAACGACAACGACGAGGGCGGAAAGAACCTCTTTGAGGACTTCTTCCTCGGCGAGCAACTGAAGCGAACCATCCGCCGCGAGGTGAAATGGGACTACCTGAAAATCACCAACGTCGGCCACGCCAAGCAGCTTCAGGACAACATCCTAAACTACCTCAACAACGAGCTGACGGTCGTCGTGTACAACTTCATCGACATGCTCTCGCACGCCCGGACGGAGATGGAGGTCTTGAAAGAACTTGCGGGCGACGAGACGGCCTATCGCTCTCTGACCCGCTCGTGGTTCCTCCACTCCCCGCTATGGGCCGCGCTGCAAAAGCTGGCCGACCGCCCCGTCCAGCTTATCGTAACGACCGACCACGGCACCATTCGGGTGCAGAAGCCGTCGAAAGTCGTTGGAGACAAAGAAACGACGACCAACCTCCGCTATAAGGTCGGCCGCAACCTCCAGTACGACCCGAAGGACGTGCTGGCCTTCCGCGACCCGAAAATGGCGGGGCTGCCGAGGCCGAACATGAGCTCGACGTTCATTTTCGCAAAGGAAGATCTGTTCTTCCTCTATCCCAACAACTACAACCACTTCAACAACTACTATCGCAACACCTTCCAGCACGGGGGGATTTCCTTGGAGGAGATCATCTGCCCGGTGGTGCGGATGCGGACGCGGTGAGGTTTGTTACGGAGGCGCGAGAAATCTGCCTGCCAGTTTGCGAAGCGGGTTCCCGAATTTTGAAGTTGTATGACTTGAAGAATGAAATGGCTGGCTCAAAGACCTATCCGACCAAGCCCGGCGGCCAGACAGCTTCCAAATTTCCAAACCAAGTTTCCAAAAAAGGGAACCACCTAACCCGCGACGCGAGCTTGCTTCCTTCCGAAGCTCGCCGATTCCCATAGATTTGAACCGAGTTTCCGATGTTGGAAACCACTTGGCCCCAATGACAGCGCGCGGGCCGCTGCCTCAATTCAGGATTTCGCCCCCCCCCCCGCACGTTGGAGAGAAAGGACAACCAACTCGTCCGGCAGGGTGAGCAGCTCACCGACGGCGAGGCGGAAAAACTCGGAGAGCTTTTCGATATGCTCGACGGTAAACGCGCACACGCCCCGCTCATAGTCGGAATAGGTGCGGGCGGTCATGGTGAGAAGAGAGGCCACGGAAACCTGCCCCAGCGCATGGGCATGGCGCAGGCGGAAAATTTTCACGGCGATGTCGGAGGGCATGGCACATGTTTTAGTCGGTGAAGGGAAGAAGTTTTAGTAAAGCGAAAGTAGACAGAAAATCCGAAAAACACCGACTCGGTGGAAATCCCGCTGTGAGGGTGGGCAACCCACCGTCACGGTGGAAATCCCGCTGCGATTTGTTGGAAACACACCGCAACTGTGGTGGATTTATTTGGCGGCGGTTTTTGAGGCCCGGACTTTTGTGTCATCCAAATCCGGCCGGTTTTGGGCGAATCCATCCCTTACCGTTCACTTTCCAAAACTTGTTTGACATGAAGACAAGGACTTTTCCTGTGGTCGGCCAGACAATGTGCCGCACAAAATCGCCCTACATCAGCTTCGCGCTAATCCTTGCGCTGCTCACGTTGGGGCACTCCAACACGGCTCGCGCTCAATGCACCGACATTGCAGAGTTTACAACAACAGCCGACGCAACCGACATGGCCGTACCTTTCTGCTTCACGAAAAATGTCAGCGTGACCATCACCAACGCCAACCTCTCGACAAAAACATACACGTTGCTGGTGAACGTGGACCCAATTCCGCCAACAAGCACCGGCGTGACAAACGGCATCGTCTATACTGGCACCACGGCTCTCGCACCCGGATTTGTCACCAACCCAACCAATTTTGGGGCAGGTGTCTTCGGCTTCACGGTGACAGTCGAAGGAGAAACCACGGCACCTCCAATTCCCCTGTCGTTCATGATTCGAAACATGGGGACCTTCATCCCTTCGGGGGGCTACCGCTTGTCGTTTACCTTGACAAGCCCCGGGTGTCCGCCTGTCGAAGTGACGAGAAGCACGCCGAACGGCAACCTCAATCACACCGACATGGTGCCTCCAACCGGCTTCAACAACTTGGTGGGGACAACTTCCGGCTCGCTCTCACAGCTCATCACCGACCAATTGATGCCAACGGCGGCCAACTCGTTGAATGCCCCAATGACCGCACAGGCACTGGTCATCACGCAAGACTTGA
>JBGAWE010000097.1:0-15690 GCA_044227705.1 Saprospiraceae bacterium
GGAATTAGGGAATATGGCAATTCATTTCGAAAGTATATTACAGAACTTCCGAGCGGCAATCTTGACGAAACCTTTCTGTATGAATCCATGATGGAAGCGATTAACAATGATGAAATATCAGGTAAAATTAGTGGTGGTTTAAGCCTGGCATCAACCGTTACCAGCGTTATTTCCCTAATTCCATTTGTTGGAACTGTTGGTGGAATTGTTGGTTTAGCTACTGATGGTTCATCAAGAACGGCAGCAGCCATTTCGAATAAAAATAAATGGTGGCTATTAGGACCCGAAATATCTAAACAATTGAGCAAGAAGAGAATAGAAACATTATACAAACTTAAAAAAGACAGCAGATAACAATGCACTCAATGCCAACCGCCGCCAAAGCCTAACTCAAAGCCAACGCAGGCGGCGGCAGCGTGAGTGCCAACGTTGTGACTTTGTTGGTGTCCGTTCCCATTCCTGCTAATCCCCGCAATCTCGAAGAACTGCGGTAGTTGGCGTCCTCGCCACCGACTCCCTAACTGCCCAGAATACCAGCAAACCCGAAAGGAAGGGCTCGATTTTCAGCAAAAGGAGAAGGATATCCTTGCTTTGCATCCATGAAAAAGCAAATTCTTGCCCCAGTCGCCCTCATTTGCCTCGTTTTTTCCGTCGCTGTCGCCCAGAAACCCTCCTACCCTTTCCTCACCACCTCCAATGGCCTCGTCGTGGCCACGTTCAACACAGAGACGAACCGCGTCGAGGGCGTCTGGCCGCACATTTTTGCGGCCATCGACTCTGGCAAGTTCGTCCACCCGTTTGTCGGGAACATCGAAATCGCCACCGCCGAGAAACCAGCGCGGACTTTCTACAAAAACCGGACGCACGTCGTCGAGAGCACATACCGCCGCTTTTCAGTGGACTATCTCGCTTCGTTTTCGGAGCAGAAACCCATCTTCTACGTCGTCGTCAGAGGCGCGCGGGCGGCGGTCGAAGCCGTTTCGCTGCGATACGAGCGCGGCGAGGGCCGCGAACAGACCGGCGTGACGCACCTCACCAACCCCTGGGAACCGATGCCCGACCATTATTCGGGCGCACTCCTCGTCGATTCGCTCGCGCACGAGCTGGGGGCGGGCGTTTTTGAGAAAACATTCCTTTTCTCGCTCACCGACTCGCTGCACACCGACCCATTGGTGCTGAAAAACGAGATCCAACGGCTCCTCGCGGCAAAAACGCCGATTGTCGAGGCAGAAGTGGCCTTTATGCGCCGCACGATCGACGGCTGCAAGCTGCCGCAAAAACTGAACTCGGCAGAGCGGCGAACCGTCGAGCAGAGCATCTCGCTGCTCAAGATGTCCCAAATCTCGCAACAGGAGGTTTTCGAGCGCGGCAGGGGGCAAGTGCTGGCTTCGCTGCGTCCGGGCCTTTGGCACGTCGGCTGGGTGCGCGACGGCGCGTTCGCCATCAGGGCGATGGCGCGGCTCGGGATGCATGACGAGGCGCGATTGGCCCTCGAAGCGATGCTCCGGGCGGATGCCGGGCGGTTCAAACACTACAACTTCAAGGGGAAAGACTATGGCCCCGGCGTCGACTATCAAATCTCGCTGACGCGGTACTTTGGCAACGGCCGCGAAGAGTGCGACTTCAACGAGTGGGGGCCGAACATCGAGTTCGACGATTGGGGGCTGTTCCTGATTGCGTTCTGCGAGTTCGTCGACCGGTCGGGCGACCAGGTTTTTGCCCAAAAATGGAACGAAATCGTGAAAGCCAAGGTCGGCGACGCGCTGCTCGCCTGCATCTCGGCAAACGACCTCGTTCGGGCAGACAGCGGCCCGTGGGAACACCACCTGCACGACGTGAAACAATATGCGTTCACGTCGTCGGTCTGTGCAAAAGGGCTGTTTTTGCTCGCCGACATGGAGCGGAAAATGGGCGATGCGTCGGCCCAACGGTTTCGCGCGGGCGCGGAGCGAATTCGCAAGGGCATCGAAAAAAACCTGCTCGTGGAAAACCGCTATTTCAAGAGCAACGCACAGGACAGCGACCCGTCGAGCACGGAGTACCACGACGCGGGCGCGCTCGAACTGTTTGCCGACGGGCTTTTCAGCGACCCGGAACTGTTCCGCAGCCACATGCAGGAATACGACCGCTTCCTGCGAACGGAAAGCGCTGTGCCGGGCTATGTCCGAATGCGGAGCGACGACATTTACGAGAACCAAGAATGGGTTTTCATCGACCTGCGCGTGGCGTCGGCGCTGCTGAAAAACGGAAAACGCCGCCAAGCCCGCCGAATCATCCAACGATTGACCGCGCTCGCGGAAGCGAACAATGGGCAACTCCCGGAAATGCTCACCTACAACAACCTGTGGAAGGAACCAGTGGAAAAATACGCCGACAACGAGGCTTGGTGTCGCTGTGTGAGCCATGAAAACGGTCGATACGCAGGTTCCATACCAATGGCGGGATATGGCGCTGGGGCGTATGTGCTTGCGGTGCTCGAGATGCGCGGGCAGTAAAGGCGCATGCGAGGATTTTGGCGGCCGACACGCACTTTGCGGCCCCTAACTTTGGGGTAAAATCGGCCGCAACATGAAAATTGATCGCCTCTGCTGGCTCTTTGGAGCCGTTTTTTCCTTCTTTTTCACGCATTCGGAGGCCAAAACCTGGCAAATCGGCCCAGCGCGGCCGCTCAAATACTGCGATGCCGTCCTCCCGATGCTCGCCGACGGCGACACTGTTCAAATCGACGCCGCGACGTACACCGATGTGCCGCAGGTCATCTTCCCGAAGAACAATCTGCTCATCGAAGGCGTCGGCGGGCGGCCCAAGCTCGTCGCGGGGCAGAAGATTGCGACCGACATGGTCAATGGGAAGGGCATCTTCGTCATCAGTGGGAAGAATGCCCGCGTTCGGAACATCGAGTTCGACGGTGCGGCCGTCGTCGACCACAACGGGGCGGGCATCCGGCAGGAAGGAGCCAATCTAACGGTTCAGCATTGCCGTTTTGCGGGCAACGAAATGGGCATTCTCTCTGGCGCAATCGCCGGATGCACCATTTTGGTCGAGTTCAGCGAGTTCGTGAACGGCGGCAGCACGGCCAATCCCGGCTACCAGCACAACATTTATATTGGCAAGATTGACACGTTCGTCTTTCGCTTCAATGCATCCATCGACGCCATCGCCGAGGGCCACGAACTGAAGAGCCGGGCGCACGTCAACCTCCTTCTTTTCAACCGGCTGGCCAACGAATCGACCACCGACAGCCGCACCATCGACTTGCCCAACGGCGGCACTGCCCTACTCCTCGGCAACATCATCGCGCAAGGCTTCCAATTCGCCAACAACAACCTTGTGGGCTTCGACTCGAGGCCTGACGAACAACCCGCCGCACCGGCTCGTCGCCGCGAGCAACACGTTTGTCAACTTCAAGAACAAAGGGAGTTTCATACAAGTCGCAAACGGCACCGACTCGCTTTTTGTCAAGAACAACCTATTCGCAGGCGCAAAAACAGGCGGGGCTGCTCAAGCCGGAACGGCCGCATTGCCATCGATTCAAGCAACAATCTGGTCGACGACATCGTGGGGAATTTTGGGTTCGCCGCGCCTGCATCTTTTGATTTCCATCTTGTAAAGACTTCGCCCGCTCGCGATAAAGGTGTTTTGCTGGCCAATAAGGTCGCCAACGTCGCCCTGAACCCCGCGTGGGAATATTTGGACACTTGCTCGCGCCAGATTCGTCCCGTCGATGGCAAGCCGGACATCGGTGCCTTTGAATATGCAACGCCGAGCGCGGTCTCGGACGTTTTCGCGGAGGTTCGAATCTTTCCGAACCCGGCCAATGACGTTGTCTTTGTTGAAAATGGAGAAAGTTGGCGCGGCCAAACCGTCGAAATCATCGACGCGGCGACCGGGGTTTTGGTGAAAAAGACCGTCTTTCTGGGCGATTCGATTTGGGTCGGCGATTTGGCCGCCGGGTTTTACGTCATAAGAGTCGGCAACGGCGTCGGGAAGTGGGTGAAGCTTTAGTTGCATTCCGAAACCCCAGTTTCGGGAGACGAAAAAGGGCGGCAATCGAACAGATTGCCGCCCTTTTTCATTCAACGCAGGCCGAAAACTCAAAGCCGCAGCTTCTGCTTGATGTCCTGCGGGATTGCGTCCTTGTGCACCATGAAGCTCATGGTCTTGTAGCGGAAATAGGGCGCGGAGACATAGAGGAAACCCTTCGTGTCCTTGTTGATGTTGGTGCCCCACGAGTTTTTGACCATGTAGTAGGTCGTCCCGTTCTGGTCTTTTGCCGTCCCGGTGATGTGCATGCCGTGGTCATCGGTCGTGGAAAGCTCGTCGAAGGCCTTCTGGCGGTCTTCCTGCGTGACCCAACGCTCTTTTTGCGGTGCCTTGAAGAGGGAGTCTTTTTGCGCCTGCGAAAGGTCGTCCCATTTCACGTCGGGCATGATGGCAAGGCCCTCCTTCATGGCGAAACCCTTTTCTGAAACGTCGGCGGCCCAGAGGACGGAGTAGCCCTTGCCGAGCGCGTTGTCGGCAATGCGCTGGAAATCGTCGATCGGCACGTTGTAGAAGAGTCCGTTCGAGTAATTGTCGGCCACTTCCAGTACGAAAGGCTTCCAAAACGGGTGGTGCGTGTAGCTCGTGAAGGCCACATAGTCGCTCGTGTTGAGGCCGAGGCTCTGCCAGTAGGTCATTGGGGTGTACTTCTTCCCTTTCACCTCAAACTCGGCGGGCGGCGCGCCGAAATAGCCGTCGACTGCGCCTTGATAGGCCTTGAACCAGTTGGTCGAAAGCCCGGATTTCTCGGCCGACTTGACGATGGCGTCGAGCATGGCTTTCAGCGCGGCCTCCATCTCGTTGTGGTTCGGCTTGTCCTCGCCCGCAGGGAAGCCCGAGTAGGCGGATTGGGGCACCAGGCCGTACTTGTCGATGACCTGCAGCACGTCGTGGTTCTCTGCGCCCTGCCCGAACTGGGCCGCGCCTTGGCGGCGGACGTAGTTCTGCCCCTTTTCGAGGTAACCGGCGCGGCTGACGTACATCTCGGAGAGGTCAAAGTCGCCCTTCCCCTCGCGCAGCAGCTCGCTCTCGAAAAAAGAGTGCGTCGAGAAGACCCAGCAGGTGCCGCTCTTGTACTGGTTCTTCACGGCCGTCGTGCCGAGGGGCTTCACGTCGTGGAACTCATAGCCATTGATCTTTTTGGGAAGCGGACAGTTGCCGTCCGCGTCGATTTGCGCCCCGGCGGAAAATGCCAGCCCAGAAAGAAGGGCGAGCAAGGGCAGCTTTTTTGAAATCATGTGAGTGGACAATTTTTTTAGTTGAAAAAGCGGCGACGAAGGTAAAAAGACCGCTTTCACCAACCGAAAAATCGGACAGACTGGCCCCTGTTTGACCAAAACGACGGGCATCAACCTTGCTTCCGCAAAAGGACGATGGCCACAAGCGCGAGCAAGGCCAGCGCGGCGAAGGCGATGAGGGCGGGCGAGAAGGGCTTGGGCTTGCGCTCGAACATGGTTGCTCTTTTTAAGGCGTAAAATTGATGCCCACTCGGGCAAATCGCATCGGGTCTGGACAAAATGGAGTTTGCCCGTCGAAAAAGCGCTTCGGGCAAATTGGTGGGATTGGTGGCAGAAAAAACCCATTCATTTGCCAACAAAAAAAGCCAATCATGACGCTTCAATCATTCGCCGACCTCAACGCCAAGCCCGTCACCCTCAACGAAGTGGACACCGAGCTGGGCAAGGAAATCCAGTACAAACTGACCGCGCTCGGCATCCTCGACCCGCCCATCGGGCAGCGCGACGACCAGACTTTCGGCCCGCTCGCCGAGGACGACGGACTCGTCGGCGCGTACACCGTCGCGATGATGGGCGTCTTTGCGAAGCGGGCGAAAGTGGCCTTCGACAACGCCCTTTTGACCCCCGCGCTGGCCCGTGCGCTCGTCAACGCCGACCCGGCGACCTTCTTTCCGCTCGTGCTCACCCCCAACCCGAAGGACAGGAACGACGGCCCGCAGACCAAGCTCGCTATGCGGATCTGTCGATATATGCAACAGAAAGGGTACTGGATTGCTCGCGCCCCGGGCTTCTACAACATCGCCTATCTCGAGGGCGCCGACAAGGACGGGACGCTCAATGCCGACACGTTCAACCAGTTCAACGACCGGCGCATCGTCTTCTTCATCAATTCTCTGAACAAGCCCGAAATCGTGCTCAACGCCATCGCCACGACCGAGCCGGGCAAGTTCTACACCGACAACCCGCTCAACACAGGCGGCGCGGCCCGCATCGCTTTTGGGCAATACAAGGCCTGGACGATGGGCTTCCATCAGGGAAAATCCAACCACCCAGCCCTGGTGCAAGTCGGCTTCGTCAGAGTCCACCGCGACAAGAACAAGGACGGCAAGCGCACGGGCGACGCAATCGACATCGGCACCAACTTCGGCGTCAACCAGCACATGGCCTTCGATGCGGCCATCGTGGGCAAATGGAGCGCGGGTTGCCTCGTCGGGCAGGGGAAGGATTTGCACCTCCAGTTCCTCAAAACGCTGAAGACCGACCCGCGCTTCAAGCTAACGGCGAGCTACAAGTTCGTATCGACCATCATCGCGGGCGACGACCTTTTGAAACAGGTCCCGTTGTTCAAGTAGTCGTTTCATCCAAATCAAAACTCCACAAGCATGTTCAAAGTACAGTACGGCGGCAAAAAGGGAAAAGCCATCAACCTCGTCGAAAGCCCGGATCTCGTTGCCATCCGAACCAAAAAGGACACTGACCTCGAGAGCATGAACCTTTCGGCGCGCAGCCGGGGGATGATGCAGGCCGTCGAGAAGGTCGGCGAGTTTCCGGACGCGGGCGTGACGGTCGTCAAGATGAAAGCGGACACCACCAAGATGGCCCTCGAGATGCGCGACGCGACCCGTGCCGCGCTCAAACAGGAAGACGGCGTGAAGTTCGCCGGGCGCGTCCTGACGGACGAGAAGAGCGGGGCAATCATGCTCTACACGGAGAATTTTTTCGTGAAATTCAAGGACGAGGTGGCGGAGGCCAAGTGCGACGAACTGATAAAAAAGTACAACCTGACGGTCAAGAACAAGGTGGTCTTTGCAAAGAACTCCTATTTCGTGAAAGCCGCGGAAGGCACGGGGCTGGAGGTTTTTGAGATTGCCCAGAACCTCCTCGCCGAGCCGGAAACGGAGAACTGCCACCCGGAAATCGTGCAGGAAAGGCGATACAAGTCGCCGAACATCAACCCGCTCCAATGGCACCTGAAAAAAACGACCATCAACGGCACGGCGGTTGACGCGTCCGTCAACGTCGAGGATGCCTGGAAACTGACGATGGGCGACGGCGTGACCATTGCAGTCGTTGACGATGGCGTGGACATGAACCACCCCGAGTTTGCCGGAAAGATTGTCTTCCCCCGCGACGTGACCGTCGAAACGGATGACGCGAACCACAAGGACGAAAGCGACGCGCACGGCACCGCTTGCGCAGGCGTGGCCGCGGCAAAGGGCATCGACTCATCGGGCGTTGCGCCGATGGCGAAACTGATGCCCATCCGTCTGCGCAGCGGCCTCGGCTCGATGCAAGAGGCCAACGCCTTCGTCTGGGCCGCCGACAAGGGCGCCGACGTCATCAGTTGCTCGTGGGGGCCGACCGACGGCGATTGGTGGAACCCCGCCGACCGGGTCCACAAACAGGTCGTCGCGCTGCCCGACTCGTCGCGGCTGGCGATGGACTACGCCCTGACGAAGGGGCGCGGCGGCAAGGGCTGCGTCATCCTCTTCGCCGCCGGCAACGGCAACGAAAAGGCCGACAACGACGGCTATGCCTCCAACCCCGCCATCATCGCCGTCGCTGCCTGCAACGACCGGGGCAAGCGCTCCGTCTACAGCGATTTTGGCGAGAATGTTTGGGTGGCCTTCCCGTCCGGCGATTTTGAGTACGAGCCGTTCAAGCACCCAGCACCCGTCTCCGAGGGCATCCGCACCACGGACCGCCTCTCAGTGAAAGGCTATGAGACGGGAGATTACACCAACAGCTTCGGCGGCACTTCGAGCGCCTGCCCGGGCGTGGCGGGCGTCGTCGCGCTGATGTTGTCGGTCAACCCAAACCTCTCCCCTTCCGACGTGAAACAGGTCTTGAGAAACTCCTGCGCCCGCATCGATGAGGTCGGCGGCAAGTACGATGCGAACGGCCACTCCATTTATTACGGATACGGGCGGCTCGATGCTGGCTTGGCGGTCAAGAACGCGAAGGCCTTCAAGCCCGGCTCGGTGGCAGCCTCGAAACCGGCGACCGGAGGTCAGTCCGACGGCGATCAGGGCGGCGGGAAACCGGGGGTCTCGGCCAAGTTCCGTTTTTCGAAACAAGAGGTAGCGGCGGCGAACGGGCAACCGGTCGGCAACTTCGACCCGTCGCAAAAGCTCCTCGGCTTTTCATTGAAAAGCGAGGATAAGTCGTTGAAGATCAAGTACAAAGGCAACGTCAAAGGCGTCATCACGACCGGCGCAGATGGCGAGTACGTCGGTGCGGACGACGCCAAAAACCGCCTCATCGGATTTGCCGTCGAAATCGACGGGGAGGCGGCCAAAAAATTCACCGTCGAATATTCGGCGAAACTGGCAGGCGTGGCGACGGAGGCTGTGGCCCGCAACGGGGCCTTCGTCGGCACCGACAAGAAGACGGGCAAAGCCATCGAGGCCGTCTCCGTGAAATTGGTGAAGAAATAGCAACTTGCCTCAAGGCAACGAGCGGCGGTCGACGAGAGTTGGCCGCCGTTTTTTTTTGCCCAAACCCTACCCTGCTCTGCTAACGCTTCCATCGAAGACCGATAATTCCCATCAAGGCCCGCCGTGTGCCCGCCAGCGAAAGCAGAACAATGACCAGCAACATTCAGTCCTCCGCCGCCAAACTCACCGACCGCGACATCGAAATCCTACGCCTAGCTGCAGAGGGAAAGACCCAGGCCGAGATGGCCAGGATTCTTTTCATCACCTTCGAAGCGGTAAAAAAGCGCTCAAACGCGCTGCGCACCAAGCTCGATTCGCCGACCATCGCCAACGCCATTTACAAGGCCGTGCAGGCAGGGCAGCTCGATTGAGCGGCGTGGCCGAGACAGCGCAGCGATTTTGTTCGGAGCGCCAGTCTACTTTCGCCGCCGCCATGCACGACATCGAACCTTTCTGGAAATGGCGCGACCACTACGTTGCCTCCGAGGACGAGCGCTCGCCGTTCCGGGGCCGCCGCTATTCGGAGCTTTATTTCACGAAAAAAATCTACAACTACCTCATCCACCCGCAATGGGACGGGTTCGGCAGCCCGACGCTCTACCTGAAGGTCCTCTTCGCCGACTACTCGGACGGCGCGGCGCTCATCGAACTCATCGGCGAATGGAACGACGCGCTGCACAACGACGTGGCGACCCTGAAAAGGAAGGTTGTCGAGCCGATGATGGACGCGGGCATCTCGCGTTTCGTATTCTTTTGCGACAACCTGCTGCAGTTCCACTCGGGCGACGCCGACTATTACGAGGAATGGGCCGAGGAGCTGCGCGACGCCGGCGGCTGGGCTGTATTCATCAACACGAGCCGCCATGTCGAGGAGGAGATGCTTGCGGGGAGGCTGCAGTTTTACCTGCACTTCGGGGAGGATTTCAACGACGTTAACTGGCGAATCCAAAAGCCCGGTTCCATCGCGGAGGCCATCGGCCAATTGATAAACGGGCAGACCAAGCGGCTGAAAAGCAGTTTTTGAAAAGTAGAATTTCCCATGAATGTGACCGTCCTCGGTGCGACGAGCGACCTCGCCGAAGCCCTAATCTACCGCTTCGCGCCGCTCGCCTCGAAGTTCAACTTGACCGCCCGGAAGCCGGAAGACCTCGCGCCGCTTATCGCGGATTTGCGGGTTCGGGGGCTTTGCCAAGCGGCAGACGCTCACACCTTCGACGCGCAAAGCCCTGATTTTCAACTACTTGAAAAACTGGCCGACGAGACAGAAGTGCTGATCGTCGCCATTGGCCACCTCGGCGAACAGCGGCTTGCCGAACACGACACGGCCGAGGCGCGGCGGATTTGGGAAACCAATTTCACCTGCCCAGCACTGGCAATTTCCGTCTTTGCCGAAAAGATGTCGGCCGCCCAGTCCCCAATCCCCAATCCCCAATCCCCAAAATCAATCATCGTCATTTCGTCGGTCGCGGGCGAGCGAGGGCGGGCGAGCAACTATTTCTATGGCTCCGCAAAAGCCGGGCTTTCCACATTCACCGACGGCCTGCGCCACCGCCTCTTTTCAAAAAACATCCATGTGATGACCGTCAAACCAGGCTTCCTGTGGACGAAAATGACGGCCGGCCTGCCGCTCCCCGCCCCACTGACGGCCACGCCCGAGCAGGCCGCCGAGCATATCTTCCGGGCGTGGAAGCGGCGGCGCGGGACGCTCTACGTACTCCCCGTCTGGCGGCTTATCATGTTGATAATCAGGAACTTGCCCGAGGCGATTTTTTTGCGGACGAAGCTTTAGCCCAGGATTCATCCTGTGATTTTCCCAAAGAGCGCCGCCTGTCAACCGTCACAAAACATCGGCGGCCGTCGGTTGGCGGGCTTGCCCCCTTTTTTGTTGGCTCTAATTTTGACCCGACTTTCATCGTATGAGAAAAACCATCCTGCCCGCTCTGCTCTTCGCCGCGTCGAGCGCCGCCGCCCAAAGCACGGCCGCGCTGCCCGACGCCGTCCCCGAGCGGATGGGCAACCGGCAGATGGCGGCGGAGGTTGGCCGTGCGACGCGCAACGAGTTTGAGCAGAAGCAATTCGCCGGACTGGTTCGCAAGCTGCGCGACGCGGTGGAAAAAGGCGACTTCGACCGCGCCTCCTCCTCTCGGCAGACCGTCGTCAGCGCGATGCGGCGGGAGGTGGCACAGGCCCGGCAGCAGTTGCAAGCCGTCCGCTCGACATCGCCAGAAGCCGAGGGAGAGCCGACGGAACAGGCAAAAAGAGCTGCTCCAACCCGCCCAGCACCTCCAATAAAAAAAGACGAGCTGGAGGAAAAAACCACCCGTTTGGCCAAAATGGAAGCCATAGCCGCCGAGGCGCAGGCCTATTATTTCAAAGACGACACCCGCGAGGCCAACCTCGCCGCCTTGCGCCGAATCGACGAGTTCGCCGCGATGCTCGAAAAAGACACGGTCGAGGGCTTCCAGAAGCTCGGCCCGATGAAACAAGGCAGCCGCAATTGAGCCGCGCCAGATTCTCAAAATAGCTTTGCCGGGCAACCCACCGCCTCCGTTCTCCGAACAATGGACGAAACTACCGGCAATTTGATTCCCAATCCATCGCATCTCGCCCGTCTGCTCGACGGCTGCCGACAGCACGACCGATACAGCCAGTCGGAGGTCTACAAGCTGTTCTACCGCTACGCGCTGACGGTGGCGCAGGGCTATTCCGGCTCGGTCGACGAGGCGCGGGAGGTGGTCAACGATGCTTTCCTCCGGGCTTTCACCAAAATCCACCTCTACGACCCGTCTATGCCGTTCAAGCCGTGGCTCAACCGGGTCGTCGTCCACGCCGCCATCGACCACTACCGCCGCTACCAGGCGAAACAGCCGCAGACGCTCGAGGTGCAGGAACACCTCCTCAACGCCTCGAACGACAGCACCATTTTGGAAAAAATTGCCGTAGAAGACCTCCGAAAGGCCGTCCAAAAACTTCCGCCCGCCTATCGGACGGTACTCAACCTGTTCGCCATCGAGGGCTACGAGCACAACGAAATCGCCAAGATGCTCGGCATCGCGGAAGGCACCTCGAAGTCGAACCTCTTTAAGGCCCGACTGCGGCTGCGCGAAATATTGACCAAGCTCGAACCCAAAAAAACCTGACCGACCATGTCCAACTTCGACGACGATTTCGACCGGGCATATGCCGACAAGATGCGCCAACAAACCGACCACGACTTCAGCGAGGCGGACTGGCCCGTCCTCTCCGGGCGGCTCGACGAGGACAAGCGCAAGCGGTGGCGCGGCTTCCCATTTTGGGTGACGGTTGCGCTGGCAGGGCTGCTTTTGTTGACCAACCTGTTCTGGTTTTTGAACTACCGGCAGTCGGTCGGCAGGGGCGAGAAGGCTCAAGATGTAACATTTGTCCACCCGACGGACAGGGGAGAACTTTCCCAGACCACACCCCCCGGCAGCTCGAATGAGAAAGCGCAGGCTTCTGAAAATGCAACATTTGCCCACCCCTCGATAGGCTCACGGGCTTCTCGAAATGTAACATCCGTCCACAACGACACGGTCTACATCTATCCCAAGACCAGGGAAAACAGGCTGGCTTCGATGAACGAAACCGAGCTCCGCTCGGCGAGCGAAGGTGAGCTTTTGGCCGAACTCGAGCGGCGTTTTCCGCTGGCGATGGCTTCCGTTTTGGCAAAGAACGGCTCAGCTCCGGCGGTTCAAAAAGCACCAGAAACCGCCGACCAACCGGCTGAAAACCATGCTGTCGTGATGGACAAGGTGCCGTTGGCGGGTTCCCCGAAAATTGGTCATCGAATCCTTTGGCCCTTCCATCCGGGCAAAAAGCCACTGATTTTCATCAAAAACAACCCCGGAACCACCGAGCCGCCGACCGTCGAGAACGAGCGAAAGCCGCGCCGACTTTTACAACACGACTGGTGGGCGACGCGCTACACAGGCGGCTGGCTCCTCCCCATCAGCGACGACCTCACCAAAAAGTCGGGCAATTCCTTTGGCGCGGAACTCGAGTACGGCTTCAGCCCCGACCGTTCTGTTTGGATCGAAATCTCGCAGTCCTCGCTCACCTGCACGGGCAATGCAACGGACGACTACGGGGTCGAGACGCCCTACCGGCATGATTTCCGAATCACGCATTTTGAGACCGTAAAGGGTCCCAAAAAGTCGATTCGGCTGGGCTTCGGCGGTCGGTGGCGGCAGGCCAGGGAGCACAAATGGGGTCGTGTCGGAGTTGGCGTCGGCTACATCCTCGAATATCCACAGGCCTACAATCTCCACGTCAGGTGGGAAAATCTCTTCGACACCAACCTCAACGACGAACAGGATCTGTCCATCCCGAAAGAGGGCTATGCCATCGGCTATCTGCACGGCGACATCGGCATCGAATGGCGGCTCGGAAGCTCGTGGCTCGCATCGCTCAACTATTGGCGCGAGGCAAAAGGCCATTACCGGGACGGAATGCCGGGCTACACCGGGTTGAAGGCAGGGCTCGCCTACAAGTTTTGACCGAAAAGAGCCCAAAGAGAAGCCCAACTTGCTGGAAATCAACAAGTTGGGCTTTTCTTTTGGGGCTTAAAAGCAAGGTCACACCTGCGGCACTTCCTCCTTTTTCGGCTCAGGGATGGGCAGCTTGGGAATCTTTGCACCCGATTTGCTCCCCGATTTTTGGATGAGCCGGTTGACGTCCTCGATGCGGATACGGCCTTTCATGCGGATGAGGACAAACTGGTCCTCGTCGCGCACGACGAGCAGGAGGCGGCGGATTTTCCCCCTTTTTTCTTTCGCGGCGATGGCCACATGGGTGCCGCCTCCCTCGCGCACCTCGATGAGCGGCTCCACGCCCGACCGCTCGGCGCGGCGCATCATCTTTTGTACATCTTCCGAGTTGACCGGGCTGCCGCTGCCGATGACGAGCAGGCGCATCGTGCCGATGGAGCGGATGAGCCGCCGCTCGACACGGTCGCGGCCGAAGATGCTGCCGACCTTGAAGAGCGCGCCGGGTATCATAAAATGGACCCGCTCGTGGCCCGTGTGCTTGTACTCGCGGAAGATGGCGTTGACGCCGCGCTGGGCGGTCGCGGCCAAGGCCAGAAAAGAGGCCAACACGGTGGCTATCAGCAGTTTATGGTTCATGGCAGAGGTGATTTTGATTGTTAGCAGATGGAAAGAGAGCGGTCGACGAACAAGGTTGCGCGCCGACCGCTGGCAGTTCAGTCCTCGTCGTGCTTCTTCTTCTCGATGACGTCGAGGTGCTCCGCGCCCTCGACGTTGAGCGATTTGGCGAGGCTCGAAATCTTGTTCAGGTCAATTTTCCCTGCGAACGAGAGCATGACGAACTGGTCGGCCCCACCGACGAGCAGGAGCAGTTCGTTGATGACGTCGTTCGATTCTTTGACCATGATTCGGACGTTCTCGCCTTTGTCCTTGACCGTGATGAGTTCCTCATACTCGTGCGTCGGGATTTTAGACATCGCCTCGCGGTAGAGCGGCAGCCCGTCGGTCGAGTCGGCGACGAGGACGCGCAGGCCCTTGAGGTCCTTGACGACGTCGCGTGTCTTCTCCCAGTCGGGGTCGTTGGTGGAGATTTTGGCGACCATCGAGAACATCTTCGGGCTGATGTAGACGGTCGTGAAGCGCGGGTCCTCGGCGTATTTCGAGAAGTAGCGCGAGATGGCGTCGTCTTGAGCGGTGGCCGCCGAGAGGCCTGTCAAAAGGGCGGCGGCGAGGAAAAAGAGCTTTTTCATGTTGAAAGTTGAAGTTTGGAGCGGCCGCTGGGCTGCTCACCTGTTTTTGAAGATCTGGATTTTGTCGACCTTGACAAGGCCTTTTGCCGCCTCCTTTTTGCCCTTGTTCATCTTCCGGCTGACGAGCGCGAGGGCTTTCTGGATTTCGGCTTTGGCCTTTTCCGGGTCGTCGTATGTGTCGACAAAGAGGGGATTCCCTTTCTCGACGGTCATGTTCTGCTGATATAGGTAGCCGCCGACGGCGAACGCAGCGACCGTCGCCGCAGCCGCCGCCATCGAGCGAAACCGCCGCCAGCCGACGAGTTTCGGGCGAGGCAACGGGCGCAGTTTCACGGCCTGCTGTTGCGGCATCTCGGCTTCTTTTTCTTCTTTCAAAAAGAGAAAAAGCGGCCGGTACTTGGCCAATTCGGCATCGACCTTTTGCTGTGAAAAATAGCGTTTCAATTCGCGCTCCTCGGCTATTGAGGTCTCGCCGTCGAAGTATTTTTCCAACAGTGTTTTTATAGATTCGGGATTCATTGTCGACAATTTCCTTTTTTGCGAATTTTATTGAGACTTCACCAATGAGTTTTAAGAGAGTGCTATAAGCCGAGCATCTTCTCCCGCACCGATTTACGTGCGCGGTGGAGCGACACTTTCACGTCGTCCAGGCTGATGTTCAATATCTGGCTTATCTCGTCGTAGCTCTGTTCCTCTATGTCTCTCAAGTGCATCACGGCCCGCTGCTTTTCGGGCAAGGAGGCCATTATTTTCCGCACGGCGGAGAAAGTCTCCGAGGTCTCCAAAACCTGCTCCGGCGTCCGGGCCGAGCCTTTCAGCTCGAACTTTTCGGGCAACGGCCCCGTCGTCTGGCGGTGCTTGGAGCGGGTCTTGTCGATGCTCAAGTTGCGGGTCAGCGCCATGCTCCAGGCTTCCCAGTTTTGCACGCCATCGGTCGCGTCGCGCTTGGCCCAGATTTTTTCCATGACCTCCTGCACGACGTCCTCCGCCTCGTGTCCGCTGCCCGTGATGCGGTGCGCAAAACGGTAGAGCTTGTGCTTCAACGGGACGATTTGCAGGTTGAACTCGGGCAGCGTCATCGGGCTGGAAAGTTGATTGCTTCGGCTTGGTGATGGAAAGACGGGGGCAATTTGGGAAGGTTACAGACCGGGTAAAATCCGCGAAAAAAGGCAGGGAAAAGGTGTCCGCGCCGCTTTGCCGAGGCTTTTTGAGCAAGTTCAAT
>JBGAWE010000098.1:0-15216 GCA_044227705.1 Saprospiraceae bacterium
CAAGCTGGACAAAATACAGCCCGTTCTGCCAATTCCGACAGTCCAAAAGCTCGAAGGCCTGCGCGGCGCGGGTCGTTGATTTTTCAAAAACCACCTTCCCGAAAACATCCGTCACCCGAAGCGCCACCTCCTTTTCGAGCAGTTTTTCCATGGAAATCATGGCAAAATCGCCCGCTGGGTTGGGCGAGACGGAAAACCAGACAGCCCCTTTTTCACCTCCCCCGACGGCCCTCGGGTCGCCGCCCGACAGGTTCGGGCCGATGTTGATGAGGTAATCCTCGTATTCCCCAAAATCGAGCGTGTCGCAAGGCCCAGCGGCGCTCCGCGACATCGCCACGCGAAGCCGCGCAGGGCCGTCCGCCGCCGTCAACGGGATGGTCAGCGAGCCGGACAGGCTTTGGGAAGGGGTGCCGTTGGGCGGTGCGGCGAGGTCGCCGTCAAACAGCTTTTCGCCCGGTTCGAAGACCTTGTTCGCGTTGAAATCCAGCCAAACGCGCCAGTTTTCGGCATGGGTGAAATAGCTGAAACCCGCCGTAAGCACAACGGGCAGGGCCACGCCCTTTTGCAAACTGACCGGCACAGCCGTGAAATCCGAATATGGCGACTTCCCCGAAACTTTGCTCAAAGCCCCAATTTCGGCCCCGGCGATCCAGTCTTCCCACGGAAAATCGGAGATCGACTTGCAGTAATCGGCGGTCGGCTGGACGGGCGTGATGCCGCCGCCGGTCGAGCCGTCGTCGTTCAGTTTCACCCAGGCCTCGTCGTCCTGCGCGGGACCGGCGAGGTGGCTGCCGTTGCCCGGCTGCGAATCGGTGTCCAGACCGACGGCTGCCGTGACCTGCCCGAAAATCCTTTTTGGCAACGTGTCGAGCGTGAAAAGCCGCACCGTGATGGTCGCCGATTGCCCCGCATCGAGGTTGCCGACCGTCCAAAGGCCAGAGATGTAGTTGAAAGTGCCTTTTGAGAGCGTCGCCTCGTTGCCGCCTTCGTAGACCGCCTTCCCGTCGATGTTGAAGCCGACGACGATGCCCGAGGCCGTTGCGCCGCCCGTGTTTTTCAGGGTGAAAAGGGCCGGCGACGTCGCCCAAGCCGCCGGTTTCGGGACGGTAGTCGAGGCCGTCAGTTCGAGGTCGGCGGCCCCGCTCGGCGGCGGCGCGACGGTGGTGATTGAAATCGCGGTCGCCTGCTCGTTGTTCCCCTCGTTCGATTCGGCGATTTGCGCTGCGGGGTCGCATTTCAGGATGATGAAATAATTGCCCGTCGCCGCCGTCGCGGGGATGGTTAAAAGCATCTGTCCGGCCGTCGCCGAGCCACCGTATGGCATCGAAATGGCGGCCGTCACCAGCGACAAGTCGTTGATGCTCAACACATTGTCGCTCGAAAGCCAAGCCGCGACGACCACCGAGCCGCTGCTCCCGTTGCTGCCCGAGTTTTTCAAATAGAAAGAGATCGTCGCGCTGCCGCCCGCCTGTACGCTCGCCGCGACCGACACCGACGCGAGCGAGAAATCCGGTTGGCTCGGAGCGGCCGTCACCTCTTTGTTGTAGAAGGCCAGCATCCCCACGCCCGCCGGATTGACGAGCCAGTGCGGCGAGTTGCCCGGGTGGCCGAGGTAGCTGATGCCGGTCACGCCAGTCGCGGGGCCGGCGAGCGTAAGCCTGATTTTGTTGCCACTGACCGAGCCGCCACTGATGCCAACGGATGCGCCTTCCGTCCGCCAGTCGCCCCACGGCCAGCCGATGACGGAGAGGTTCGCCGTGTTCGACACCTCAACGACGATGGAATTCGGGCTGTCGAAATAGGCTTTCGACACATCGGGCGGCTCCGCGTCGGCGAAGTTTTTTCCATAAAAACGGTTGGCGACCGAGGCAAACAGCCGGTCCGCCAGCGTCCGGTACCCGTTCTGATAATAGAAGTGGCAGGAGTCGTGGTCGGCGTTCGTGGTCGACATGATTTCGGTGTCCGCGTCCTCAGCGGCGGCCTGTCGCTGCGCCTCTAGAACGAGCGGTTTCTCCGCCGTGCAAGACTTGTACCTCATCTGAAAAAGCCATGCACGCTCGATGCCGTAGTCGGCTTTCCACGCATTTTTCAGGGTCAAAAACCGGGTTTTGTAGTCGGCGATGGAAGTCTCCCAACCGTCGGCTTCGCCCTGAAAGAAGAAGGCGGCGCGAGCTTTTTTGCCCGTCCCGGCCTGTTCCATTCGGGTCAAAAGCTGGGAATAATTGGCCGTTGGGTCGCTCGGCTTGGGCAGGAGCTGCTCGATTTTGTGCGCCCCGTTCGCGCCGTTGAAAATGGCGACGGGGATGCCGATGTCGTCGGCGATGCGCCGAGCCAGCCTCGCGCCCCAACGGCCAGGGAAGGACAGGTTGAGCTTCCCCCAGCCATATTGGCCGGTCCACGAGCGGGTGTACTCGTTGATGTCGTCGAGTTCGGGCGAGGCCAGCGCGATGGCGTTCGACTGCCCGGCGATGATGAAAATGTCCCCGGCCAGCAGCTTTTCGACCCTTTTTTCAAAGAAATACGGGCCGCCCGCCGCCTTCTGGCCCCAGATTTCGACGACGTGGTTGTTCCGCCCGGCCGTGATTTTGACCGAGAAATCGAACGCCGCCTCGTCCGCCGAGAAAGCCAGCGGTTTTATGACGGTCTTCAAAACCGCGCCCGATTCGTCAGAAAGCCGCAGTTCGAGGCTCGAATAGCCGCTCGATTGCAGGCATTTTCCGGCGACCGCGACCTCCGCCTGATTCGTCGAGAGGTCGCGCTGAAAGAGCTGCCAGCTCTGCGGGATTTTCGTGAAAGTGATGTTTTGAGCGGAAAGGGCAACGGTCGCGCCAACGGCCCAAAATGCGATGAGCAACAGACGACTCATGGTTGAAAATCGTGCTTGTTTCAGAAAAAGCGCGGGAAAAACCGGAGAAACGGCACTGAAAGGCGAGGCCCGCGCTAGCGAGGCATGATTAAAACTTGGGGCAAAACTACACGGCACCGGCCCCAACCCGACCTCCAACCAAGTGCGAGAAACCCGCAAATCCTCAATCCGCGTTGCGACGGTCGCGGTCGCGCTTGACGTCCTTTTCCTTGATGGACTCGCGCTTGTCGTAAGATTTCTTGCCCGAGGCCAGTGCTATTTTGAGCTTCGCAAAGCCGCGGTCGGTCATGTAGAGCTTGTAGGGGATGATGGTCAGGCCACGCTCCTTGACCCGTTTTTCGAGCTTTTTCAGCTCGGGCTTCCGCAAAAGGAGGATGCGCGGCCGCCGCGTGTCGTGGTTCATCGAGTTGCCGTGCGAGAACTCGGCGATGTACATCGAGTGGACGCGCAGCACGCCCTTGTCGAACAGGCAGTAGCTGTCGCTCAAATTGGCCTCTCCCGCGCGGACGCTCTTAATCTCCGTCCCGGTCAAGACGATGCCCGCCTCGAACTCCTGCTCGAAGTGGTACTCGTAGGTCGCCCTGCGGTTGGTGACTTCCACCTTTTTGGGGGCTTTCTTCTTTTCAGCCATCGTCTTTCCCTGCGGGATTTTTTTTCGGGGCCAAAAATGGTTGGTCGGGGTCGGATGGTTCCCGGCGGCGGTTTTTTTCCCGAAAAAATGTCGGTTTAGTTGAAAAAACGGGCTTCGGATGGCTGCCGGGAAAGGGGATGCGGCGCGGCATTCCATCTTTACGCCAATTGAAACCGCAACAGAAGTGGCAGAACCGGTCAACATCTTCATCGCCTACTCCCGCGCCGACGCGGCCTTCCTCGACGAGCTGCGCCGCCACCTCATGCCCTTGTCCCGCGCGGGCCGCATCAATGTTTGGTTCGATGGCGAAATCGAGGCCGGCAAAAACTGGGAGGCCGAGATAAAACAGAACCTCGGCCGCGCCGAAATCATCGTCCTGATGGTCTCGGCCGACAGCATCGGCTCCGATTATTTCTACGGGAAAGAGGTCGCCACCGCCCTCGACCGCCACGAGTCGGGGACGGCCCGCGTCGTGCCGCTCATCATCCGCGCCTGCCAGTGGACGGAGACGCCGCTGCGCCACCTGCAGGCACTGCCGAAGGATGGCCGCCCCGTCGCCAACTGGCAGCCCCGCGACGACGGCTGGTTCGACGCGGCAGGGGCCATCGGGCAGATTGTTTCCGACATCGAAAGAGAAAGGAAGGCGGCTGTCGAAGCTGGTTTTGAAAAAGAAAGGCGGGCCAATCAAGCCGAGGCCGCCCGCCTCGAAGCCATCGCCCAACAAGAAAAACGGACGAAAAAAGCCGCCGAAGCCGCTGAAAATCAACGATTTGCCGACGAGGAGGAGAAAAAACGGAAAGCCGCCGAGGCCGCCCGCGCCCGCCGCGAACGCGAAAAAGCGGCAGAGACCGAGCGGCTTGCGCCGGATGTTGCGACCCAAAAACCAGCCGCGACGAGCGAGTGGAAAATCAACTTCGGGGTCGGGGCAATCCTCGTGGCCATCCTCGCAGTGACCGGTTTTTTGTTTTTCAAGGTGAAGGCTTGCCTTTCTGGCAAGGTCAACGAATTGACCAAAATTGACCGGCCCGGAGTGGCCTATCCGCTTAAAACGGACAGCAGCCAACTTGTCATCGAGTCGCCCTTCCTCGGCGGGGAGCGACTCTATCTTTTCGCGGAAGTGCCGACCAAGCCGAGCTTTCCGGGCGGCGAGGCAGGACTGAACAAGTTTATTTCCAATAACTTGAAATACCCGGTGGCCGCGCTGGTGAAGGAGATTAAAGGCACCGTTGCCGTCAGTTTCACCGTCGAAAAAACTGGCCGCGTAGCGAATGTTGGAACCACATCGACGCTCGGCGGCGGCTGCCCGGCGGCGGCTGTCAGGATGGTCGAGTCTATGCCGGATTGGTCGCCGGGCACGCTCAAAAACGGGCGGGCTGTCAACACGCGCATGACCCTGCTGGTGCGCTTCCCGCCGCGCGATTGATTTACTCCTCAAACCGGCCGTTCACAAACCGCGCCACGAAGACCCCCGTGTTCTCCCAGCCGCCGCTGTCTCCGTCCGGGCTGTTTTTTGAAAAGGAGAACTGGCTCGAAATCCCGCGCAGCCGCTCCGAGCCGAGCATTTTCGGAAAGCCGAGGCCGTGCCGGCGAAGCTCTTTTCCCAGCAGAATCATGGTGTCGTAGCCGTTCAGCGCGTCGTCGTTTGGCGCGGTGCCGGTCTCGGCGTAGAATTTTTGGAAAAACTCGCCCGTCTCCGGGTCGTCCTGTTTTCGCAGGCGCGGCATGGCCAGCGAGACTTTCAGCGACTCAAAATCGTCGGCCTCGATGTTCTCGAAGTTCTTCCACTGCGGCATCCCGAAGATTTCGACGGGCGACTTGCCGCGCTGCGCCTTCACCTTTTGAAAAAGCCCGTTGACGAAATCCTGGCTCGCCCAGCTCGGCACGAGGAAGATTGTCGCCCGGCCCAGCTTGAAGTACGGTTTGAGATCAGTCGGGAACCCCTCGGCCGCGTCCGGCACGACGATTTCGGCCAGCGGCGACGGGCTGTTTTCCTGAAAAAAAGCCAGCCGCTCGCGCTCCTTCTCCTTGCAGACGAGCACGATTTCCCCCGGTTTGTGGGTCAAAAGGGCCTTTTTGAGCATCGCCGTGCAGTGCGCCCGAAGGCTCGGGTTCAGCTGTATGAAATTTGGGTTTTTACCCCCCAATCCGGGCGTAGCCAAATCGGGTGAAACGACGATTTTCCCGTTCATCTTCCCCCAATCCGATAAGGCAGTCACCTGCGCCGACCGAAAGCCGCCGACCACGACATCGGCTTTCGCCAGCGTCGGGTTTTTCACAACTGACTGGAAATCAATGTCTGAAACCTTCGAATCGATGACGTCGATGACGAGTTTGGGGGCCGTCGGGTCGGTGCTCATCTTCGTCAGCGCGGCTTTTGCGCCCGCATAAAACTGGAGTGCGATAGGGCTGCTTTTCGGCAATGCGCCGTCGGCCGAAGCCTCGAATTTGTCCGTCTGAAAAGGGAGGAGCAGCGCGATTCGGTAGGTCTTCCCCGGCTCGGCCGCGCCCGTCGAGCTGCCCGGCTGGCCAGCGCCGGGCGACGGTATAGGCTTGCCCGAGTTGTCCGGCCGAAACTGGATGGTGTCCATTTTCCCGTAGGGCAAATCCGTCGTCGGGCGGCTGCCGGGCGGGGCGGGGCGGGGCTTTTTCGCCGCGTGTTTCGAGTGGAAACAGGCCGCGAGAAGACAAAAGGAACAGGTCAAAAGGCAAAAACCGGCAAATCGGCTGGGTCGGAGCATGGTCTATTTTTTTGGGGCGAAGTTCATCTTTCCGTTGTTGGCCTCTGGCCAACAACTCTCGCGCTGTCCGTTCTCGTAGGCTGTTGGCAAGAGGCCAACAACGGCCAACGTTCACCGCCAAACTCGCCACCACTTCTTTTTCAGCCCCCTCCTGTCCTCGTCGTCGCGGTCCCGCTTCATGTCCCGAACGTCGTCGAGGTCGGGCGATTCCTTCAGTGCCCTCCAGTCGAATTTTTCATCAAAAGGGTCGAGCGCGGTCTGCGGGTCGAACAATCTCGGGTCGATGGCCCGCGCCGCAAACGGTTGAAAATCAGGCGTTTGCGCGAAAAGCTCGGAGAGGTCGGCCGCCCCAGCGTCGTATTGGTTGAGGCACGGCGCGCCGAACGTTGTCCAAAAAGTCTTGAACACCGAGCCAAACGAATAGTGCCGGTGGCTGATGAAGCCGCGCCTCGCCCAGGGAGAAATCACCATGCAAATCGACCGATGCGCATCAACGTGGTCCACGCCGCCTTGCGGGTCGTCCTCGACGACGACGATGGCCATGTTTTTCCAAAACTCCGTGTGGCTCAAAAACTCGACCGCACGGCCGAGGGCGAGGTCGTTGTCGGCCATGAAACTCTCTCGAAAAGGATAGCCGGCTTTCGGGCGCGGCCCCATCGTGTGGTCGTTCGGAAGCATCAAAAAGAGCATCGGCGGCGGGCCGGTCCTGCTCCATTTTTCATTGAACTCCTTTTTGAAAACATCCACCCGGAACTGGTCGGGGATGGCGAGGTTGTACGTCGGAAACTGCCGCGACGATTTGTTCAAAAGGTCGCCCGGCAAGGGGTAGTTGACCGTGTATTTCTCCCCGGCGTACTTCATCGTCGTATCGCTGACGCTTGCCGCCATCTCCACCCCGAAGCCGAAGTTGAAATAGTCGATGCCGTGCCGGTCGAGGTGTTCCCAAACCGAACCCGCCTCGTTGTAGTCCTCCGGATAAATCGAGCCAGCGGAGCCATAGATGGCGAGGTTGCCCGGCGCGCCGCTCGAATCGCGCATCCCGAAACGGCCGCCGTAGTGGGCCGCCGTCGTCGTCTCGCACCATTCGTTCGGGTAGGTGTTGACGAGCCAGCGGTGGCCGTCGGCGCTTACATCGGAGTCGCAGTAATAGTTGTCGGCGATAGCGAACTGGCGGGCGAGAGCAACGTGATTGGGCGCGATGTCTATCGAATCGAGCTTTTTTCGGCCTTTTTCATTGAAAACCGGCTGCTTTTCGCCGAATCGGGCGAGTGAAGGCTCGCCCCGCCCGCCCGCGATCTGGCCGAGAACCTCGTCGTAAGTCCGGTTCTCTTTTGCGATGAAAACCCAGTGCTTGATGTTTTTGAGAACCGACGGCGGCGCGTTCGACCTCTTTTTTTCAAAGAGAAAATTGTTGTCCAAAACCTGCTGCGTCAGCCGCGCAAGCGCCGTGTCCGCCGGGATGTCGAGGATGGAAACCGTCCCGTTCATCCGGCTGCCGATATAGCTGCCGCGCTGGTCGAGGGTGAAATTGGGGCCGCCGTTCGGCCCGGAGCCGTAGCCTTTCGCGTTCGCCACGACGAGTTTTTTGCCGTCGGGCGAGACCTTCAGTTTCGACGGAAACCAGCCGACCGGCAGATGCCCGAGCACCTTTTTGGAAACCACATCGACAACGGCGACGGCGTTGATTCCCGACTCCGCCACGAACAGCCGCCGCCCGTCCGGCGAGAGCGCTAGGCCGAAAGGGATGATGCCGCGCAGCTTGGCCAGCCGCTCGTCCGGCTGCAGTCGGATGGTCGCCACGACGGTGTCTTTTTCGATGGAAATGACCGATACACAGTCGTTTGTGGCGTTCGAGACAAAGACTTCGGTGGCCGTCGCCACGACCGAGTTGGGGCTGCTGCCGCCGACGGCCGGGAAGTCCTCGACCATCTGGCCGACCAAAATCCCGGTCTTGATTTTCTTCCTCAAAACCGGCGGCATTTTTTCAACAAGGTCGAAAGACCAGACCGAAAAGCCCTCCGGCGTGTTCACGTCGCCCAGCGGCGGGACACCGGCGGCCGGGTCGCCGAGCCTCGCCCGCTCGGTTCCGTAGCTCGACGCAGGCCAGTCATGGGCCGTCTCCTTCAGCCGTTTCGGGTCGATGTCGGTGAATTTTTTGTACTCGAACTGGCCGACGTTCGCCACGAATAGCCGCCGCCCGTCCGGCGAGAGGCAGAGGCCGAAGGGGTAGCGGCCAGTCGGGACTTCCCAACTGATTTTTTTTGTTTGAACATCGATTCCGACCAATCGCCAGCCAATCAAATCGACGACGAAAAGGGTCCTCCCATCGGGCGAAAGGGCCATGTCGCCAAGTTGCGCGTCTCGATGGCCGGGCGTTTTGAGGTCGATTTTACCCGAAGGCTTGCCCGTTTCTGTGTCGAACAGGAAGATTTTGTTCGCGTCGCCGCCGCTGACAAAGACGGTTTTCGAGTCTGGCGAGACGGCGAGGCCCATGAAGCAGGCTTCGAGAATCCCATCATCGGTCGATGGGCCGTTGGGGACTTGTTTCACCCAAGCGTGTTCCGAAAAAGGATGGTGGACGAGCGAAATCGAGAATGGCGCGATGCCCGAATTGGCCGTGACGGCCAGCTCGCCGTCCGCGCTGACGGCTAGGCCGTAGGGGTGCGGCGCGGTCTCGATTTGGCGGCCGAGTGGGGTGACGAAGCGGCCGTTGGGGATGACGGTCAGGCCGCCGCGCTCGATTTTCGTGGGCAAGTCGGCAGCGGGCGGGGTGATTTGCCAGCCTTCTTTTTGGGCGAAAACCAGGTCGGCGATGGAGAGGTTTATCAGAAAAAGAAGGACCGAACGGCAAGTCTGTTCCATAAAACGTGGTCGTTTTGGGCAAATGTAGCCGCACGGCCAGCCCGGCCCGGCAGCCTCCGCAGGTTAATTTGGGATGAAGTTTGCCCGCAAAGCCGCTGGCAAACCGTGGCCGGGCATGCTCGAATTGGGCTACTTTCACGCCGCCAAACAGGCCGAAACAGAGATGATTCCTCCAAAAACAGTTCAGGAAATACAGGACGCGACGCGCATCGAGGACGTGGTGGGCGAGTTCGTCACGCTGCGGCGGCGCGGCTCCAACCTGATGGGCCTCTGCCCTTTCCACAACGAGAAAAGCCCGTCGTTCAACGTCAACCCGGTGCGCAACATCTTCAAGTGCTTCGGCTGCGGGAAGGCGGGCGACGCCATCACCTTCCTGCGCGAGCACGAGAACTTCACGTTCGTCGACTCGCTGCGCTGGCTGGCGAAGAAGTACAACATCGAAATCGAGGAGGTGACGCCGTCGGCCGAGGAGATGGCGGCGCAGCAGATGGGCGACTCGCTGTTCATCGTCAACGAGTTCGCCCAAAAGGCCTTTTCGGACTTCCTTTTCGAGACGGATTTGGGGCGGAACGTTGGCCTCTCCTATTTCACGCAGCGCGGCTTCACGGAGGAGACGGTGCGGAAATGGGAGCTTGGCTTCGCGCCCGAAAGCCGGGATTTCATCATAAAAAAAGCGGCGGAGAAGGGACACAGCCTCGACTTCCTCAAAAAACTCGGGCTGACGAACCGCGACGGGACGGCCGATTTCTTCCGCAACCGCGTCATGTTCCCCATCCACGCGACGAGCGGGAAGGTAGCCGCCTTCGCCGGGCGGATAATCGGAAAAGTGGAGGGCGCTCCGAAGTACATCAACAGCCCGGAGACCGAGATTTACAACAAGAGCCGCACGCTCTACGGCTTCCACCTTGCCAAAAAAGCCGTCCGCCAGCTTGACGAATGCATCCTCACGGAGGGGTACACGGACGTCATTTCACTGCATCAGGCGGGCATCGAAAACGTGGTCGCGTCGAGCGGCACGTCGCTCACGGTCGAGCAAATCTTATTGATAAAGCGCAACACGCAGAACATCCTAATCCTATACGACGGAGATGCGGCTGGAATCAAAGCGGCCCTGCGGGGGATGGACCTGATTTTGGAGCAGGACATGAACGTGCGGCTGGTTTTGCTTCCCGGCGGCGAGGACCCGGATTCGTTCGTGCAAAGGGTCGGCGCGGTCGATTTTCGAGCTTTCATAAAGGAAAGCAGCGTCGATTTCATCCTTTTCAAATCGAGGACGCTGCTCGACGAGGCTAAGGGCGACCCCATCGAACGTGCCGGATTGGTAAAAGAAATCATGGTGACAGTCGCCCGGATTCCTGACCCGATAAAGCGAAGTGTCTACATAAAAGAGTGCAGCGGCCTGCTCGGAATCGACGAAGAAACCCTCGTGGCGGAGGTGAAAAAATTGATAACCACCGGAATTCGGAAGGCCGAGGAAAAGGCATCGCGCCAGCCCGGCGCCGCCAGCGACTCGGGCAGTTTCGGCGAGTCGATGCCGCCGCCGAGCGAGCCGCCCGCCGATTTTTGGGGAGACAGGCCGGCCACCCCTCCTCCGTCCCATCGAGAAACAGCGCCGAGCGGCCGAGAGCCGGTCGCGGCGCCGGTTCGAGACCAAACAGCGCAGCAAACCGGCGAGCCGAGAAGCCCGGAGGCCGGGCAGCCGATTTCGCAGCAGCGCGGCGGCTCGACGATGGGCAGCGACGAGTTTCAGGAACGCGACATCGTGCGCATCCTCATCCAGTTCGGCGGGCATTTGCTCGAAAAAGAGGGGGTGACGGTCGGCGAGTTCATCATCGGCGACATCGCTGAGTCGATTGGGAGCTTTGACAACCCGGTTTACGGGAAGGTCGCGCAGGAATGCCACGAGCAGATTTTCGCCGGAAACAAGCTCCACCAAAACCACTTTTTGACGCACTCGAACCGCGAGTTCAGCCAGCTCGCCATCAACCTGTTGGCGCAGCCGTTCGACTATTCGCCAGGTTGGGAGGAGATGCACAACTTTCCGCTGCAAAACCAGCCGATGCCGGAGATGAATTTCTCGGACGACATGACGCGGGCTTTGTTGATTTTCAAAAGAAAGAAGGTCGACAAAATGTGCGTTCTCAACCAACAACGAATCAAACAGGCGGAACAGTCGGGGGACAGCGACTCGTTGATGCGCTATTTGAAAATTCAACAGAAATTACTTGAGACGAGAAACCTATTGGCCAAAAAAACGGGGACAGTTGTGTTCAAGTGACCGCCATTTTTATTAGAACACTCTGTTGATTCTCTCATAAAACTCAATGCCGTGAATTTTTCAGCCTTATTTTTTCTATTGCTCCAACTCGACCCGACGGGCATCGAGTGGACGACCCCGAAAGAGCACGATTTTGAATTGCTCCGCCAAAACGTCGCGGCCAAAACCGATTTCAAGTTCATCAACAGAACGGAGGAGCCGCTTGTGATCGACGCCGTCCGGACGACCTGCGGCTGCACCGCCGCCGACTACCCCGAAGACCCCGTGATGCCCGGCGAAAAGGCCACCATCGGCATCGAGTACGACGCGCACCGCGTCGGGTATTTTTCCAAAAAGGTAAAGGTGTATTTCCACGGCAGACGGAAGCCGGAGGTGCTGACCATCACGGGCGAGGTTCAGTAAGCTGCGCTTTCAAGTTTTACATGGCGGGACAGGGCGTTCGCTCGGTCGGTCATTGGGTTCAGTCAACGGCGGTTGCGAGGGCCGGGCCGTCGGGGCAACCTTGCGGCATCGTTTTCACACGAGATTTTTTGCTGTGAATAAAGCGCTGCTGCTCATGACGTTCGACCTCAATTTTTCGATGGTCTGCTCCCCCATTTTGGCGACCACGCCCGAGCCGGTCGTCCATTTGAAGCTCTCGCCCAACCCAGCCTCGAAGGAGTTCGCCATCGAAACCTCGACCTCCGATTTGGACGAAATCAACCTCGTCTCGCTCGACGGGCGAACGGTTAAAACCCTATCCGCCGCCCGCAACAGTTCCGTGAAAATCCCCGTCGGCGACCTCGCGGCGGGCGTGTACTTGGCTCAAATCATTGCCGGAAAAAGAGTTTTGGTTGAAAAACTGGTCGTCAGTCACTGACCGTTTGTGTTGCCTCGTGCCGCTCCCGACAGTTGGTTGGGGGCGGCATTTTTGTTTTTGGGCAACTCAGAAAGGGGAAGTTTTCCGTGCTTTGAGCCGATTCGCTCACCTTTTTCACTCGAAAGAATGCCGTTCAACCCGACCGTCTTCCGCCAGCGCGCCATCACCGCCGTCCTGTTCGCCGCCGCTATGGTTGGCGGGGTTTTCGGGGGGGAGTTGGCCTTCAAAATCCTTTTCACCGTCGTCGGGCTTGGGTGCCTTTGGGAGTTTTTCGGGCTAGTGATGGCTGACGGGCATTGGGCGAAACGGGTGTTTTACTGTGCTTGCGCGGTGGTTCTGTGGCTGGTTTTCATCGGCATCAAAACGGCGCCTTTTCAATGGTTGATGGTTTTGCCGGGCCTCGTTTTGCTGATTGAGCTTTTCGACCAAAAATCGGCCTCGCCTTTTCAAAACGCGGGCCTCGTCGCGCTCTCCTCTTTGTACGTCGTCCTGCCGCTGGCCGCGCTTTATGAAATCGCAACTTGGTACCAGCCGGGCATCCCAGGCGACCTTGTGTATCACCCGAAGCGCGTCCTCGGCCTCCTCCTCCTCACTTGGTCGAACGACACGTTCGCCTATCTCGTTGGCAGTTTCATTGGGAAAACGCCGCTCTTTCCCCGCATTTCCCCTAAAAAAACATGGGAGGGCACGGTCGGCGGCGGCCTCTTGACCGTCGCCCTCGGCTGGCTCCTTTTCATGGTTTTGGGCGAATGGGACTTCAACCAATGGCTCGCCCTCGGCGCGACCATCGCCCTTTTCGGCACCCTCGGCGACCTCGTCGAGTCGATGCTCAAACGCTCGCTCGGGGTGAAGGACAGCGGCTCGCTGCTGCCCGGGCACGGTGGGATGCTCGACCGGTTCGATGCTTTTTTGTTCATGCTGCCGTGGGCTTGGTTGGTTTTGCAGGTTGTTCGGTAGAGACGCGATGCATCGCGTCTCTACATTCGCCCTCGAAATTTATTAAAAAAGATGAAGCACTCCGCGCTCGAACGGTTCCTCCGATACGTCCAGATTGACACGCAGAGCGATGCGAACTCGCCGACCGTCCCCTCGACGGAGAAACAAAAAGACCTCGGCCGACTGCTCGTGGAAGAGCTTCTCGCCCTCGGCCTGACAGATGCGCACCTCGACGAGTTCGGCTATGTCTACGCCACTTTGCCCTCCAATTCCACGAAAAAAGGCATACCGAGCATTTGCTTTTGCTCGCACATGGACACCTCGCCCGACTGCTCTGGCACGGACGTGAAGCCTATCGTCCATGAAAATTACCGAGGGCAAGACCTCGTGCTGCCCGACAACCCGGCCATCGTCTTGCGGCAGAAAGACCACCCGCTCCTCGCCGACCAGCACGGCAACGACATCGTGACGGCCAGCGGCACGACCCTGCTCGGGGCGGACAACAAGGCGGGCGTGGCAGCCATCATGTCCGCCGTTCAAATCCTCGTCGAGAACCCACAGTTCGAACATGGCGACCTCAAAATCCTGTTCACCCCCGACGAAGAAATCGGGCGCGGGGCCGATAAAGTTGACCTGAAAAAACTCGGCGCCGACTTCGGCTACACCATCGACGGCGAGACGCCGGGCGACATCGAGGACGAAACTTTCTCGGCCGACGGTGCGGTGGTGACGGTTCACGGTGTTTCGGCGCACCCCGGCCTGGCCAAAGGGAAGATGGAGAACGCCATCCGCATTGCCTCGAAAATTGTGGCGAAACTGCCGCGCTCAAAATCGCCAGAGAAGACGAGCGGGCGAAAGGGATTCCTTCACCCAACTTCGATCGAGGGGAATTTGGAGACGGCGACCATCAAGCTCATCCTCCGCGACTTCACCGACGAGAAGCTGGCGGCGCACGGAAAGCTCCTCAAAAAAATCATCGCCGACGTGCTCGACAAGTACCCGAACTCGTCGGCCGAGGTGAAAATCACGGAGCAGTACCGCAACATGAAAAAGGTTTTGGACAAGCACCCGCAGGTCGTGGCGAACGCCGTCGAGGCCATCCGCCGGGCGGGCTTGAAACCGAAAAAGACCTCCATCCGGGGCGGGACGGACGGGTCGCGGCTCTCTTTCATGGGCCTGCCCTGCCCGAACATTTTTGCCGGGGAGCACGCCTTCCACTCGAAGTACGAATGGGTCTCGCGGCAGGACATGGAGAAAGCCTCGGAGGTCATCGTACACCTTTCCCAAATCTGGGCGGAGGCGTAGGGACGCGATGCTTCGCGTCTTCTCTGGCCCGAGAATTCAACCCAAACCGTTCACAAACAAGACGCGATGCATCGCGTCTCTACCCAGATGGCTTCAATCAAAAACCTGCTTCTTTTATTGGCCGCCGCCGCGCTGGCCGTCTATCTTTTCGCATGGGACTACGCTAAAGCCATGTGGCTCGACCGCGTCCCGAGCGGCCTCGCCGACGAGTTCGTCGAAATCCCGACCGGCTCCAGTTTCGACGACGTGGTCGGCATTCTGACCCAAAAGGGCGTGGTCTCCGACGAGCCGACCTTCCGCAAGCTCTCCGAAAAGATGAACTACAAGAAGGAGCGGATGCGCGCCGGGCGGTTCAAAATCAAGGCGGGCTGGAACTACAAAGACCTCGTCGGTCACCTTCGGAACGGCGAGCAGGCCCCCGTCAAGGTCGTGCTGAACAACGAACGGCTTTTGGAGGACGTGGCGGGGAAGGTCAGCCGGTTCGTCGAGGCGGATTCGCTCTCCTTTCTCCAATATTTCATGGACAAAAAGCGGCTCGACTCCCTCGGCCTCAACGAGAACACGCTGATGACGCTGTTCATTCCGAACACCTACGAGATGTTTTGGACTGCGACGCCCGCCCAGTTCGTGGCGCGGATGAAGAAGGAGCACGACGCTTTTTGGTCGAAGAACAACCGGCTCGAAAAGGCGAAAGCGTTGAACATGACCCCCGAACAGGTCTACTCGCTGGCCTCCATCGTC
>JBGAWE010000099.1:0-15106 GCA_044227705.1 Saprospiraceae bacterium
GCCGGGCGGCCCGGCGTGTTGACCGTCTCGTATCGGACGCGGTAGTTCGGCGGGCGGCGGTTCAAGATCTGGCAGGCCTGCCGCGTAAGTTCCTGATTGTCAATGCCCGCCGGGCTGAAATTGCTGTTCTCACAGACCGACCAGACAGCGGATTGGGCGCTCGGATCGGCGAGCTTTCCGGTTTCCGAAAGGTGCTTGAGCATTCTCAAAACCGGCTCGACCGCCATCGCCCCGACCGTGAAACCGGAGGCCGCCCCCGGGCTGGCATCCGACGGCTCGGTGCAAAAAGTCTTCAGCAAAACCTCCCTCGATTTCTGCGCGGCGACAAAAAGCACCTGCTCCTCCGCCGCGACGAGGTTCTGCTCGCCCCCGTTCGCCGGGACGAAAAGCTGCCCCTGCGGAATGCGCACTTTGACCGCCGAGCCGCCCGCGTTCTCGACCGTCAAGTTGAGCTGGGAGTGGCCGCCCGGCCCGGCGAACTTCAGGCTGACGAGATTTTTCGACACCGCCTCGGCCAGCGAGACGATGGGGCGAACGGGCTTTTTTTCAGTCTTTTTTTGTGAGAAAACAGGCGCGGACGCGAGCAGACCGACCGCGAGGAGCAGAAAGGCTTTCTTCATTTCAGAGAAATTGTTGGTGAAAAACGACTGGCTGGAGGGAGTCGGCACGTCAACGAAAGCTGCACCGGCCAATTGTCGAGAAAACAAAATTCAGAAAGCCTCCTAGCGCGTTTTTCAAGCCTCAACCGGGTAATTTCCCAAAAAGGAGAAGGCAAACCCACCCGATTTCAGCAGCCGGATGAGCCGCCGAACTTCCTCCTTCGCCTGAAAATGTCGTTCGTGCAAAAGCAGCACGACATGGCCCGGCGTGAAAACCTCGCCGTCGCGCAGGTGCCGCTCGATGCTCTCCAAGACCTGTTCGGGCGACTCCTTGGGCAGGCCCGTCCGATGGTCGTAATGCCACTCGACATCCCAGCCGAAGACGCGGTAGCCATGCTTGGCCAGCAGTTGACCGGAGCTTCTGCCCGTCGGAAAAATGCACTTCTCGCGGCTACCGACCTCCCAGATGGCGCGGCCGGGCAGCCGGGCGAGGCGGTTGGTGATGAGCATGAGCTTCTCGTTTTTTTGAAAATCGAGCCAGACTTGCTCGGGGTCGAGGTACCAATTGTCGTAATCGTTGTGCGCGTGGCAAAAGCTGTGGTTGCCCACCTCGACGAGCGGCGAGGCGTGGTAGGCGTTGACGAATTCGGCCCGTTCATCGGTGTAGCAGTTGTAGCCAACGATGAAGGCCGTCATCGGCACGCCCTCCTCCTCGGCCATCTTCAGGATTTCGCCCGAAAACGCGCTCGGCCCGTCGTCGACGGTGAAATAGATGTGGGCGACGGTCGAATCGTGTGGCTCGGGCGCGGCCCATTTTTCAACCAACTTTGGAAGGGAATCCGCCGGCAGCCGGTCGGCGGGGCGGACGATTTTGGGCTCGGCGGGCTTGTTCTCACATGAAAAAACCATCGAGCTGAGCAAAATCAGGGCAAGGAGGCGGGCGGTCATGGCGGTTGTTGGTGCGCAGAGAGGCGAAGCATCGCGTCTCTACCCGATGATGGCTTCGAAAAACTCTTTCAGCAGCTCCGGGTGGAACACTGCAGGGAAGGTCAGCCCGAAAATTGCGCCCCAGAAGTGGGCGGCGTGGTCGATGTTGGTCCCGCCGCGACGGCCCTGGTAGGTTTCATAGGCGAGGTAGAGGATGCCGAAAAGCCATGCCTGCATAGGGATGGCGGCGTAGAAATAGATTTTGCTCGTCGGCGAAAAGAGGATACTGGCAAACGTCACCGCCGACACCGCGCCCGACGCGCCGATGCTGGCAAACGACGGGTTGTCCTTGTGCTGCTGAAAGCCCGGCAGCCCAGCGAACACAATAGCCAGCAAGTAGAAACCGAGGTACGCCACGCTCCCGAACCCAAGTTCCGCAAGGAAATACTGCTCGACCACCTGCCCGAAGCTCCACAGCACGAACATGTTGACCAGCAGGTGCATCCAATCGGCGTGGACAAAACCGGCAGTCAGCCACCGGTAGTACTCCCCCGTCCGCCGCTCCTCCCACGGCCAGTGCTTGCACTTGACGATGACCTCGCGGTTCTGTAAACCCATCCACGAGACTAGGGCGGTGAAGGCGACGATGATGAGGGTCATGGACATATTTCAGCGCGTTTATGGGTTGTGATACGGTTCGTTTCTCGCAATCGAAAAGGCCCGGAAGAGCTGTTCGAGGAACATCACGCGGGCCAATTGGTGCGGAAAGGTCATTTTGGACAGCGAGATTTTGGCGTCGGCCCGCGAATAAATTTCGGGCGAAAAGCCGAACGCGCCGCCGATTAGGAAGACCATCCTTTTGGGCGAGGAGGCCAGCCGCGATTGCAGCCAACCGGAGAATTCGACGGAGCTGAACTGCAGTCCGGCCTCGTCCAAAATGGCAAGGAAGTCGCCCGGTTCGAGGCGTTTCAGCACGGATTCGCCCTCTTTTCTTTTCAAAACCTCGGGTTCGAGCCGCTCTTTCACATCGGGCAAAACGACCGTCTCGAACGGCAGATACCGGCCGATGCGGCCCGCATAGACTGCCGCGCCGTCCTCGACCCAGCCGCGCTCGGTTTTCCCGATTGCCCAAAATTCCAGCTTCGCCACTTCCTTGATCGGTTATTGGTAAATGGTGAACGGTGCGTTTCGGCTCTCCTCGTCGAGCATCTTCACTCGGGCGGCGACGCGGTCGAAAAGAAGCTGCCGCTCGGCTTTCGAGAGGAAAATCCCCAGCTCCTCGACGAGCGACTGCCGCTCCCAAAACTCCTCCAAAAGCTCCCCTGCGATCTCGGCCGCAGCCTTTGGCGACTTTTTCGAGAGGCCGGAAAGGAACTCGCGGGCCTTCTCCGCCGGTTGCCGCCCGAAATGCTCGCGGAGGTGGTCGGCGAGGAGCCGTTTGACCAGCCGAAAGAATAGCGCGGGCGCGTTTTTGAGGAAATAGTCGACAAACTGGGCCAGCAACTCCGGGTCGCCCTCCGCTTCGAGGTAGGCGGAAAGGACCGGCGTCTGCTCCTCCACCGCCAAAATCCGGGCGATTCGGTATCGCGTCGCTGCCGTCTGCGGCTGGCGGCGAAGTTCTATGAGGATGCTTTCGAGGATGGGCTGCCAGCCGTCGGCGGAGGCCGTTTTCAGTTTTTCGAAAAAGGAAAAATTGCCGGTCGAGAGGAATTGCATCCGCAGGTGCTCGCGCTCGGCGGCATGGTCGCCGGTCTGCCGGGCAATCTCGAACAGCAGCGCGGCGAGGACGGCGGTTTCCTTTTCGGAGAGCGACCAATTTTGGAGGTAAAAGGCGCACAGCTCTTTCGCAGTCGCCCAATCGGCGCGGTCGGCGAGCAAGTGGAGGAGCAGTTGGGTTTCCCAAAAAGGCCTGCGCGGCTCGGCCAGTTTCATCAAAAAACCGGTCTTCCCGAGCTTCGGGAAACACACGGCGGCGAGTTTGAGGTGGAAAAGCGATCCGTCCGCCTTTTCCAAAATGAGCTTTTCGGCCACGGCAAACTGGCCCGGCCGCGCCGCTTTTTCAGCGAAGAAGTCGATCACCTCCTTTTCAATTGCGGGCAAAACCGACTCCTTTTTCAAGATTTCAATGAAAAAATCGTCGATTTCCGATTGCAAACCCGGCGCGACCAACCCTCGCAACCCGACCGCGCTCAACCGCCGCAACGAGGCCGATAGCATCTTCTCGACGTGCTGCGAGCGCGGCGGCTGGAGGCTCGGGGCGAGGCCCGAAAGCCGCTCGACGACCGTGCCGCCGATTTGAAAAACGGTCGGGAAGCTGCCTGCCTCGAACGCGGCGGCCTGTTGTTTTTCGAGGTCTCCGAGCGTCGCCATCAACCGCCTGAAATCGGAATTGCGCGGCTTCGCGGCCCGGCAAGGCTGGACGACCGCATCGAGCAAGTGGCCGAAAAACGCCGTGCCGCCCGGCATCCCCGCCGCGAAACGGGCCTTCAAAGCCAGCCCGAAATCGGGGTCTTGCTGCGCCCATTCTTTCAAAAAAGCATGGAGCTTTTCCGGCTCGGCTTGCTCCAAAATGTGGCCGACGGTCAACCGTTTCGGCTCCTTTTCGGGCTTTATCGCCGGTTTTTCGCGCTCGCGCCGCTCCTTTTCATAAAACTGCCGCAGCGTCGCCAGCACCGCCGCGACGTGCGAACAGGCCCGAGGCCGCGACCCTCTGGGCCGACACTCACAGGTAAAACCCTTCACCCGCGACGCGGCCAAAAGCACCTCGACCTCAACGTGGTAATCGGCCGTCGAGACCTCTGCGACCCAAAACTTCGGCTCGACCTCCGTCAGCCGCCGGACGGCACCGGCCGCGCAGAGGTCTTGCGCCGCGTCCCACACCTCCGGAGGGAGCTTGAACTCGAAATCTTTCAGGGAAAAAGTCTGCACAGCTCGGTCCGGCTTGGTTCAAAGGGCAAAAATATCCGGGGATTTGGGATTGGGGATAAGTGATTTGGGCGGCCCAGCTACATTTGGCTCGAAGCCCGGCCGGTCAAAACCGGGCCTCTTTTTATGAAAACGCTCTTTTTGATACGCCACGCGAAAAGCTCTTGGGGCGACCCGATGCAGGCGGATTTCGACCGCCCGCTCAACGAACGAGGCCTGCGCGACGCGCCCATCATGGCCGAACTGCTCCGAAAAGAGGGCGTGCGTCCCGACCTGATGCTCGTCAGCCCAGCCAAAAGGACGACCATGACCGCTCGCTTTTTCGGCCAAGCCCTCGGCATCGAGGAGGCGGATTTCCAGTTCGATGAGCGGATTTACGAGGCTTCGTCCGCACGGATTTTCGGTGTTTTTCAAAAAATCCAGCCGTCGATCAACACCGCCCTCCTCTTTGGCCACAACCCGGCGACGACCGACGTGGCCAATTATTTCTCGAAGAAATTCATCGACAACGTGCCGACCTGCGGCATCGTCCGCATCGAGGGCGCCGTCGACGATTGGGCCGATTTCTCGCCGGAGAACGCGGCGGTGACCGGCCTCTTTTTCCCCGAAAACTTTCATTGAAAAGCCTGCCCGACGAGATGAGAAAGCTCCTGTTCGCCGCCGGGCTGGCGGTCGTTCTTTCCTGTCAAAAAAAGGTCGAGGCTCCGCCCATCGCCGACGAGAAGATGGTCCGAATCGTCGCCGACCTCTATTCCGTCGAGGCCGTCTTGACCCTCGGGACGCCGAAGCAGCGGGACAGCCTCGCGCCCCTTTTTCAGTCTCAAGTGTTTGAAAGTCAGGGTGTTACAAAAGCCGACTACGAGAAGAGCATCGACATTTTGACCCACGAACCCATCCGCCTCGACACAATTCTCGCCCGCGCCTCGCGCCTCCTTGACGGCAAGAGCAAGGACACGCGGCCCATCGATTCCCGACCACAGTAAAAAGAAAAGTGCCGCGTCCCACAACTCGGGAGCGCGGCACTTTTGCCTTTTGACTTTCAACTTTTGCCTTCTCTCACTCGTCGTCGAAGGAGGAGGAAACCTGCCGCAGATTGTCGGTCGGCGCGCCGTCCTCGTCGTAGTCGGCGGCCTTCTTTTTGACGGGCTTCTTGTCCGCCATCCTGATTTTAGCCTCCTCGTCGATGGCGTTGTAGCCGCTCGCCTGCTGCTGGGCCATGAGAATGTTGTTCTCGACCTCCTTGCCCTCGTTGTCGATGGCCTTCCCGTCGACGGATTTGGTGGTGTGCGGCACCGCGATGAGCCGCTTCTTATCGATGAGCTGGCCGGTGACGACGCAGATTCCGTAGGTCTTGTTCTTGATTCGCTGGAGGGCGTTGCGCAGGTTTTGCACGAGCGTCACGTCGCGGGTGACCATGCGGTTGAGCATGTCGAGCGTCGAGTGGAGGCTGGTGTCCTCATAGAGGTCGCCGCCCTGTTGGTTGAATCCGCTCTCGTTCAGCTCGTCGATCTGCTGGCGGTTGAACTCCAGCTCGTCCTCGGCCTTTGCAATCTTCTTTTCAATCAAAACCCGGAACTCCTCCAATTCGGCGTCGGAATAGCGGACAGCAGTTTGTTCGGTTGTCATCAGCAGTGTGGTTTATGATGAAATTTGGAGTCTTCTCGCCTGTCTTTTGTCGGAGCACGGGGCCAAGCATCGGCCCTTTTTGCGAACCGGGGGCGAAGTTATGCGAAGCCTTTTCGCATTTCGGGCCGCCGCTTCCCAAAAAAATGCGGCCGGATGTTCCCTCGGCCGGGCCGTCACCCGATTTTTTCGACCTCGTAAATGCTGTTGATTTTCCCCGCGAACAGGCACCAAAAGGGCGGCGACTGGTTCAACAGACTGATTTCCGTCGGCCGCGCGTCGTCGATATGGCTCGCCCGCAGCTTCGACTTGATGGTAAAAAGCGACCTAACTGGTTGAAATTCAACGCCTTCCGAAAAATAGCGGCCGATTTGAGCGAGCATCTTCCCGACGTTCGAGCGGGGCTGGGCGGGGCAGCCGTTGCAGTCGGCCGGGAAGTCGGGGCGGCAGTCAGGGTTCTGGTTTTGGCAACTGAAAACGGGCAGGTTGTCGAAGCTCGCCGCGTGGTGCGTGTACGCGACCGAGGTCAGCGAGAGCAGCCCTGACAGCCCCCATGGCATGAGCGAGGCGAACGGGCCGTCCATCACCGTCAGGCCGAGCGCTGAGGCTTGTTTTGACTTGACGAGCGCGACTTCCGAGATTTCGTGCATCAAGTTTATCTCGGTTAAATTGAACAGGCGATTGATTGCGTTTGTCGCTGAATAAGTGGCATTGATTACGGTCGCAGCTTCCAACGATTTTTCATTGCCCGATTGGCGAAATTCTATCCGCCAATTGTCTCCATTAATTTCTGTTCTGTCAATTTTGGTGTTCAGAAATAAATCTATCTCGTTTAAATCCTCAATCTGTTTTTTGTAGAAATCGCCGATAAGCACCGGGTCGAAACTGAACTCTTCTGTTCGATAGAGCGCGTCCAATCTGTCAAAGTTGAAAAGCGGGTGCTCCCCCACCCGCTCGCACTTCACGCCGAGAAATTGGCAGAACCGCTCGAACTGGCCGCCGTCCGTCAGCGAGCCGGCCCGGTCGATGGCGTAGAATTTTTCAAAGGAGAAATTGATGAAAGGCCGGTGCTCCTCCGTGAACCGGGCCTTGTGCTCATCTGAAAGCGCGGCGGTGGCGATGGATCGCGGGTAGTGGTAGCCGCCGTGCAAGCGCGCCTGATTGACGAGCGAGGCCTTCGTGAAAAGCCGGTTCTCCTTTTCCAAAAGCGCGACCCGCGCCCCCTTTTTCGCAAAATGGACGGCCGCATAGCAGCCGAAGATGCCGCCGCCGATGACGAGGTAGTCGTATTTCATGAATGGCCGGACGGTTGGCAGCCCATTTTCTCACTCCACATACCCCAGAATCCGCATCATCGAGTCCATCGACTGCTCGGGCATGATCTGCTTTTCGGCGAGGTTGCCGTTGTCGTCGCGATCGAGCAGGATGTGCTTCGGCGACGGGAGCATGCAGTGCTTCAGCCCGCCGTAGCCGCTGATGTTTTCCTGATACGCGCCCGTGTGGAAGAAGCCGAGGTAGAGCGGCTCGTCCTTTTCCTCGTCAAAACTGGGCAGGTAGACCTGGTTGGAGTGCGCCTCCGAGTTGTAGTAGTCGGCGTTGTCGCAGGATATGCCGCCGAGGTTGACGCGCTGCGCCTCGTGGTCCCAGTGGTTGACGGGCAGCAAGATGAAGCGCTCCTTCAGCCCCCACGAGTCGGGCAGCGTGTTGATGAGCGAGTTGTCGAGCATGTACCACTGCTCGGAGTCGTTCTGTTGCTTCTTTCCGATAACCGAAAAGACAGTCGCGCCGCTCTCGCCGACGGTGTACTTGCCGAACTCTGTGTAGATGTCCGGCTCATCGACGCCCGCCTCCGTGCAATGGTCCTTTATCAAAGCCACTATCTCGCCAATCATGTATGAATAGTCAAACTCGAAGCTCAACGAGTTGCGGATGGGCATCCCGCCGCCGATGTTGATGGCGGTGAGCGACGGACAGAGCTTTTTGAGCTGTGCGTAGGTGCGGATGCCCTTTTTCAGTTCGCTCCAATAATAGATGGTGTCCTTGATGCCGGTATCGACGAAGAAGTGGAGCATCTTCAGCTCGAACTTCGGGTTCGTTGCCACCTTTTCTTTGTAAAAATCAATGACCTTCGATTGCCGGATGCCGAGCCGCGAGGTGTAGAACTCGAAGTTCGGCTCCTCCTCCGTCGCCATGCGGATGCCGATGGTCATGTGGTCGGCAGTGACGTATTTCTCATAAAGGGAAAGCTCCAGTTCGTTGTCGACGACGGGGATGGTGTGGTTGAAGCCGTCGTTGATGAGGCTCGCGATGCCCTGGGCGTAGTCGTCGGGCTTGAAGCCGTTGTGGATGATGGTGTGCGACTTCTTGATTCTGCCCGCCTTTTGGAGCTGTCGAACAAGCTCGATGTCGAACGCCGAGGAAGTCTCGAGTTGCGCGTCGTGGTCGAGCACCTCGTCGACGACGAACTTGAAATGGGAGCTTTTTGTGCAGTAGCAGTAGACGTACTTGCCCCGGTAGCCGTGCTTTTTCATGGCGAGGCGGAACCAGTTTCTCGCCTGTTTGATCTTCTCGCCGATCACCGGGAGGAAGGTGATTTTGAGGGGGGTTCCGTGCTTTTTGATGATGCTGTAAAGGGGGATTCCGTTGAAGATGAGCCGGTTGTTGTCGAGCGTGAAGCCGTCCTGCGGGAAGTAGAAGGTCTGCTCGACGAGGTCGAAGTACGAGTTCTTCATCGTCTGGTTTGAGTGGCCGGACTTTTTTTGAGATTGCCCCGGCTGGCGGGCAAAACTCCAAAAAGCGGGAGAAACGAGGGGGAAAAACTTTTGCCCGCCGAGGCCTCAATGCAGCGGCTTCTTTTTCACGATCCCCCCGTGCGCGTCGCGGACGGAATGCTGCACGACGAAAGCCCCCTCGTCGATTTTCTCAATCTCGAAAAGAAGGCGCGTTACCTCCAGTCGGGTCAGCACGCAATAGAGCACGTCGCGCTGGGTTGGCGCGATGCCGGTCTTGCCGAAGCCTCCTTTTGCCAAAAGGGTCGTCACGCCGTGCCCAAGCTCGATGGTGAGGACGCGGCGGATTTCCTCCGATCGGTCGGAAACGATGGTCACGCCGATGTACTCTTCGATGCCGTTGATGAGAAAGTCGACGGTCTTCGAGGCGGAGAGATAAGTGAGCATGCAGTACATCGCCGTTTCGAGGCTGACCAAAAAGGCGGCCAGGGAAAACAAAACCACGTTGAATAGCGAGATGAAGTCACCCACCGACAGGCTCGAGCGGCGACTGACGGCGATGGCGAGAACTTCCGTCCCGTCTATGACCGCGCCGCCCCGAATCGAGAGGCCAATGCCCGCGCCGAGGAAAAAACCACCAAAGACAGAGATGAGGAACTTGTCGGAGGTGATGGTCGGGAAGTGTATGCTGTGTGCTGCTACGGCCAGCGCGACGATGGCAAGGGCGCTTTTCAACGCAAAGCCGGGCGAAATCTGCCGGTAGCCAATCAAGATGAAAGGCAGGTTGACAAGAATGAGCCAGATGGAGACATCGGTTTTTGTCAGCAATTCGAGGAGGAGGGAAACGCCCGTCGCGCCGCCGTCGAGGAAGTCGCTGGGCAGGAGGAATCCTTTCAGCCCTAGGCTCGCCGAGGCCACTCCGGCGGCGATGAGCAAGGCGTTCTTTATCTCCTCGTGGAGGAGGAGGCTGCGCAGGTGCTGTTGGCTTTGGTCGAGCAGTTGTTTCATGGTTTTTCCGATTTAGGGAAGCCGTTGATAAAAGAAAAAGGCCGGAACAGCGAACCGTCCCGGCCTTTTTCGTCGAATCAGTCCTTTTGTCTCGAAATTCGATAGAGCAACCAGCAAAGCGCGGCATAGAAAATCACGCCGAGCATCTGATAGCCGCCGTCGCCGAACATCCCCGTAAGCCCGTGCTCGGCGGAGATTTTGGCGAGGCTGGCCGCAACTCCCTCATTGACAGAAAGCAGGGCCACAATCACCCCAGCCAATGCGCCGCCCGCCACGAGTCCGGTCGCAAAGAGGCTCCCTTTGCCGAGATCTTCGTCCGCTTTGCCTTCGCCGCGCTTTTCGCCGACCCATTCGCTGATGCCGCGAACCACGCCGCCGAGGAAAATGGGCAACGTCGTCGCCAGCGGAAGGTAGAGGCCGACCGCGAACGAAAGAGATTTCACGCCGCACAGTTCCATCGTCACCGCGACGAAAAGGCCGACGAGCACGAACTGCCAGTCGAGGTTGAAGGAGAGCATCCCCTTTATCAAGGTCGCCATGAGGGTCGCCTGCGGGGCGTTGTAGATCTCGCCGATGGCGTGCTCGATGCCGCGCTCGCGCAGGGCGGCCGTCGGTGTGTCGAGGTACTGAACGGTGAAGCCGATGACGAGCGACGAGACGACCACCCCGATGAAAAGAGCGATTTGCTGATAGCGCGGCGTCGCGCCAACGAGGTAGCCCGTTTTCAAATCCTGCGACGTTGCCCCGGCGTTCGCCGCCGCGATGCAGACCATCGAGCCGACGACGAGCGCCATCGGTTCAAATACCTTCCCAGTCCAGCCCACGCCGATGAAGACGAGCGCCGTGCCCATGATGGTGGCGATGGTCATCCCGGAAATCGGGCTGTTGGAAGACCCGATGATGCCCACGATGCGGCTGGCGACGGTCACGAAGAAGAAGCCGAACAGCAAGACCAGCACGCCGATGAGCAGTTTCGAGAGGATGTTGTCGCCCGGAATGCTCGGCAGGACGGCCATCATCAGCACGAGGCCGAGGCTTCCCCAACCGACGACCTTCAGGGAGAGGTCGTTGTCCGTGCGAGCGACGGCGGCCGAGGCTCCTTTTCCTATTTGTCCAAAACTTTCCTTGAAAGAGGATATGATGGTCGGCATTGTCTTGAACAAGGTGATGAACCCCGCCCCAGCGACCGCGCCCGCGCCGATTTGCCGGACGTATGCCCGGTAAATCGCCTCCGAGAGGTTGGCGAACGCGTGCGTCTCCGGGTTCCAGCCGAAGCGGCCGAAGGTGTTCGGGTTGAGCGGGTTGATTAGCTCGAGCTTTTGAAGCTGTGCGAAAATCACATCGTGCGGCACCAGTGTCCCGAGCAACGGGATGAGTCCGAGCCATGCGAGAACGCCCCCCGCGACCAAAACCCCACCGATGCGCGGCCCGATGATGTAGCCGACGCCGAGATACTCGGGCGTGATTTCCCCGCTGATGCGGGCGGCGGGCAGGTACTTGCTGACGACGCTGCTGAAATAGGCCGGCGTCTCCGCGATGACGTGGAAGATGCGCTGCAAAATCGCGTAGGCCACCGCCACGCCGAGGCCCCAAAAGGCGGGCTTGGCGTAGTCGCCGCCTTTTTCACCGGCTATGAGGACTTGGGCGCAGGCCGTCCCCTCGGGGTAGGGCAAGTTCCCGTGTTCCTTGACAATCAACGACTTGCGCAGCGGAATCATCATCAACACGCCGAGGATGCCGCCGAAGATGGCAATCATCAGGATGGTGAAATAGTTGAAATACCCCTTCCCGATGCCGTCGCTCAAAAAGAGGAAAGCGGGCAGCGTGAACACCACGCCCGCCGCGACGGACTCGCCCGCCGACCCGGCAGTTTGGATGATGTTGTTCTCCAAAATGGTGGTGCCAAGGAAGCGGCGGCCAATCGAGATGGCCAAAACCGCGATGGGGATGGAGGCCGAGACCGTCAGGCCGGCCTTCAGGGCGAGGTAGACCGTCGCCGCGCCGAACAGGATGCCGAACAACCCGCCCAGCACAACGGCCCGGACGGTGAACTCCTTCACCGAGCCGTCGGCGGCCGGGATGTACGGCTGAAAAGCTTTGTCGTTGTTTTCCATAAAGAACAGTTTAGTGCAGATGATGTGGATTGGCCCATTTTCCTTTCGGGAAAAGGGGATTGGGGCGAAGGTATATTTCAGAGGAAAAGAAGGAAGAGCAGGCGGGATTTCCGTCGCCTGAAATCAAAAAGGCCCTCCTACAAACTGCGCGGCAGCAGCGGCGGGCACCGCGATTTGACAGGCGTCGGGCGGGGCGGCCGAGCCGTCTTTCGGGTCGCACGGGCGAGGCAAGGCCCATAAAAAATTGAATGTCAGGGTGTTGAGCCTGCTGTCATCCATGTTTTAACCGCTGAACACCTTGAAAAAATGGCCCTCCACTTCAAAAAAACGGTGCTGCGCGACGATAATCCGAGCAGCGATGAGGTTTTAGCGAACGCTCCTCTTCAAAAAACGACCTCACCTCACGAAAAAACGCCACTCACTGACGTCTAAAGGGTTTGACGTCTTGAAAAAATCATTACACATGATAATAATTTTACACGCAACGACGCCGAAAAGACTTGCCCCCATCTCGAAACGAGCATCGCTGACGAAAAAACGAAGCGCACTCAAGCCGAAAAAGGCTCACTTGTTCTCGGTACCAACCCATACCCTGGGAATGCCATACGCTTCCATGCCTCGGCGAGTCGTCTATATTATGAGGAGAGGTGGCACCTTCCAAGAGCGGACGACAGGGCAAGGATGGCCGATTGAGCTACCGACGAAGGCTCTTCACCCCTTGACATGGCGGCTCCGCGACAAATCGATAAAATTTTGCGCGTTTTGTTTTAGATTGTTGGGAAGAAAAATAGGTTTGCTCCCAGAATTGCGCCTGCCGCCTGCCCTTCCCGATTTTGTGAACCCGCTGCGATTCTACATTTGATTGATGCTTGCTTGATTTTGTGACCCTCGGATGGGTTGAGAACTTGGCCATAAGGCTGTCAAGCACATTTTCAGTTCAGAACATTTTTGAGAAGACGCCTGAAGTTCCGGCTGATTGCCACTTCTCGGGGTTGATGCAGTTGCGCCTTTTGTGTGATTGCCGCAATTCGGGCGGCAATGCGAAACACGCAATGCGCCTTTGGGATTATCGGGGAGTTGCGACAATCCCGTGTTCAACACAATAAAAAAAAAGAAAACAAATAATGATAGAAATAACAATTCCAGGAATCTTGATTGGCGTATGGACGATTTTTAGTATTTACTACCTTGCGAAAGCACAAAAAAATCCAAACTCAATTAACACCTATATACTCGAAGCCATTCCTTCTGTTTTCCCAACCATTGGAATATTTTGTACTTTCTTGGGTGTCTTTTTGGGGTTGTTAAATTTTGATACCGCCAACATTCAACAAAGTATCCCTAACTTATTGAACGGGCTGAAACTTGCTTTCATCGGCTCAATGCTTGGGATTGTTGGACTATTTATTTTTCAAAAAATTTTGGCAGTTGTCCAAAAATCCATTGATTCAAAAAATCCAACCGATGAACTTGCAGCATTAAGAAGTGTGCGTGTAGAGTTGGAAAGCATGAGGAGGGAGAATATAGAAAACACAAAACTGATTACCAAGATATTCGCAGAAGTAGTTTCAGAAAAAGTCAATGTGCCAATGGCATTGCTTACCCAGCAAATTCGTGAGTTAAGAGAAAATACAAATAAAAATGCTCAAAATCTTGAAAGTGCATTTTCAAAACTTCACGAGAGTCAAAAGAATGATGACAATAAAATATTAGTTGAATTGGTTGGATTGAGGCAAGAACAGGGAGCCTCGTCTAAAAAATCAGCCGAAAACACTGGGCAAATAATTAGCGCAATGAGTTCAAACAATGAACTCATCCGAAACAAATTTGATGAATTTTCAGAATTGCTAAAAAAGAATAATACAGAGGCTCTTGTTCATGTAATGGAAGCGGCAACGGAACAATTTAATGCCCAAATGAAGGATTTGATAAATAGGCTGATTCAAGAGAATTTTCAAGAATTAAACAACAGCGTTAAAAGTTTGAATGAGTGGCAAAAGGAAAATAAGAAGCAAATTGAAAGCCTAACCAATCAATACACGGTCGTCTATGAAACATTCCAAATTACGTCAAATAATTTAGACAATGTTGCAGTTAATTTGGGGATTTTGACAAAAGACGAAGGCAAACTAAATCAATTGGTGAAGGAATTACAACAAGTAATGATTGAAGACGGAAAATTCACTCAAATAACGGACAAAATAACGGAAACAGTCGAGACCTTAAACTTTATGACAGATGAATTTAAGGAAACAACTCAAAAACTAAATAATTGGGTGAGAAGTCAAATGAATTTTACTGAAAAAGCAGAAGTTTTGATAGTGAAATTGGAAGAATTTAGAAACCTAAATGGTGATGTTTGGAACAGTTACAGGAGCAAAATGCAAGAAGCGGTAGGAATTATTAAAGATGCAACCAATAAACTAAACGATAATGTTGAAACCATAAATGGCGAGTTTTATGAAAGACTAAATAATACCTTTAAAAACCTTGACGAGTGTATTCAACGATTCGTCCCAAATCCCAAAAGGTAATGAGCAAAAAAGAGAGTTTTTGGATACCATATGCTGATTTAATGACTGTTCTCATGGTCATTTTCCTTTTTGTTTCACTTTCATACATGGGTTTAGTCCAGTATCAGCAGAGGGAGCAAAATCGGATATTTGAAGACTACAAAGCGACAAAAGAAAGCCTTTACAATGAATTGCAGATTACTTTCAAGGATGATTTTGCAAAATGGAATATTGAATTAGATAAAGACCTTTCAATCAAATTTACAAACCCAGAAGTTTTGTTTGCATCAGGAAGTTCTACTATTACTTCTAAATTTCAAGAAATTTTGACCCAGTTTTCTCCAAAATATCTAAAACTAATAATGCAGGATAAGTATAAAGATAAAATTGCTGAAATTAGAATCGAAGGGCATACAGATGATGTTCCGCTTAATTTTACAAATGACCCTTACATTGATAATGTCAAATTGTCCCAAGACCGGTCTCGTGAGGTTCTACATTTTCTTCGTCAACTTGATTGCTATAAAAATATGCAAACACTTGAAATCAATCGTTTGCAATTTTGGCTTACCGCAAATGGACTTTCATATGGAAGAACACTTGATAGCAATAAGAAATTGTCTGCCCTATCAGGAAATTCAATTGACAAAGCAAATTCCCGTAGGGTT
>JBGAWE010000100.1:0-16586 GCA_044227705.1 Saprospiraceae bacterium
CACGTCACGCTCGATGCTTGCATCATGAACGAGCACGGCGGCGCCGGCTCCGTCTGCTTTGTGCAGAACTTCCTCCACCCGATTTCCATCGCCCGCCGCGTGATGGAAAAAACTCCGCACGTCATGCTCGTCGGGGCGGGTGCCGAGCAGTTCGCCGAGGCCGAGGGTTTCGAAAAAGCCAACCTCCTGACCGAGAAATCAAAGGCCGACTGGGAGGCGTGGAAGGTGAAAAGCGAGTACAAGCCAGTCGTCAACATCGAGCGCCATGACACCATCGGCATGCTCGCCATCGACGCTGAAGGCAGACTCGCAGGGGCCTGCACGACGAGCGGCCTCGCCTTCAAGATGCACGGCCGCGTCGGCGACAGCCCGATCATCGGCGCGGGCATGTTTTGCGATGGGGAGATTGGGGCAGCCGTTGCCACCGGCATGGGCGAGCTGATGCTGAAGACTTTGGGCAGCTTCCTCGTCGTCGAGCTGATGCGCGGAGGGATGAAACCGGCTGCCGCCTGCCGCGCCGCCGTCGAGCGTATAGCCAAGAAGTACGACGTGAAGGACATGCAGGTCGGCTACGTCGCCATCAACAGGGCGGGCGAGGTCGGCGCGTTCGGGCTTCGGACGGGGTTCAACTACACCGTCGCCCGGGGCGGCGAGGTGAAGGTGGCCGATGCGGAGTTTTTGGTGAAGTGATTTTCTTAAATCCCGTTGACCGCAAATCCTGCCCGTTTTAGCAGGGCCACCACGCCCTTCTTCCCTGCTAAATGTCCTGCGCCCACGGCTGAAAACGTCGGTTTCTCCATCGCAAAGGAGGCTATCCGCTCTGCCATCAACTCGTTTCTTTCAAAAAGGAGGGTTTGCCGCAGCCCCCGCGCGTCGCGCCGCGCTGATTTGTAGAGTTTCAGCACGTCGCCCGAGGCATACGTTTCGAGCATCATCTTGACGTGCTTTTTCATCCGCTCTTGGTTCTTGACCGACCATGTGAGGTTGGCCGCTGCCGCCTCGATGGGCAGTTTTTTGAACACCTCGACTTGTTCCTCGAACGTCTCGACCCCCGTTATCTCGCGGCCGAGCGATTGGGCGAAGCGGAGCAATGCTTCGTCGAGCGCAACATCCGCTTCCTCCCCAATCACCTGCTCCGCGAGCATCGACGAGACGAGCATCGGGTGCAGGTTTTGAAAGCCTTCGACGGGGATTTCCTGCTCTTTCCAGAGCCGTTTTTCCAGTTTTTTGAAAACAGGTTTTGTCAAAAAGTCGGCGAGCGAGCGCCCTTCGGGCAGCGCAGACGCTGCATGGAAAACAAACGGGTTGGCGTCGCGCAAATCGAACTCGGCGGCGAACCGCTCGCACCTTTCAATGGCCAATTTTGCCTTTTCAAAATGGGCAAAGGCCCTCCGGTCGCGGGCGTGGACGGTTCCAAAAAGATAGGAAGCCGCTTCCGAGCCGGGCGGTCGAACCTCGAAGAGCATGGTCATTGGGCTTTTCCTAACCGGCATCGTTTGTGCGATTCGTGTCCATCAAAATAATCAGCCGAGAAAGGCCTCTACGCCTTTGACCGCGGCTTCCAAACCGGAAGCGTCCGTTCCTCCGGCCGTTGCGAAGCTTGGCTGGCCGCCGCCGCCGCCGGAAATTTTCTTGCCCAGCTCGCGCACGATGTTGCCGGCGTGCAAACCGTTGGTTTTCAACAGGTTGTCGCTGATTTTGACCGTGAGTTGCGGCTTGCCGCCGACGATCGAGCCGAGCGCAACGACTGCCGAGCCAAGCTCCTGCTCCAGTTCGACGGCGAGTGTTTTCACCGCGTTCGCGTCGCCGACAGGGACGACGGCGGCGATGAGGTTTATGCCGTTGATCACCCGAGCTTTTGCTTTCAACTCCCCGCGCAAGCCCCGCGCCTGCTCGACCAGCAGTTGCTCCATCTGCTTTTGGAGCTTTTTCACCTCGTCTTGCAGGTCGGCGACGGCTTTTGCCGGGTCCTTCGGGGTTTTCAGTGCGTTGTCGAACGCTGCGAGGCGGGCAAGTTTTTCTTCGAAGAAGGCTTCGGCGCCTTCTGCCGTCACCGCCTCGATCCTCCGAACCCCGGCGGCGATGGCCGCCTCGCTAACAATTTTGAAAGCCCCGATTTGCCCCGTCCGCTGCACGTGGCAGCCGCCGCAAAGCTCCCGCGAGTAGCTCGGGTCGAAGGTTATCATGCGGACGGTCTCGCCGTACTTCTCTCCGAAAAGCATCATCGCGCCCGCCTTTTGCGCCTCGGCAATTGGGAGCCGCCGCGCCTCGTCGAGCGGGATGTTCTCCCGGATTTTCTCGTTGACCATCCGCTCGATTTGCCGAAGCTCCTCGTCCGAGACCTTTTGGAAATGGGAAAAGTCGAACCGCAGCTCGTTCTCGTTCAAAAAAGACCCTTTCTGCGCCACGTGCGTCCCGAGAACCCGGCGCAGCGCGGCGTGCAGGAGGTGCGTCGCCGAGTGGTTGGCCTCGGTGAGCCGTCTTTTCTTCTCGTCAACCAGCCCCCGCACGTTCGGGTCGGCGATGAACCTCGGCAGCCGCTCAACGAGGTGGATGACCAGGTCGTTTTCCTTTTTCGTGTCGAGAACGCGGATTTTCTCGCCCTCAAAATCGAGCACGCCGGTGTCCCCGACCTGCCCTCCGCCTTCTGGGTAAAAAGGCGTCCGGTTCAGCACGATTTGAAACTGCTCCTTCCCTTTGGCCATGACCGTCCGGTGTTTCACGACGCGGCTCGCCCGGATTTCGAGCTGGTCGTAGCCGACGAACTCCACGTTTTTGTCATCCGTCAACTCGACCCAATCGCCGAACTCCTTTGCCGCGTCGGCCTTCGAGCGGTTGCGCTGCTCGGCGAGCGCGGCCTCGAAACCGGCCTCGTCGACTTTGAGACCTTTCTCCGCAGCAATCAATCTTGTCAAATCGATCGGGAAACCATAGGTATCGTAAAGCTCGAAGGCCGCCTCGCCCGGCACCGTTCCACCCGCGATATCGAGGGAGTCGAAGCGACGAAGACCGGCTTCGAGGGTTTTCAGGAAGTTCTTCTCCTCCTCCAAAACCACTTTCGAGACAAAATCGACCTGCGCTTTCAGTTCTGGAAACACCCCGTCGAACTCCGCCGCCAGCACCGGCACGAGCAGGTGGAGCATCGGCTCCTTCCGCCCGAGTCCGCTGTAATAATAGCGAACCGCCCGCCGCAAAATCCGCCGGATGACGTAGCCCGCCCCGCCGCTTGCCGGCAGTTCGCCGTCGGCAATGGCGCACGAGACAGCCCGGATATGGTCGGCGACGACGCGCATGGCGATGTCGGTCTTTGCTGTCTTTTCATAGGAGCCGCCGTACTTCAACCCGGTCTGCGCCTCGATTACCCGGAAAAGCGGCGTGAAAACATCGGTGTCGTAGTTCGATTCCGTTTTCTGCACCGCCCGGCAAAGGCGTTCGAAGCCCATCCCCGTGTCGACGTGCTTGGCGGGCAGCGGTTCGAGCGAGCCGTCCGCCTTGCGGTTGAACTGCATGAAGACGTTGTTCCACACCTCGATGACGTTAGGGTCGTCGTTGTTGACGAGCAGTTTGCCGTCCATTTTCGCCCGCTCCGAGTCCGGCCGCAAATCGACGTGGATTTCGGAGCACGGGCCGCACGGGCCTTGCGCGCCCATCTCCCAGAAGTTGTCCTTTTTGTTGCCCATGAGAATCCGGTCCTCGGCAATCCAGAGCTTCCAGTAGTCAAAGGCCTCTTGGTCGAAAGCTAGGTTTTCCCGCGCGTCGCCCTCGAAAACGGTCACGTAGAGCCTGTCCTTTTCGATGCCGAAAACGCCCGTGAGCAACTCCCACGACCATTCGATGGCCTCCTTCTTGAAGTAGTCGCCGAACGACCAGTTGCCCAGCATCTCGAACATGGTGTGGTGGTAGCCGTCCCAGCCGACATCCTCGAGGTCGTTGTGCTTGCCGGTGACGCGCAGGCATTTTTGAGTGTCGGCCACGCGGGGCGCGATGGGCGTGTCGTTGCCCAAAAAGTAGTCCTTGAACGGGGCCATCCCCGAATTGGTGAACATCAAGGTCGGGTCGTTCTTCCGCACGATGGGGGCGGAGGGGACGATTTTGTGCCCCTTTTTCTCAAAAAAGTCGAGGAAGGCCTGTCGGATTTGGCGCGAAGTCATCGGCAAAAGCAAGTTGAGCGGAGGATTTGAATGGTCTTTTTTTGAGACGCGAGGCCCCAATTTCGGGGCGCAAAAGTAGCTGGCTGGGCATGACAGCCGACTGCGCAACGGGTGTTCTTTAGGAAAAACCTTCTCTCAACCCCATTAAGGGGTCGAAGGCGGGGCTTGGCCAAGCAATGCCCTGATTCCGGCCACTGGCTTTTTGAACAGCCCAACATCGAACGAGCCGCGCCAGATTTCGCCCGGTTCGAGCCTGACCAGTCCCTCGCCATTGTGGTGCGCATCGACGTTGCAGCTCATCGGCTCGATGGCCACCGACTGCCGGTGCGGCGGCGTGAAGACCTGAAAGAAAGGCCACTTCTCCCTGTCTGCTGCCATTTCCAGCAGTCCATGTTTGGTGAACAGCTTGACGGCCCACTTTCCGCTTTCCGTTGAAAAAAAGCAGGTGTCCAGCGACTCGCCCGCCAGCGGCCTTTGCTTTCCGAACTGGTCAAAAGCCTCCCGTTTGCCCGTCGGAAGCATTCGCGAGTCGACGACAACTCGTTCGCATTCAGGCAAACGGAGCGACGACTCGTCCGCGCCCGCCTCACCAATCCTGAAATACGGGTGCCATCGAAACCGACGGGCATGGGCTGGCGACCGGTGTTTTTGCAGAAAAAAGTGACCGAAAACAGCCCGGTCGGCCCCCTTTTTTTCATGGTATAGACCACTTCGAACCTGAACGGGAAAGGGAACGGCTCATAATGACCCGTCTCCTTGTACCTCAACCGGATGCTGGCAGTTTTCGGCCCGAGCTTGATTTCCACCACTTCAAAATCGCGTTCCCGCAAATAGCCGTGAATCGAGTTGCCCGTGTCGCGGTTGTTTATCGGCCAGTCAAGTTCCTTTCCGAGCCAGGGCATCTTCCCATCGCGCAACCGGTTCGGGAAAGGCATCAGCACGGCGGATTTCGACCATTTGTAGGCTTCAAGCTCCTCCGGCGTCTGGTATCCGTCGAGCATTTCGAGGCCACGAAGACGGAGGCTCGTCAGCGTCGCGCCCGGCGCGGGGCAGACGGTGAAGCCGTGGCCGGTCTCCGGGTCGGCGATGTCTATTTTTTCAAAACGGCCGAAAGGCGAGCGGGCGAGAGCGAACATTTCACAGAGATTTTCGGGCAAATAAAACCGGACGGCCCCGTTTCTCCGTCACCGATTTGGGCAGCCCGGCGAGCAATCATTGGTCGGCATTGGCGGCCGCTTTGTTCCTTCGCCCAAAATTCGATTGTTGGGCCAATGGAATTCCGCAAAAAAATCCTCGCCGCCGCAGCCTTGCTCGGCTTTTTGGCCGTCGCGCTCGGCGCGTTCGGGGCGCACGCGCTCGACGGGAAAATCTCCGTCGCGCAAAAGCACACCTGGGAGACGGGCGTGATGTACCAGTTCTTCCACGCGCTCGGGCTGCTCTGGCTCGGGCCGAGGCTGGGCGGCAAAAAGCGTCGGCCGTGGCTCGTCCGGGCGGCTTGGTGCTGGCTCGTCGGGGTTTTGCTGTTCAGCGGCTCGCTCTATCTGCTGGCCTGCCGCGACATCCTGACTTTCCCGACCAATTGGGTGGGGCCGGTCACGCCCATCGGCGGCGTTTTGTTCCTCTGCGGCTGGGCGATGCTCGGTTGGCATTTCCTCAAAAGCCCCGAGAAGGGCGACCGAAAATCCCGTTGAAAAAACCCGCGCCATTGCGCCCAAACCAGCCACGATGAGCCGAGTCCTTCTCCTTTTGCTTCTCCTCACGACCGTTTCTTTTCAAAAAGCAACGCCTCCGAAGTGGGTGGTGGCAGAGGCGAGAAAGGGCGACACAGTCGAAAAGCTGCTGGCCCGCTTCGGCCTCGACGCAGCGGACTGCAACCGCCGGAAATTCTTCAACCTCAACGACCTGCCCGACAATGCCCGCCTGAAACCCGGGGCTGATTACCATCTTCCCATCAAAATCGTGAAGTACAACGGTAAAAGCATCCGCTCGACGCTCGTGAGCAGCGACCTCGAAGCGGCGGTCCGCATCAAGAAATTCAATGAAAAGGCCAAAACTGCGGGCCTTCGCGCCGACGATTTCACGGAAAGCAAAAACCTGTGGCTGCCTTTCAGCGAGATGGGCTGCCGCGACGACGAGCCGATCGCGAACGAGCCAGAGATAAGGACGGGCGGGAAGCGCGTCTTCCCGATTTTCGGCCTGAAAAACCAGAAAGTGCCGCTGACGAGCCAGAAGCTGAAAGGCCGCGTCTTTTACATTGTCAGCGGTCACGGGGCGAAGGACGCGGGCGCCATCGCCAAGCTCGGGAAGAACTTGCTTTGCGAAGACGAGTATGCCTATGATGTTGCCCTGCGCCTGGCCCGCAAGCTCATCGAGAACGGCGCGACGGCCTACGTCATCGTGCGGGACAACGACGACGGCATCCGCGACACGGACATCTGCCCTTGCGACTTCGACGAGCTTGTTTATGGGAACAAAACCATACCGGCCAGCCAAAAACCGCGACTTTTCCAGCGAAGCGACCTGATAAACCGCCTTTTCGACCAGAACAAAAAGGCGGGCGTGACGAGCCAGACGCTCATCGAGATTCACGTCGACTCGCGCTCGAAGGGAACGGCGACCGATGTCTTCTTTTATTTCAAGCCGGGAGACGAGGGCGGGCAGCGGTTTGCGGAGCACGTCCACAAAACCTTCTCGCTCAACTACCTCAAGAAGCGAAACCGCACCTACCACGGCACCGTCACCGGCCGCGACTTGCACATGCTGCGAGAAACCAAGCCGCTTGGCCTCTACATCGAACTGGGAAACATCCGCAACGCCACCGACCAGCAGCGCATCCTCAAAGCGACCAACCGCGAGGCGTTGGCGAACTGGCTTTTTGAGGGGATTTCGACTTTTAAGAAGTAAAACTTGCTGAAAGGGAGCGGAAAGTGAGATGTTTTACGGAAAAAGAAGCCTGTTGGCTTGCGAACGAGCCACCTTTATTTTAGAACACCAATAGCAAGCAGGAATTCCGACGCCAAACCACGAGGTCGGCGAGCGACGCAGTTTTATAGGCCCTTATTCTTTTGCCCTATACGCGCCCCTCAACATACGCAATGGCCTCTCCGACGTTGGATATCTTTTCCGCATCTTCTTCGGGGATTTTGATGCCAAATTCTTCTTCGACGGCCAAGATCAATTCCACAATGTCGAGGGAATCGGCCCTCAAGTCGTCTGTAAAGCTGGCCTCCCGCGTTACTTCACTTTCATCAACCCCCCAATTGTTCGACGATGATCGATTTTAGTTTTTCAGCTACTGCCATGATATTTTCGTTGTGTAAATGAATGCTTAACGAACGAACCGCAGGGTTATGGCAATGCTCTCGGCACACGCCACCACATAGTATGTGTGGCGCTAAAGAGATTATTAACAAACGTAGTCGCTTGTTGCAAATGACCACTTTGTTTCTTGTTGCTCTGCTGGCGTCGCCCCGAGTTTGTTGATAGGCTGGGCAGATAGGGAGTTGGTGGCGAGGACGCCAACAACGGCAGTGCTTTGACTTAACTAAGATTTATGGGAGCGATGGCGGACGCCAACAATGGCAAAATTTGATTATATTCCAAACCCATTTTGTATTAAAAGATTTAGAACTTGTGTCATACCTCCTTCCCGCAATACTTCTAATAAAACATTTGGCGGAGGCCAATTACTCATATATGGATTAGAATCTGGTCCGGTATAAAGTCCACCACTTGGTCCTGTATATAGCCCTCCTCCGGGACCTGTGTAAAGCCCACCACCTGGCCCTGTGTAAAGACCGCCCCCTGGTCCAGTATAAAGTCCGCCACCCGGCCCTGTGTACAAACCACCGCCGGGGCCTGTATATAGCCCTCCTCCAGGACCTGTGTAAAGCCCACCACCAGGGCCAGTATAAGCTCCACCACCAGGGCCAGTATAAAGTCCGCCGCCCGGCCCTGTGTACAAACCACCGCCGGAGCCTGTATATCTATTTCTTGGCCACATAATTTTCGATTTTTATTGTTATGAATTTTTTTGTTCTAATAATTGCACTCAACGGTGGCACTCACGCATACCGCCGCCTGCGTTGGCTTCGAGTTAGGCTTTGGCGGCCGTTGGCAGGAGTGCGTTGTTCGCTTCTGTTTTATTCTATTATAGATTAAGTTTCAATTGTTTTTGGTTTTTATCTTCTATTTGAACTTGCAATAGTTCTTTATGGTTTTCACTTAAATACTTTACAAGTAATCCAGCATGAGACAATGGTTTTGATGTATTTTCAATATCAGTATTTGTGGTATAATCCAAAAAAACAATATTTTTTTCTTGGGCAATAATTACGACCTTATCAATCAACTCATTTAATTTATTTTTAAGCACCCAAAAGTATGTTGGTAGATAAATTAATTTTCTTGCCTCAATATAATTAAGCAATTCACCATTTCGACCTTTTCTATGTCCGAGAACTTTTCCTTTTACTCTAACTGACCTTTTTATCCCACTCATAGATTTAATTTTAAGTTTTGAGAGGTCAATATCATCTTTACTAAAAACCTTTAATGCTTGCCATATTCCCTCAACACTTTCAGAATATTCACCCTCAAAAAATGGTACTGGAATCTCAACAGGATAAAGACTAAATTGTATAAGGCATACTTGCTTTTGCAGAAGGTTATCATTCTTTAAAGTGGATATTCTTTTGGATGTTTTCTATATATTTTTTTTAACAACGTAAAGCATGGTATGTTAAATTTAAGTGACGCGTTGTATATGTTTTTAATGGCTGAATGGGCAGGCAGTTTTTTACTAATGCTGCTTGATAATATTTCCGCTTATTCTCTGGAATTCCAAAATGGTTTGGATGTTTAAATAAACTTAAATCAATATTTTGAAAGCATTTCAGGTCATTGCCTACGACAACATCATTACTTGCGCATTCCCTGTATATAATGGACTACTTGAAAGGACTTTGGTCATTCTAAAATTACATGTATCTCAGCTTTTTTAGAGGTTGAGTAAACATCATCGGGTGATTTCTTGTAAAGGCGCATCAATCAGCATAATCATCACTTATTTATTACTATCTAAATTTCTCGATAACAAACTTCCACCTGGTTCGTTAATTTTTATTCATTATTTCTGAAGGCAAAACCCTTAATAGAAACCTTTGTTTTATAATGTGAGTTTAAATTTTTCAATCACGTGGTACAGTTTTGTAATGTGTGTATTTTTTAATTTCATTGTTCGCTTTGATGGATTTCATAAGTTTGAGGACACCTTTACATCTTTTTTGTTAGTTGCTCGCTTTTTTAAACGCTCCTTCTCTTTTTGCCTTTTTCCTCCTCTTTAAAGATGCGTGTTCTTGTTCTTCTAATTGTTGATGATATTCTTCAACGGCTGATTTTTTCCAAACTTACCAAGGGAATAAACTTTTCAAGAAAAAAGAATCGTTTAAATTCTCCTTTAAGATAGAAACCTTGCGGAGACTTTTCGGATGTCTTTTGTGGTATGGCGAAAAGTATAAAAACGCTACCGTATCACCAATAGCATTGAATATTTCATATTCATCTATCCGTTTTGAAATGTTTTCGACTTCAAAACTACCAGTTCTTCTATATTTAAGGAATTCCCTGTTAGAAGTTCTAAGGTTTCTTAAATACGTTTCATTTTCAGGGATACCATACGTTGGTATTGGATTAGTTTTCTCTAATCCAAACTCTCCAACTCCCTGTGGGAGTTCATCTAATTCACAACATTGAGGATTACTTTCAATTTCCTTAATGAGTTGTGCCTTAAATTCTTCCGGAACATATTTAAACCAATCGGGTTTCATACAGTTGATTTACCAAGCGTAGCCGCCGCCTTCGACCCTTCTTACCTCTGAGGGTGTTCTGTTGTGAATCATCTTTGCAAACTTAATTGCAGCAAGATAGTCAAAGAAATTCGAGATTTGAGATTCATTAAAATGCTGGATACAGTAACCCGCCAAATGTGTCCTCAGTCTTTCTTTGTCAAAATTCTCTGAAATTCTGCTGATAAATACAGATTTCATAACAATCGCCTCAGCCTCACTTTTTCCGATTGCGTTGTTCAATATCAGCAAAAGTTCATTTACGGCTGACTCAATATCTCTCCTTCCTTTTGGAAAAATATCGTTATTAATCCTCTCAAATTGTTCGTTGAGTTTATTTTGTTTCGGTTTTAAAAAATCAAAAAGTCCCATATTTATTAAATTTTATTGGTTATTTATTTTTTTTAATTGAAGCGAACAAGTGGATATACGCACCTCCCGACAAAAGTTCCGGAACTTTATCCCCGAGGTGCGCATAAGTTGCCATTCTCCAGCATGTTGTGCCGAGAAGCCAGTGGCGGTTGGGAGGTGCGTATAACCAACTGTGAAAGAATGGAAAGGCGCAACTGCAGGACCGCTGTGGGCGGTTTTTTCTCGCCCAAAAATCGCAATGCCCCCGCATCCGCAAAATTTTCTCATTTAAATTTTAAAAAATCTATCGGACTGCGGACTTTGTCCCGCCCTTTGCTTTGGGATGTGGGGCGTGGACCCTCGAATTCGGCGCCGAAACGCTCCTGATTGGCGTCTAGTCGGAGGCCGGTATGCGAGAAACATGCTCTTTTTTCGGCGGAAAGAAGTTTACAGCGACGGAAAACCAGCTGGTTGCAGGAAAAGACCCGCTACAACTGCGGAAAAAGGAGGTTCTGGCGGCGGGAAAAGACCTTCTGGCTGCGGAAAAAGAGGTTCTATCGGCGAAAAAAGACCTTCTATCCGTGGAAAAAGAGGTTCTGGCGACGAAAAAAGACTTTCCAGCTGCGGAAAAACACCTTCTAGCTGCGCGCAAAGAGGTTATTTCTCGGTGAAATGACTTTATATTTTAATATAACTTGCTTCTGGCGAGTTGACAACACGTTCTTTTTCCGGGGAAAGTGGTTTCAGCCGCCGCCCACTTGGTTCTGACGCGGGGGAATGAAGCGGAGGTTTTCTCGCCGCGCATTTTGTTTCAAAATCTGTTTCGTATTTTTTGAAACATTTTTTCAAAACGAAATGATTGAAATAAAAAACAAGGAGTTGTACGTTTGCTCCGGCTTCCGACAACCGGCCGGACGATGGACAATCTCACGCTCCTCATTATCATAGGTGTCGCGCTCGTCGCGGCGGTGCTGTTTCTGCTCAAGCGGCCGTCTCCGGGCGTGCAAATATCGGTGGGGATGGTCTCGCGCGACGCTTTCGAAGCGGTGCAGGGCCAGCTCAACGCCATGAAAATCGACCTTGGCGAGCGCGAGAAGGCGTTGCGCGAAGCCTTTGCCCAAATCGCCGCCCGCGACGAGACGGTGCGCCACCTCGAAGACCGTTTGCTCGACCAAAAGGCGGAACTTGAAAAGCTCAACGGCCGCTTCAAGACGGAGTTTGAGAACCTTTCGAACCGGATTTTCGAGGAGAAGAGCCAACAATTCTCCGAGCAGAACCGGCAACAGCTCTCCGGCCTCCTCCAACCGCTCCGAGAGCGCATCAGGGAGTTTGAGGAAAAGCTCGGCCACCAGTTTTTGGAGGAGACGCGCGAGCGGTTTTCGCTTAAAAAGGAACTGGAGTCGCTGCGACTGCTGAACGGCCAGCTGAGCCTTGACGCAAACAACCTCGCCGCCGCCCTGAAAGGAAAATCGAAGGTGCAGGGCGATTGGGGCGAGTTCCAACTGGAACTCATCTTGGAAAAGGCCGGCCTCTCGAAAGGCGTGCATTTCATCACCCAGTCCAGTTTTCTCGACGACGAAGGTCGGCAAAAAAGACCCGACGTCGTCATTCAGTTGCCCGGCGACCGTCACCTCATCATCGACTCAAAAGTTTCGCTCACGGCCTTCGAGCGATGGGCCAACGAAGTCGACGAGGCCAAAAAGCCTTCCCATGCCCGCGCCCACCTCGACAGCCTGCGGGCGCATATCAACGGCTTGAGCGGCCGCAACTACCAGTCGCTCTACCAGATAAACTCGCCGGATTTCCTTCTGCTTTTCGTCCCGCTCGACGGCGCCCTCGCGCTGGCCAGCGAGCACGACCCGCGGCTCCTCACAGACGCGATGGAGAAGAACATCGCCATCGTCACCAACTCGACCCTTTTGGCGGTGATGCGGACGGTGGGGCATCTCTGGAAACAAGAAAGGCAGACGCGCTCTGTTCAAGAAATTGCGCGGTTGAGTGGGCTGCTGTACGACCAGTTTGTGGCCTTCGTCGATGACCTTCGGCTCGTCGGCCAACGCATGGACGCGGCTCGGCAGAGCTTCGACGACGCGATGGGAAAGCTCACCGAGGCAAAAAGGCAGGGGGACACGCTCGTTGGCCGCGCGGAAAAAATCCGGCAACTCGGGGCAAAAAGCACCAAGCGGCTCCCGCGAGAGATGATTGGCGAGGCGGAGTCGAACGGCAGCCTAATGCGAGCGGAACCGGAGGGTTGAGAAAGCGGCCGCGACCAGTTTTTGGCGGGCTTCAAGAAGTGATGCCCGTTCGTTCTCGGGCAGGTTTTGTGCGGCGCGGGCTTGTTTGCAAAAGCCCATGATCTCAAAAAAGAGCATCGATAGATACCCCCAAAGCGGAAGTAGCAAGGCCGCCGCGATGAAAACCGCCCGCCCCGTGCAGAGCGCCGCGACGAGAATCGCCGGAAACCAGATGACGCTGTAGCCGACTATTCCCACGCCCATCTCAATAGAGGAGCGGAACTCGGCCTTTCGGGCCTTCTTTTTCATCACCCAATTGGCCAGCTTGGCGGGCGGCCAGACGAGCGCCCAACCCAAGGGCGCGGGCAGGAAACCAATGATGCCCAAAAGCATCCATGTCCACGACGACCAAGCGGGTTGGACGAGGCCGAAGTCGGTCACGCCCAGTTTTTCGAGCTTGGAGAAATAGGCATCGGCTTGTTGGGCGAGGCTCTTTTTGTCTTCCCCGGAAAGTTCGTTGAGGTGGTCGGCGATGGCTTTTTCATCGTGCAGCCTGTCGGGGCTTGTCGAGAAATGAGGCGCGAGCGGCCGGTCGACGGGGTTTCTGAAAAGTTGGAAAAGCTGCTCGGCCAGCTCGTCGTCGGAAGGTTCTTTCACGATGACCATCAACTCCCGGAGCCGGGCTTCCATGAGATTGGTCAACTCGGAAATGGCGGCAGCAGGGTTTTGTTGGTGCTTTTCATAAAAATCCGCCACCCGGATGGGGTCGCCTGCCATGAACATGACCTCGCTTCTCGGCTGGTCGGCATAGGTGTAATTCGCCCCGACGGGGACGATTTGCAGGTTGCGGAGATTGTTTTTCTCAAAAGCCTGCCAGGCAATCCGCGCCGCGCCCTTTTGCATCGGGCGAAGCCGCTTTTCATGCGCACTGATGCCCTCGACGTAGATGGCGAGGATCTGGTTTTCGGCCAGTTTTTGGGCGCAAAACTCGAAGACCTCGTTGTTGCGCCGCGAATCCTCGTAGCCTTCCCGGAAACGATAGACCGGGAACATGTTCATGCTCCCCATGATTTGCGCCGCCCGCTTCTTTCGGAAGAGGTCGCCGCGTGTCATGTGCCAAAGCTGCTTTTTTATGTAGGCGGAAAGCACCAACGGGTCCACAAAACCGGTCGGGTGGTTGACGGCAAGGATGACCGGCGCGTCGAGCGGTATCTTTTCAAAATCTGTGATGAAGACCCGCCGATAGAAGGGTCGCATCGCCGCGTGGACGGCAGGGCGAAAAATCCGGTAGAGCAACATCTTCCGTTCCGTTTGGGGCGAAGGTATTTTGGGAATCAAGTTTTGGGTTTCGGGTTTTGAGTTTCAAGCCCGGCCGACTCGAAACTCAAAACCCGAAACGCCAAAGCCGTCACCTGACGATGGTCACGTCGCCCTTTTCGCGGATTTTGATGGGCTGTTCGCAGGCATTGAGCGAGGCTTCCATGTACCAGACGAAAACACCGGGACGCAGGCGCTTTCCCCGGAAGTTTCCGTCCCAACTCTCTGTCGGGTCGTCGGTTTGGAAGATGAGATTGCCCCAGCGGTCGTAGACAAGCAGTTGATAATCAACGAATTGTGCCTTGTCGGTGAAATATGGCCGCCATTGGCGGTTTGCGTCGCTGCCGATTGGGTCGATGGCGTTGGGCAGGTAAAAAATGGAGCCGATGGAGGAATCGTCGAACACCACATCGGCAGTCTTTGCGACGGCCTCGCAGCGGTTCTTAGCTGTGAAGGTGTACTTGCCCTCGGCCGTGACGGGCAAGGCGAATTCGCTGGAAATAACGGTGCCGTCCTCCTTTTTCCACTCAAAACTGGCCGTCGAATCGGCCCCGGCGACGGTCGGCGAGAGGGAGATTTCGAGATGTCCGCAGTCGAGCGCCCCGTTTTCGAGCTCTACGGAGAGCGGCGGGAGGGTGTCGACTTGTGCTGATTTTTCCAAAAGACAGCCGTTGCTGTCTCGGACTTGGACGGTCTGGCTGCCAGCGGCGATTTGCAGGAAAGTGGATGAATCCTGCCATGTCGTGCCGCCATCCGTTGAAAAATTGAATGGGCCGTCGCCGCTCACAGATTCAACCGACAGTTTGCCATCGGGCAAATTGGCGCAGGAAGGCTCTGTTTTTATCGAAAAATCAATCGGCGGAAGCCCTGCGACGGTGACCGTCAGGGTCGAATCGCAGCCTGCCGCGTTGGTCAATTTGAAAACCATCGAATCACCGGCTGCCAGCGCAAATCCCTGAAAATCAAAGGTTTGGCCAGGGCAGACAGATTTGGCGACAGCCGCCGCCGTCGGCTGTCCGGCGGTCACGGTCACTTGCACGAGCGAGTCGCATCCGTTGGCGGCCGAGAAGTGGAAGTCGGTCATCGAGCCTGCGGCCAGTTGCGTGTTGTTGTAGCTCGCGGTCGTCCCGACACAGGCGGGCAGCGTGAGCTTCGTGACCGGCGGCACGGCGAGCGAGGCGACTTTCACCGTGATTATCGAGTCGCAGCCGAACTGGTTTTTGAACACAAACTTCTTCGTCGCCCCGGCCAACATCCATTCGTTCTGGGTGAAAACCGAGTCGCCCGCGCAGGCCGAGAGGTTGATGGCGACGTTCGAGGTTTGGCAGAAGACGACCAAAAGTTGCGGCATTGTCTCGTCGTCGCAGCCGCTCAACGTCGCGTCGTCGGTGTCGATGACGGGCGACCAACCGGGCGGCAGATTGGCCAAATCCAGCGCGGCAGAGTAGGGGAGCGACGGCACGTTCACGAAGCTGAAACTGCCCGAACTGTTTGACAATGAGGAAGTTACGACCGTCGCGCCGTTCATCAAGTTGACTGGAATTAGGCTAACGAGCGTGTCCGCCGCGTCAATGATTCCGTTCTGATTGACATCCGACCAGACCTGCCCGAGGACGGAGCCGAACGCCGGTTGCATGTCGAGCACGAGCGGGTCGGAGAAGGCGGTGCAGCCGTTCGCCGTCGTCAATTCGACGGTGTAGGTGCCGCTTTGCGTGGCGATGAGCTGCGCCCCGTTCGGCGAGGCGATGGGCGAGCCGTTGAAAAACCATTGGAAGGCGGTGACGGTCGGCGGCAGGTTGAAGCAAATCGTGTCGGGTGTGCAGCGCGTGAGGCAACCGGCCGGGATGGCCTCGACAGGCGCGCCAGGCAGCACAGAAATGGCCGGGCTTTCCGCCGAACAGCCGAATGAATTGGTGGCGATGACGAAAAAGTTGCCCGCCTCGTCGGTCTGGAAGCTCGCGCCCTGTTGGCCGGTGTTCCATTCATAAGTCTGACCGACGACGGGGTTTTGCACCGAAAAGACGTGGTTCACATTGCCGCAAGGCATCCCCGCGGGCGAAATCTGGATTTGCACGCTCGTCGGCACGGGGTTGACGACGACCTCGAAGGGGAGGCTCGTGTTCGTGCAGCCGGTCGTCGCGTCTGTGATGGTCAGCGTGAAATTTTGGGTGCCGATGGGCAGCAGGTTGCCTCGAGCGTCGGAGTATTCGTCGAGGTTGCCGTTCGTGCCGCTGGGCCACGAGTAGGTGTAGCTCGTCCCGTTGCCGCTGGCCTCGAGGAAGACGTCGTCGCCGAAACAGGTCGTGTAGGGCGAATCAAACTGGCCGGTCACGAGGCCGAGGTCGTTCTTTTCCAAAGCTGTGATGGCCGCGTCGGGTGCGGGGAGGATTTCGACGACGGCATCGGGGGGCGAATAGGTGCAGCCCGCCGTGTTGGTGATGGTCAGCGAATAGTTGCCTTCGGCATTGACAATCAACGAATTAGCTGTCGAGCCGTCGCCCCACAGCCACGAAATGCCGCCGGGCGGGGCAGTCAGCGTGGCGGTCTTGCCCTCGCAAATCTTGCCGCTCGGCGGCGCGATTCCGATGTTGCCGGTGAGCGGATTGGCGACGACGGTAAAATTCTTCGTGAAATCAGCGCGGCAACCGGCGATGCTTTTGACCGAGAGTTTGATTGAGTAAAGCCCG
>JBGAWE010000432.1:0-2287 GCA_044227705.1 Saprospiraceae bacterium
ACCGTCGGCCCCGACAAAATCAACGTCCACTGGTCGGTGGGCGAGCCGATTGTCACCACCATCGGCCTGACCGGCGGCCAACAGGTGACGCAGGGCTTTTGGCAGCCCTTTGTCGGCATTTTCGTGGAGGCCGAGGAGCCGGGCGCGCCGGGCGAGTGGGGCCTCTCCGTCTTCCCCAACCCGACGCCCGGCCGGCTGACCATCCGGGTGGGCGAGGGAAGGGAGGTGCGCCTTTCCCTGTTCGGCCCCGACGGCAGGCTGCTGCTATGCGACGAGGCCGCCTGCGACAACCACGAGCTTTCGCTGGAAACCCTGCCGGCCGGGGCCTACCTGCTGCACTTCTCCACCCCGGCCGGGCTGTGGGTAGAGACAGTCAAAGCCGTCAAGCTTTGAGGGGAGCGGCCCCGACCCCCAGCCGTCTCCTCCCAGCCATCCTCACCATTTTCAAACTCAATATCATGAAACAGTCAGCTCTCGCAATTCTTCTTTTGATCGCTGCCTCAGCAGTCCTCCTTGGGCAGGCCCCGCAAAAGCTCTCGTGGCAGGGCATCGTCCGCGACGCCAATGGGGATCCGTACAAAACCACCCCCGTCACGCTGCGCTTCACGGTGTTCGACGGGGCCGTTGCCATCTATACAGAGGACAAGCAAATCACGACCAACGGCTTCGGCCTCGCAGTGCACGAACTCGGCTCGGTCGATCCGGCCTCTTTCGCCACCATCAACTGGTCATCGGGCAACAAGAAGCTCGGCGTGGCACTGAAGGTTGGCTTCGATTTCATCTCGCTCGGCACGGAGGAGCTGAAGAGCGTCCCCTACGCCCTCTACGCCAACCGCGCCGCCTCGGCTGACAACATCGCCAACGACAAGGACAACCAGACGCTCGCCGTCTCCGGCAACACCATCTCCATCTCCGGCGGCAACTCGCAGAACCTGCCAGCGGACAAGGACAACCAGACGCTCGCCGTCTCCGGCAACACCATCTCCATCTCCGGCGGCAACTCGCAAAACCGGCCAGCGGACAAGACAACCAGACGCTCACCATCTCCGGCAACACCATCTCCATCTCTGGCGGCAACTCGCAGAACCTGCCCTTCCCTCCCGGCCACTGGGCGACCAACGACGGCACCAACATATACAACACCAATCCCGGCAACGTGGGCATCGGCACCCTCGTCCCGACCGCGCCGCTCGAGGCCGTCTACAACGGCACGGACTACAACAGGCCATCTCGGGTCTAAAACAACGGGGGCGACTTCAGTCAGATGGGCGTCGGCGTGAGCGGGACGTACAACAGCAACCAGTCCTACGGCGTGGGCGTGGCGGGCATCGGCTACGGCGGGCAGACCGTCGCCGACTACCAGAGCTCAACGGCACCTCCGACATCGGGGTCTACGGCTCCTCGAACACGGCTCCAGAGCAACTACGGCCCGGTCAGCGGGTTCTCCACTTTTTTCGACGGGGGTCAGCGGCGTCAGCAACGGTGAAGGAACGGGCGCACAACAAGGGTACTACGGCACGTTGAGCTACGGCGTTGGGATTGGGAGCTATGGTCTGTCCACAGCAACGGCATTAACGGTGCCGCATACCTCAACGGCTACACGAGGGTGGGAGCGAACCTCGAGACCTTCCACGACGGCACCCGCACCAACCGCTTCAGCGTCGCCAACGGGGGCGGTGCCTACACGGCCTTCTACGGCACGAACGGGGCGAAGGAAAACCTCACCGTCACCAGCCTGCTCAACTACAACAACCACGGCTACTTCGCCCTCCGTTCCTCAGACGGATCAACAACCAAGGGGGGCATCTACCTCAATTCTGCGGGGCAGGGCGTCGTTTGGGGTGACATCAAGAACTTCCGAATGCCGCACCCGACGCGCCCTGGCCAGGAAATCTGGTATGCCAGCATCGAAGGCCCCGAGGCAGCCGCCTACCTGCGCGGCACGGCCACCCTCAAAGGCGGCGAGGCATCGGTCGAGCTCACCGAGGACTTCGCGCTCGTCGGCAACCCCGCGACCATGACCGTCGCTCTCACGCCCGGCTCGGCTGACTCGAAAGGGCTGGCCGTCGTCGAGAAGACGGCCGCGGGCTTCAAGGTGAAGGAGCTGTTCGCCGGACAGGGCAGCTACAGCTTCGATTGGGAGGTGAAATGCGTCCGAAAAGGCTACGAGGACTACCGCGCCGTGCGCGATGCCTCCGAGGCCCTGCCCATCGAACCGGAACTGAGGCAGGTTCCGGCCCGCCCGCCGCTCAAGCCGGAGCCGCCTAGACAGCAAGCGACAGTCAGG
>JBGAWE010000101.1:0-15041 GCA_044227705.1 Saprospiraceae bacterium
GCCGAGAAAGAGCTTATTTTTCATAATTCTTGTGCTTTTTTAGTTGTCCCAAAAGACTTTGGCCGTCAACGCGTGTTGGCCGGGGAATGATTGGTTGAGGCTCTCCTCGCTCTCCGGGTAGGGGAGGATGGTTGGGAAGGCTCCGAGGGAGTTCTTCAAAGGCGCGACAAAGATGCCGCCCGGTGAAGCAAACCACTCCTGTCCGGCCTTGTCATAGCGGCGCGTCTCAATCCACGACTCGATGGGCTGGATGCCGGTCATGCAGACCCACTTTTGGTAGGCGATGGACTTGAGCGGGCTGCCCGCGTTGAAAGCACCAGCACCCTTCAAGTAGGTTGTGTCGGCACCATCGGCGAGACCGAGGTAGGCGCAGTTCTGGTGGACTGCCTCTTCGTAGTTCGCCTTGGCGTCGCCGATTCCAGCCTCGGCAAGTAGAAGATTGCCTTCCCATGCCGAGAGAAGCACCACCGGCATGGTGGGGCTGAAAAGGACGCCGTCGCCTGTCTTCGCGCCCGCAGGGGTAGAATAGGTCTTCCCGACGGGAGCCGCTTCAATGCCGCCGAAGGTCAGGCCGATTTGCTGGCCTTCCCCATTGGGGTCGTAGAAGTAGTTGAGGCGCGGGTCACCAGTATTGTTCAGGTAGTCCATAGACGTGGTCGTGGCAATATAGAAGTTGCCGAGGGCCGTGCTCTTCGCCGCGTTGTAGAAAGGGTTGCTGCCCGATGTGCCGCCGGGGAAGCTCACCATGGCCGCGTCCGCATTATCGGTGATGTAGTCGGCTGCGTTTGTCGAAGGGGCTGTGCCCGTGCCCGTGCGAACCACCATTTTGAGGAGGAGCGAGTTGGCAAACTTGCGCCACTTGGCCATGTCGCCTGCGTAGATGACGTCGTCGGCACCTGGGTGCGTGTAGCCACCGGTTGCGTCCGCAGCGTCGATGATGGCGATGGCATCGGCTACCTCCGCTTGGAGCTGGCCGTAGACCGTCGCCGCAGCGTCGTAGCGCGGGTGGAGAATTTGGTTCTCGCTGTTGCCCTGCAGAGCCTCCGAGTACGGGATGTCGCCGAACAGGTCGAGGCAGACCTGCATGTTGTACGCTTTGATGATTTTTGCGATGGCGACGTAGTACTTCTGCTCGGGAGCCTTGTCGATGATGTAGTTGAGGTTGACCGAGCTGCGGTAGAGCGAGCGCCACAGTTCGTTGCCTTCCGAGGAGGCCATGATGTGCTTGTCGGGGTCGGTCAACGAGACGCCGGGGCCGCCCGTGAAGTACTGGCACCACTGGTTGAGGTTGGAGAACATGCGTTGCCCCACGCCGATGGATGTGTACAGCTCGCCGGTCGTGAGCTGCAGGTCGACGCGCGAAGAGAGCGACTGGTTCGGGTCGTTGTTGACGTCGAGGTAGCTCTTTTTGCAAGAGGTGACCGCAAAGGCCACACCGACGGCGACGAGGACCGCGTATTTCAATTTGAAAAGTTTCATCTTCTTAAGACTTTGGTTTGATTAGAAATTGAGCCGGATCTCCGCGCCGTAGCTCTTGGCCGGCGGGGTCGTTGTCGTCTCGATGCCGGTTGCGTCGCTCGCGCCGCCAATGCCGCTGACCTCGGGGTCGGCGAACACGTTCTCGCTCGGGAGCCAGAACTTGAGGTTCTTGCCGAACAGGCCGACCGTCACCGATTTGAAGCGGCCGAGGGTTGTCTTCGGCAGCGTGTAGGAGAGGGTGATCTCGCGCAATTTGAGATAGGAGGCATCGATTAGGTACGACGCGGCCGGGGTCGACTTGTAGTAGTCGTAGGCCTGTGTGGCCGTCGTGTTCGCGGAGCCGTCGGCATTGACCGAGTTTTCGAGGATGAAATCCTCGCGGTTGCCGATGTCCGTCTTGATGGACGTGCCATTGAAGATGGTCGACGTCGCGGTGCCCGAGAAGAACTTGCCGCCCTTCTTCCCGTCGAGCAGCGCCGAAACGGTGAAGCCGTGCGAGCTGATGGACGTGCCAAGGCTGCCGATCCACTTCGGCTGGTAGCTGCCGAGGTACTCGAGCGAGGCGCTCTTCTGCGGGTTGCCGTTGCCGTCGACGACGATTTTGCCGTTGTCGTCATAGACGTAGTTCGTCCCCTTGAACGTGCCAAAAGGCTGACCTTCGGCTGCCACGAGGTTCATCGAGCCGTGGCCCGTGAAGTGGACGAGGCCCGTGAAGATGGCCAGCTCGTCGGTCTCCGAGTCGTTCTTGATGATGGTGTTGACCTTGTTGTGGTTCTGGGACCAAGTGCCGAAGAGCTTCCACGTCAGCATGTTCGAGCGGACGGGCGTGAGGCGGACGACAACCTCGTGGCCCCAGTTGGTCATGCGGCCGATGTTGACCGGCAGCAGGGCGTAGCCCGACGACCACGGGATGTTGACATCGACGATCTGGTTCTTCGAGTTGATGTTGTAATACGTGTACTCCAGTTCGATGCGATCCTGCAGCAGCCCGAGGTCGATCCCCGCCTCCGAGGTGACGGAAAGCTCAGGCTTGAGGTTCGGGTTGCCGATGCGCTGGCTTTGTTGGGCGCCCGCAACACCGTTGAAGGGGAAGCGGATCTGGTAGTCGTCGCCCTGATCCAAAAGCGTCGGGTTGAGGCCGTAGTAGGAGTCGAGACGATAGGTCGGCGCGTCCTTGCCTGCCGAGCCGAGGCCGCCACGGAGCTTCAGGTTCGAGATTTGGTCCATGCCGAAATTGGGCAACTGCGTCGGGACGAACGACACGCCGCCGCCCTGGTAGAAGAAGCCGCGCTTGCCGCTCGGCAGCGTCGAGGAGTAGTCCTGACGGGCCGAGTACTCGAGGAAGAGATAGTCCTTGTAGCCGATGGAGTTGTTGAGGTAGAAGCCGAAGAGACGATACTGCGAGGTCTCGTTCGTCGCAAGCGTCTGCGCAACAGAGTTCGTCAGGTCGTAGAATTCGGGGATGACGAGGCCGCCCGTGGTCTGCCCCCGGACGGTGCGCCGTGTCTGGTCGATGCTGTTGAAACCGGCCAGCGTGTTGAGCTTGAAGTCCTCCGAGAGCTGCTTGTGGTATGCGCCGAAGACGTCGTAGGTCATGTTGATGAAGCGGTCGGTGCTCTCCTTGTAGCCGCCGAGGCTATTCGTGTTGCCCGGGTTGCGGCCGCCGTCGAGCAGTTGGCCATCGGCCCAGACGAGGGCCTTCTCATATTGGAACTTCGGGCTTTTCTCCGTCACGACGCTCGTGATGAAGTCGGTGGCGACGCGGCCCGTGATGTCGAAGTTGCTGTTGAAGCTGTACTTAAGCGAGGCATTCGAGATGACGTTGTCGACGAAGTTGCGCACGTCCTGTTTGTCGAGGATGAAGTACGGGTTGATGCTGTACTGTCCATAGAATCCCTTGAAGTCGTGGTACGGTGAGTTGTAGTCGCGCAGTTCGCGGAACGGGATGTTCGCCGGGGTCTGCGTCGCAAAGGCCATCGCAGGGGTGCCCGACGAGTAGCCGAACGGGTAACCGCCCTCGGTCGCGCCGCGCTGCTCGAGCTTCACGTAGTTCATTGAGAAGGCCGACGAAAGCTTGTCGGAGAACTTCTGCGACACGTTCAGGATGACGTTGTGCTTGTTGAAGAACGTGTGGGGCATGATGCCCTGGTTGTTGTAGTTCGTGTAGCCGAGATAGTAGGAGGTCTTGTCGTTGCCGCCGTCGACCGAGACGTTGTTGCGGAACGTCATGCCGATGTCGAAGAAGTTCTGGAAGTTGTTCTTCACCGGCGAGTACGGGCGGATAAGCTGCTCAGTTTTGCCGTTCGAAAGCGGGATAAGGTTGCCGTTCGCGTCGATTGGCGCACCCGTCCACGGAATGAGCTGGCCATCATAGGGCGCGCCCCAAGAGAAGTTCTCGCCCATGAAAATGTTGATGCCGCCGCCGCAGCCGCCGCAGGTCTGGTAGCCTGACCCCCATTTTTCTTGTTGCTTGTAGATGAGATAAGCCTTGTCGCGCGAGATGGAGGACGAGACGTTGATGTTCGCCTTTTCGCCTTTCTTGCCCTTTTTAGTGGTGATGACGACCACACCCGAGCCGCCGCGCGACCCGTACAAAGTCGTCGCCGCCGGGCCTTTAAGCACCGTGACAGATTCGATGTCATCCGGGTTGATGTCGTTGGCGCGGTTGCCGAAGTCGACGTAGTTATCGCGGTCGCCCGCCTTGCCCGAGGCCCGGTCGGCCGTGCCGCCGCCGCCCGAGGAGGACGAGTTGTTGAGCGGAACCCCGTCAACGACGATGAGGGCGTTGTTGCCCTGCGTCAGCGAGGTCTCGCCGCGCAGGACGATGCGCGTCGAGGCACCCGCTTGGCCCGAGGCCTGCCCAATGCGCACACCGGCCGTCTTGCCCTGCAGCGCGTTGAGCACACTCTTGTTGGCAACTTGGTTGAGGTCGGCCGAGCTGACCGTCTGGTTGGCATAGACGACGTCGCTCTTGTTGCGGGTCAGGCCGGTCGCCGAGACAACGACCTCCGTGAGCACCTTGCTCGACGACAGCCGCACATCGACGACGTTCGACGCGCCCAGTGCGATTTCCTGGGCGTTGTAGCCCGTGTAGCTGACGATGAGCGTCGTCGCCTCGCGCGGCACGGATAGGGAGTACTTCCCGTTGACGTCCGTGACCGTCCCTGCGGACGTGCCTTTCGCCTGCACACTTGCGCCGATGAGGGTCTCTCCGCTGTCGTCGGTGACCGTCCCGACGACGGTGCGCTGCGCCGTCGCCACGAAGGCCGCGAAGCACACCAGTGACAGAACTAGTGAAAGTCTTTTCATAACTACTGATTTGGTTTAGAAAAAAGAACTTGATTGATGATTGTCGCCCGGCCCAGAGAAGCTCTGGACGGGTATTCCATGTTCAACAGAAAATGGCCTTTTGGAGAGGATGGCATGAGGATTTTGGGGAATCCGAGCGGCCATTTTTCGCGGCCAAGCCTCAAAAGTTGGTACGGGCGAAGGTAGAAATGGCCTTTAGAACCCCTAATCCACCGCTGATTTTCTTTCGGTGCCTGACATCTGCTACCAAAGCCAGTCGGTTGTAAAAAGTTGGTTGTCAGTCAGTTGTGCCAAAGAACCGGGCGTTTCCGGGCTGTTGAAAAAAATTTCAGTTGAAAGCCGGTCGAAGATTTGCCTCGCCGCGTTGACTCAAGCAACGACTCACTCGTCGCGGCCGCTGCCAACCGCTCGGACTTTTTTCGTGTCCTCAAGCTCACTGTTCAAACATTGTGGTTTTTGGGCAGCAACAGAGCCATCAATCAAGAAAACCAACAACCCGCTTATCGTGCCGCTCCGTCAACATGGTCTTCCACTTCATGAAAAGGCCTTCCTGCCCGGCCTCGTCGAGCCTCGGGTTTTCACCATAAAACCCGAGCAGGTCGCGCTGCCGGAAAAGCTCGTAAAAAGCGACCGCCGCCGAAACCGACACGTTCAAGCTCTGCGCCAGCCCAGCCATCGGGATGACAAAAAAGCCGTCGCAAAGTGCGAGCGAGGCCGGGGTCGGCCCGAAGTGCTCGTTGCCGAAAAGCAGGACGACCGGCCGCGTCAGGTCAAGTTCGAACAGGCTGCGGGTTGGTTTCCCAATGTTTCCCGGTTCAGTTTCTTGCAGTTTTAGCACAGCCTCGCGGACGGACGGGGTCTTTTTCGTGAAATGGGAAAGCTCGTAGGTTTCCGAAAGGTGCGCCGCCCAGACCTCCCCACCAGTCAGTTCTCGGGCCGCCGCGAGGCAGTCCAGCGGGTCGTGGAAGAGCCGAACCTCGACGTATTTGTACACACCGCCCGACGACCGCTTGCCCAGCTTGATGCCCTGCCGCGCTAGCCCCGGCTCGCTGTCGAGCGCCCAGACCTGCCGGATGCCTACCGCGTCGGCCGTGCGCAGTACGGCATTGATGTTGAGCGGGTCGTGGATGTTCTCCATGATGGCGACAACATCGGGCTGCGTCCGGCGAATGGCGGCGCGGAGTTTCTCGGTGCGCGGGGCGGTCAGTTCGGTCGGCATTTTTTTCAGGTCAATTGGAAAAGGTCGGCCACGCCCATCGTTCGGGCGACGATGAAACCTTCTGCGAACTCGGCCCCAATCGGACGGCCGAATACGCGCATCTTGGCGGCCATGAAGTCGATGAAATCTTTGCCGGAAATGGGCGTGGCGGGGCCGTTCGGCTCGTTTTCTGAGTAGAATTGGCTGCGGAAGGTCAAAATGGCGGCCATCTTCTTTGCGAAAAACGGCGTGATGTCGACCACGAAATCGGGGTCGAGGTGCTTGTCCTGGATGTAGTGGTAGACCGCCCGGGGCCGCCAGGCTTGTTGCGGAAGGCTGTCGTCGCCGAGGGTCTCGATTTTTGGAAGACCGGCGAAAAAGCAGGCATCGGCCTCCAGTTTGGCGGCGCGGCCGTGGTCGGGGTGGCGGTCGTCGGGCGCGTTGCAAAGCACAATCTCGGGCCGGGCCGCCCGGACGACTCGGATTACCTCCCGAAGGCTCTCCTCTTTCCAGTTGAAAAAACCGTCGCCCAAATCGAGTGTCACGCGGAATGCCGCGCCGACGAGCCGGGCAGATTCTGCGGCCTCATCGGCGCGGCCCTCGGGCGTGCCGCGAGAGCCAAGCTCGCCCCGCGTCAGGTCGAGGATGCCGAAGGTCCGCCCGGCGGCTGCGTGCCGGAGGAGGGTCCCGACGGCAGAAAGCTCCACGTCGTCGGGGTGGGCACCGAAGGCGAGGATGTCCACTTTTTGTATCTGTTTCAATGAATTTGCGTCCAATTTTTCAACAAAAAATACCTTTGTCCACGCCAGCGGCACTCAAACATACTTTTTCATGGAAAATCCCGCAGCCAACAGCACTTCGCAGAACGAGGCGAACATCCACGAGTTCTTCCGCCAACTGCTCGCCGAGCGCGATGCGAAGCTGCGCCAGATGGCCGACGAGCTGAACCAGCTCCGCCTCCAAAAACAGGCGGCGCCGGCCATCGACCGGCAGGCAGAGGCCGCCGAGGCTGCCGCCCTCCTCGCCGGTCTCCGCTCGGAGAACGAGCGGCTGCAGACCAGCTATTCGATTGAAAAGACCGACCTCATCCAGCAGCTTGCCCGCCGTGACGACGAGGTGAAAAAGCTGCGCGAAGAAACCCATATTTTCAGGAATGCCTCGCTGAAGGCCTCCTCTTCGGTCGGAGGAGCGAGGTGGTTCGCGGCGGTTCTGCTCTCGGCGATTGTCGGGGCAGGGGCTTTTTTCTACGCAAAATTGAAGTTTCAGAAGACGGAACCGCCCCAGGCCATTTTTGAGAAATACCGCGACCAGCGGCTTTTCCAGTTCGAGTACGACATCAACCAGGGCCAGTTCGAGAAGGTCGAGGCCGCTATCGATAAAGACCTCGCCGACCCGCAACTGGCCGCCATCCGGCCCCAAATCGAGGTCTTGCGGAAAGTGATTCGCGCCTCGGGCGGCTTTGCCAGCGAGAAGGGCGTGGCCGCGAAGCCCGCTAGCTATGTGGCCATGACCGAGAGGTCAGCCGAAAAACCCGCCGCCTCGCCCGACAAAAAGGAGAAGAAAAAGACCCTCACCATCGCCTACGACACCCCCGTGACCCTTCGCCACGAGGCGACGACCGGCAGCGAGGCCATCCGCAAGCTTGCCGATGGCACTGTGCTGACCGTCCTCGACCGAACTTTCACCCGCGACAAGGTAAAGACGACCATCGATGGCAACCGCTGCGAACTGCGCGACTATTGGTACAAGGTCGAGACAAAAGAGGAAGAGACGGGCTGGGTCTTCGGCTATTTCACCTCGCGGTCGCAAAAGTTGATGTTCCTGCTCGACTCGGCGGGCGAACCAATTGTCCCCGAGAAGACGGCCGAACAACTTCCGTCGCCCACAACGAGCGAGGCGGTTTCCGTGCAGCAGTGAGCGTCAGCCGCGAACCAGTTTCAAAATCTGGCCGCCACCGTTCCAGGTCATTTTGACAAAGAAAACCCCAGGAGTGGCCTGATCTTCTAGCCATGAGTTGAGAAGGTCTCCGGCCGATGCCCAATCGGTTTCGGCCGAGCCGACGAGCCGCCCGGCCGCGTCCTGCAGCGAGATTTCCAAACGCTCCGGCTCTCCGTATTCAGCAAACAAATTCACACGGCCGCCGTCGCCCGATGGGTTCGGGGCAATGGCGAAGCGAAGCCCGTTTTGCCCATTTTTGATGAAAACAACGCGGCTTCGGCTCGTTTTTTCATCAAAATCGGTCTGCACGACGCGGTAGTGGGCATCGGCCGAGAAGTTTTCGTCGATGAAAGAGTAGCTCGCCTCGCCTGTCGCCGTCCCGCGACCGCTGACGGTTCCGATGGGGGAAAAGCTCCGCCCACCGTCAGCCGATTTTTCGACGGTGAAGTGGCTGTTCCCCGCCTCGTCGCCAACCGTCCAGCGGATTTCGGAACGGTCACCGCCGAGGTCGCGCCCCTCGACTCGAACCCAGTCGAGCGGCAGGGCAAGCTGCTGGACATAGACACGATAGCTCCTTGCCGGGACGATGGCGTGAAGCTCCGGGTGGGAGGGGTTGTTGGTGATGCTCGTGAGCGACCCCGTCAACATCTCTTTGAAGACGGTGCCCTGGTTGACGCCGTTGGTAAGTTTCACTCCTTGATAATAGTCGAGCTGGACACCGGCGAAGTTGATGACGACGATGACCTCCCGCCCGCTCGTCGCGCCACTCAACTGGTAGGCCAGCGTCGTGTTCGGGTAGCCGTAGGTGTCGCCGCCGTTCGGCACAAAGTATTGATAATAAGGAGTCGAAAACCGGCTCAAATACTCGCGGCTCGACGCGCCGTAAATCCAGGTTTTGTGGATGTCGATGAGGGAGTCGATTTTGGTCTTGAGGTTGGCCGCCGGGTAGTTAGGCACCGTCACGCCGTAGTATTCGGGGTAGAAGACGCAGGGCAGGCCAATCTGGTTGTTTGTCAGGATGTATGCGTAAGCCAGCATCGGCTGGTTTTGCACAGGCTCGCCCGCGTTGCGGTAGTCGTGGTTGTTTATGAAGGTGACTGTGTGGAATGCGTCGTCGGACGAGCCGCCGCCGTCGACCATCCCTTTTTGAAAAACATTCCGAACGTCGTAGCCGAACTGGTCGCAAGCGTCCTTCAAGGCCTGCCTCAATTCAAAATCGAAAGTTCTGACTTTGATGGCCGCGTCCGCCGCCGGTGTCATCGCCGAGCGGACGCTGTTGACCCAGCCTCGGAGCACGCCCGCGTCGCTTGTGAAATGTTCGCCAACGGCCATCGGCGGGTTGATCCCGTTGGTGTTCAGATAGTTGAGTACGCTGGCGACGGCCGTCGGCGGGAAGTGCTTCACCGCGTCCATTCGCAGCCCGCCGAAGTTGGCCGAGGTGAGCAGCCATTTGGCGAAGGCTGCCAGCGTGTCGACCGTCGTCTGCTGCTGCTGTTCGTAATCGTAGAAAAAGTACATCGCCTCCTCGTCGCCCGTCAAGGTGGTTGGAAAAATGCCGTTGGGGCGGAAGTTGAGATAGTTCATGCCGCCCCGGTTGCTGGGCAGGTTGTTGAAATTGGTGTAGGTCTGATAGATGAGGCCGCTCGTCACGTCGGTTTCCGAGCCGCCTGAGGGCGTGTATTTGATGGCGTAAATCCGATGGTCGGAGTAGTCGCCGTTTTGGTTGGAGAGGTATATAAATAAGGTGTCGGTCGCGTTGAACTGCCCGGCGTTCAGCGTCAATTGGAACTCGTCGGTGTTGCACGAGCCGCCGGTCTCGACGGTCGCCGAGATGTTCCTCCCCAAAGCGATGGTCTGGTTGACCTGCCCGCAGTCCGCGCCGCCGTTCGGTTCGACCTCTGCAACATCAGAGAGGTTTTGCCAGCCGACTGCGTTCGTCTGGACATAGGCCTTGTACGGCTTCCCATTGAAGCTCGCGGAGCCGGTTTTCGAAGAAATTCTGAATTTATAAATCCCCGCTCCCAGTCCGGTCGAACTGCCGATGGGCAGGGCGTTCCGCCAGCGGTCGCTCGGGAAGGGCGCTGCTCCGCTAACGACGGGATAGTTGGTGACGTAATCGGCGACGGCCGGGTTGTGTTCCGCCCGTCCACCGTCTCGGTGGTTGAAAATCACGTCGCCGACGGCCATCATCGAGTTGCTCGTCAAAGTGGAGGTCAGCGTGTTGACCTCTGCCCGAGTGCCGAGGCCGGTTCGGCCGAGGCCGTATTCGCCAAGGTCGAACAAATCCTTCGGGTCATATCCGTTGGAGCATTGCCCAAAACTGGCCCGGGAGGCGGGCGGCAGCCACAGCATCGTGAAACCAGCCGTGTGCAGCGCGGGGACTTTTGTGTTGAGGTTGGTCGCCCAGTTCGCGCCGCTGAAGCCGTTGCAGCCGTTTTTGGGATAGTCCCAATACCATCCTTGCATCATGAAGTCCTGCCCCTGCAAGTCGAAAGCCAGCAGGCAAAAGGCAAAAGGGAGAAGGCGCGTAAGGGCTGTGCTGTTCCTGTCTTTCATAATTTAGGAAAATGTCTTTAAGAAAAAAAAGCGCCCCGGCTGTCTGGCAATCGGGGCGCTTTTTCGGGTTGGTTTTTGAGAGGAAACTCATCAGGGCTTGATGAAGACTCGCTCTGCGAACCGCCCGTTCGGTGCCGAATAGCGCAGCGTGTACCAGCCGCCGGGCATCCCATAAAGGGGCATCTCGATGAGGTTCTCGCCAGTTTGCAGGGCAAAATGAACCGTCCCGAGCCACCGCCCCGTCTCGTCTATGAGGTCGATGAGCGCCTCGCCCTCGACGTTCGAGAAGGTCTTGATGGTCGTGCTCGACACCGTCGGGTTTGGGAAGACGGTGAACGAGACTTTCCTCTTTCGCTCGACTTTTCGAACTGGGGAGAGGCTCGATTTTCCGTCAAAATCAACTTGCCGCAGGCGGTAAAAGCTCGTCCCGTCGAGCGGATCTTGGTCGGACCAGAAGTAGTTTTTCTCGGTAATAGAGTTGCCCGCCCCAGCCACGAGGTCGAGGACATCCCAGCTTTCGGAGTCGGGGCTGCGCTCGATTTGGAAGGCGCGGTTGTTGGTCTCGGTTGCGGTTTGCCATTCTAGGCGGGTGAAGTCACCATCCGGTTTCGCCTCGAAGCGCGCCAGTTCGATGGGCAGGACGGTGTACTGGAAGTTCGCCCCAGAGTTGTTGTTGAACTGGAGGGTGGCCATGTCGGTCGTGAAGGCGTTGCCCGAGAGGGAGCCGCTCGACAGCGTCGAGGTGAAGGCATAGTAGGCCACGACAGTGTTCAGCGGCAGTGCGGGGATGGTGAACGTCTGGCTCGAAGTCCCTGCCCCTGAGGTCGGCGATAGAAGTGTGCCGTAGCTCGAAAAGCCGTCGGTGCTGTACCGGACGTAGACGTTTTCCTCTGCTGAGGGCGTCGAGCCAAGCGTCACAGTGACCGTGACCGGGGTGGACGGCGACGGCGGGTTGGGAGACCCCGCGACGCTCGAGATGCTCACCGGCGAATTGGTTGTCTCCATCACTATGGCCGCTGCATTGTCCGAAGCAGCCACGTCCTGCCAGATGTAGCTGTAGGATTTCCCGCTCGTCACGGGGAAGCTGCCCGCGCCGCCGTTGCCGTCGCTGTACTTGAACGCTGTGCCGAGCGCGTTGAGCGAGAGGCCGCCCGACCAGACGACCGAGCCGCCGGGCTGGTTGAAATCGCAGCCGTCGGTGTTGGTCGACTGGTTGTTGAACTTGTAGAAATTGGAGCCGGTGAGCGCGGAGGTGAAAGTGATGCGCCAAGAGGCCGTGCCGAGCGTGCGGAAGACCCCGGCGGTGCCGCTCGCGCACCAGTTGTTGGGGCTGGAATGGTACAGGTAGGGGGTGGTGGTCTGGGCCTGTGGGCCGCTGTTCAAAAGGTTCAGGAGCAAGGCGGCGGCGATGAGGGACAGTCGTTGCATTGCTTTACATTTTTGTAAGATGGGGCAAAGCTAAAAAGCCGCGCCGGGCTGGTGTGTTTTTGACAATATGAAAAACCTGTGTGGTTGAAATCACCGGCGGCTCAACCTAAAATTGGCCCAAAGGCAGGCCGTCAAAAACACAACCGCCCAAGCCTGATGGCAGGCCCCGAGGCCGACCGGCACCTTTCCGAAACAGTTTATCAAAGTGAGAATCCCGAGCAAAACTTGAATGGCCAGAGCGGCGAGGAGCATGCCGCCTTCCCGCCGCAAGCCGTTGATTTTCAACGCTTTGAAATAAAAAAACACGGCCATCGCAGCCAGCAGGTATGCCACGCCTCGGTGTGAAAACTGGACGAGCGCGGGCATGAACGAGTTCGTGTCGTAGTCAATCAAATGGGCGACGCGCCAGTTCGAGCCGTCGAGCAGCGGGCCGGGCAACCACTCGCCGCGCATCGTCGGCCATGTCGGGTAGAAAAGCCCGGCCTTCATGCCCGACATCACGCCGCCGAGCACGATTTGTCCGCAGGCAAGAGCCGTCAGCCAGACCGAAAACCTTCTAATCGATTCGTTTTCAACGGGCTTCAGGTTTGGGAAAAACGCCTCGAACGTCGCCCAGAGGAGATAGCTGAAAGTTAGCAAGGCGAGCGAGAGGTGCAACGTCAGTTTGTACGCATTGACCCAGGGGCGGTTGACGAGGCCCGAGGCGACCATTATCCAACCGAAGCAAGCGACCACCGCCGCCAGCCCGACCACCCCCAAAAGCCGCCGGAAAAGCCGCCGCGAGAGCCAGCCTTTTTTTAAAAAAAAGAGGAACGGGAAAAGGAAGACAAGCCCCATCCACCGAGCCCAGAGCCGGTGGAACCACTCCCAGAAGTAGATGAACTTGAAATCGCCCATCGACATCCCGGCGTTGATTTTGGCGTATTGCGGCGTCTGCTTGTACAGGTCGAAAGCCTCCGTCCAGGCTGTCTCCGTCAGCGGCGGGACGGCGCCGGTGACGATGTCCCATTTCGTGATGGACAGGCCGGAGCCGGTCAAACGGGTCACGCCGCCGATGACGACTTGAAACAAAATCATCGCCAGGCCGGCGACGAGCCACCATTTCACGATGGGGCGGAGGCCCATGTTTTCAGCGTAAGTCATTGGTATTCAACTGTCTATCTAAATGTAGCCTTTAAATTTGTAAGCCGCCATCCCGAACCACTCCTTGATCAGCGCGTCCCATTTGATGAAGGCCAGATTGTCCGGCTCGATGGTTTGAGAGGGCCGCCAGTCGAATCCCTTGCCGAAAAAATCGACGGGGAACGACTCGACCTTTTGCTCCACTTTATCAAAACAACGCACCGCCCGAGGCATATGGAAAGCGGAAGTGACGAGCAGGCACTTCGTCCCCGGCGGCGATTTTTCGAGCAGCCGCTTGGTAAAAAGGGCGTTCTCGTAGGTGTTGCGGCTCTCGTTGTCAATGAGTATGTCCGCCTCGGGGACGCCAATTTTCAACAGCATTTCATGGACTTCGGCCGCCTCGCCGCCCCTCTTTTTTCCATAAAGAGCCGATGAGCCGCCGGTCAAAACGAAGCGACGGACGAGGCCCATTTTGTAAAGCTGGTAGGTCGACGTCAGCCGGTTTCCGGACATCGTGAATTGGACGAGGCCAGGCGTGTTCTGGTTTTCGAGATTGGAATAGCCGCCGAGGACGATGGCGTATTCCGCCGTGTCGCGCAGCTCGGAAAGCTGGCGCGGCGGCGACTCCCAAGCCATCGCCACTTGGTTGATTATCAACGGGTTGGAGAAGAAAACGAGGATGGCTGCGGCCGCCACGCGGCATTGGTGCGCCCAGTTTCTCCTTTTGATAAAAAAGGACGCGACGAGCAGAATCACCGCCCAGCAGAGCGGCTTGAGGAGGAACGCCAGCAGTTTTGACAGGATGAAAAACATCGGCTGCAGCCCGAAGTTTGGGCGGGCGAACATACTGCCCGACTACTTTCGCCGCCGTTTTACAATCTTACCCAAACTTCGATTTTATATGAAAAGGCTCTGGATTTTGGCCGTTTTCGGCCTGTTTTGCCTCAATACGCAGGCGCAACTGACCCTGAAAGTCACCTCGATTCCCATCAACACGCCAGCTGGAGCGAGCATCTTCGTGGCTGGCAGCTTCCAAAACTGGACCCCCGGCGACCCCAATTACAAACTCGCGCCGGGGGCGAACGGGACGTACTCCATCACCTTCACGCCGCCGGTCGGGACGATCGAGTACAAGTTCATGCGCGGCACCGACTGGACGACCGTCGAGGGCAACGCCAACGGCACCTACCAGCCCAACCACACGACCACCTACAACGGCCAGCCGAAGACGGTCGAGGTCGCCATTTTGAGCTGGGAGGACGTCGGCGGCACCTCGGGCAGCACGGCGGCTTGGAACGTCAGCATCATGGACCCGGCCTTTTTCATGCCGCAGCTCAACAAAACGCGGCGCATTTGGCTCTACCTGCCGCCCGACTACCAGACGACCACGAAAAAGTACCCCGTCCTTTATATGCACGACGGGCAAAACCTATTTGACAACGCGACCAGTTTTTCCGGCGAATGGGGCGTGGACGAGTCGCTGAACACCCTCCACGCGCAGGGCGATTGGGGCTGCATCGTCGTCGGAATCGACAACGGCGGTGCTGACCGCATTGATGAATACTCTCCGTGGAACAATGCGCAATACGGCGGCGGGAACGGCGAGAAGTATTCGGATTTCATCTGTTATACCCTTAAGCCGTATATCGACAGCCACTACCGGACGCTTTCAGATGCTTCGCACACGGGCACGGCGGGCAGCTCGCTCGGGGCGCTCATCGCCAATTACATCGGCGTGGAGCACCAGGATTTGTTCGGGAAGATTGGGGACATGTCGCCCGCTTTTTGGTTCTCGGACAGCTGTCTTTCGCACGTCTCGACGAAGGGTTTGAGCAACCCGCTGCGCGCCTATTTCGTGTCCGGAACGACGGAATCCTCGTCCATGGTTCCGATGATGACGCAGATGCGCGACAAGTTTTTGAGCATCGGCGTGCCGCCTGCCGAGCTTTTCCTAAAGACCGACACCGACGGGCAGCACAGCGAATGGTACTGGAAACGGGAATTCCCGGCC
>JBGAWE010000102.1:0-3849 GCA_044227705.1 Saprospiraceae bacterium
CTTGCTTGCCCAACAATCGGAACATGTTTTTCTTGTAAGTCTCCACCCCCGGCTGGTCAAACGGGTTCACACCGAGGACGTAGCCCGACACAGCGCAGGCCTTTTCAAAAAAGTAGAACAGTCGCCCAAGCCAATAAGCCGTCGCCTCCGGCACTCGGATGGCAAGGTTCGGAACGCCGCCCACGACATGCGCCTCGACTGTCCCGGCATGCGCCATTTTGTTGACAAAATCCAAGTTTTTTCCGGTCAAATAATTCAACCCATCGGGGTCGCCCGGCTCGTTTTCGATGGTAAAATCCGCCTCCGACCGTTCGATGTCGAGCGTCGTTTCGAGGAACATCCGGGGCCCGTCCTGGATGAACTGGCCGAGCGAATGCAGGTCAGTCGTGAAGTCAGCGGAGGCGGTGAACAGGCCTTCCCCCCCCTTCCCCTCGCTTTCTCCGAAAAGTTGTTTCCACCATTCAGCGACGTAATGAAGCCTCGGCTCGTAATTCACCAGAAGTTCGACGGACTTTCCTTTTCGATAAAAAAGATTGCGGACGGCGGCGTATTGGAGGCAGTCGTTTTGCCCAAACGGCCTCTTCGCGGCAACCCGTCCGTCGGCCGCACCTTTCATAAGTTGCTGAATGTCAACCCCGTGTGCCGCCATCGGCAGCAGACCAACGGCCGTCAGGACGCTGAACCGGCCGCCCACGTCGTCCGGCACGATGAAGGTCTCATAACCCTCCTCGTCGGCCAGTTTTTTGAGGGCGCCGCGAGACCGGTCGGTCGTCGCGTAGATGCGCTCTTTCGCGCCTTCGCGGCCGTTGCGGCGCTCGAGTTCCTTTTTCAAAATCCGAAAGGCGAGGGCTGGTTCCGTTGTCGTGCCGGATTTCGAAATAACGTTTATTGAAAAATCCCGCTCGCCGATGACGTCGAGCAGGTGGCGGAGCTGGGTGCCGCTGATGTTCGTCCCGGCGAAGTGAACTTCCACACCCGCGCCAATTTTCCTGCGTGATTTTTCTGACAAAAGGTTGTGAAACGAGTGGCCGCAAAACTCCATGGCCGCCTTTGCCCCGAGGTAGGAGCCGCCGATGCCGACGACGACCAAAACCTTCGACTGCCGCCTGATTTTCCGCGCTGCAGCCCGGATTCGGCGGAACTCCTCGCGGTCGTATTTCACCGGCAGGTCGAGCCAGCCGAGAAAGTCGTTGCCGGGGCCGGTGCGGCTTTCGAGCAGCTTAGCGGCGGCAGCGACCTCTTTTTCGATGGGTTTCAGTTCGCCGGGGAAGAAGAACTGGGCGGCGTTGGACAGGTCGAAAGTGATTTTTTCCATCTTGCATTTGATAAAAACTGGTGGGCGAAAGTGAGGAATTTCCCCCAACCGGCGGCTTCAAATCCCAACGTGAAAGCCGAGCCGCAGCGAGATGTTCTCCCCGATTCGAGGCGAGGCCAGTTCTCCCCATCGGCTGTAAACCCCAAACCCGAGGCCCAGCCGGACGGCGTGCAGGTAGTTTATCCGAACGAGGTCGTCGAATTTCACCCCCGTCTCGAACAGCCCGCGTCGCGGGGTGAGAAAGCCCACGCCGAGGTGCCGCTCCGGGTTTTTCAGGTCGCCGATGGCTGCGTTTTGGACGATGGAAATCAGCGGCTTTGACCATCCCATTTTCCAAAAAGGCGTTCCGATGGTTTGCTGGAAATAGACGCTCACGAAACGGTCGCTCAAAAAAAGTGTGTCCACATTCTGGAATGTTTGGCCGAAGGAGAAGAGCGCAAAACCGCTCCCGCTTCCCCGGTTGATGGTGAACAACCGCGAAATTGGCGAGCTTCCGACCACCGCCCCAGCCGTCACCACCCAATCGAGCCGCCCGAGACCTCGAACCGGAACATGCTGCTCCAGCAACAACTCGAACCTGTCGTAGCCGAACCGGCCGCCGAGAATGTCCGAAAAACCGCGGACCCAGCGAACCTGCACGTCGGGCCATCGGTTGGTCGGAGCGACGGGTTTGCCGAGGAGCAGTTGCCCCCTTTTCATCCTCGAAAATTTCACGGTCAGCCCGGCCTCGGCGAAGCGAAATCTGCCAATGCTGTCCGCCGCCGCGTCGCTCTTCATATAATAATAGGTGTAGCGCGGCCGGTCGAGGCTGGACGCGAGGACGGCGGCGGCTGTGACGCTCGGCCCGAGGCGGCTGCCCAGCTCGGCGCGGACGGCACGCAAATCGTCGACTTGGTTCGCATAATAATTCCCGCCGACGAGGCCCGCCGTCGTCTGCGAGAGCGCGCCCGGTGGCAACAGCTCCTGCTCTGCGCCGAGCGCGGCGAACGTCTCGCTCTGCCTGCGGATTCGGTATTGGAGGTAGGTCGCGGCTTTCCACGTCCGGTCGCGCAGGCCGTAGCCCGCCCAGCCGGTCCAGAGCCAGCGCGTCTTTCTTTTTTCGATCAAAAAAGGGTTCGAGGTCGTCAGCCCGATGCCGAGGCGGGCGCGCTCAAATTGGTTGAACTTGACGAGCCGGTTGATGTCGATGCGCACCGGCCATCCTTCTTTGATGGGCAAAATCCCGTTCGCGGTGATTGCCAAGAGGTTGGCGAATCGATCCATTCGCCATCGGTCGCCGAGGCTGTCGAGGTGGCGATAGGTGGCGAGGTCGCGGCGGGTGAGCGGTTCGAGGCGCAGCGGTAGCCAGCGCGCGGAGTCGCGGCTGACGGAGCTTTTTTCCATCGTCAAAGGCTGGACGGGGTCGAAATCCCTCGGCCCGAAGGGCGGGTTGAGCCGCACATCGGCCATCCGGTTCCGTCCGACGATTTGCATCCCGACGAAGGGCGATGGGTATTTTTCGTTGACAATCGCATAGTTCATCATCGTCGGGAACCAGTGGCCGAGGCCGGTCGCCGTGTCTGTCAGAAAAGAGAACTCCTGTTCAAGGCTGATATCCGTCAGCTTCCGGTCGGCCGGCTCGACGACCATGTTTTGCAGGGCATATTGGTTGGAGTTGATGGAAAACCGGCCTTTCAAACCCTCGAAGGCGTGGCCTTTTCGCGGCCAAAATGAGATTCCCCAGACCGTGTCGCGGCCGACGAGCGTCGTGTCCATCATCAAAAAATGGTACCGCGACGGGCTGCCCGGAGAGATGGGGTTGAGGAACTGCAGCCCCATGATGGGGAGGAAGTCGCGGGCGAAGGAGAACGGTTGGAGCTGCGTCCCGGCCGCCGTAATGAGCGAGGTCTTGAAGCCCGATGCACGGCTCAACAGGACGGTCTCCTGCCGCCGGTCGGGGAAGCGGAAGCGCAGGTCAGTGGCCGATTCCATCAGGAAAAAGTGGAGGCTGTCGGCGTGCGAGGCCGGGCGGGCAAGAGGCGTTTGAGCGATTTTTATCAGCCTCTCCTTTATTGCAAACTTGTTTTTCGGCTTTTCGAGCGCGGTCGAATCGGGCAGGAGGTCGACGGCGACCTTTAGATAGGTCGTGCAGCGGAAGCCGTCGAGCCGCTCGGGGTCGTTCTCGGCCCGGTGCTCGACGGCGAGGCGGACGATGCGGTGCGCCGGGTTCTCACCCGGCCGGATGGTCACTTCGGCGATGTCGGCAGAGACGGGTCTGAGTCGGATTTCGAGCGGGCCGCTCTGTTTTTTCAAAAAATCGGCGGCCAAGCTTTTCGGCTCGAAGCCGATGCATCGGAAGGTGAGCGAGCCGATTTCCTTTTTGGAAAAGACCTCGAAACGGCCGTCGATGTCGCTCAAAAAGCCCTGCGCCGCGCCGTCGTCGACGAGGATGGAGACGAACGCCAGCGGCTCGCCGTCGGCATCTGCGACCGTCCCCGAGAAGCGGGTCTGGGCCTGCATTTGGCCCAAAATCAAACAAAGGAAAAGCAGTTTGG
>JBGAWE010000102.1:3854-15036 GCA_044227705.1 Saprospiraceae bacterium
GTTTGGCGGCTTGCATCGGGCGGTTCTAACTTTGTGGGGCGGGGCGAAAAACGGCCTTTAGCTGCAAACGCCCGCCCGCCATCCCCATTTTATGAAGCAAATTCCCATCCCTTTTTTCGCGCTGATGCTGGCCATTTCGGCCTGCGGCGACCGCAAGACCGGCGACCTCGTGCCCGACGAGACGCCCGCCTACCTGCCCCTCGAAATCGGCCGCTGCGTCACCTACGCCGTCGACTCCATCATCTACGACAGTGACGGGCAGGGCGGCATCAAGACGGACACCAACCGCTTTTTTGCCAAAGAAATCCTGACCGACACCTTCCGCGACGCGGCGGGCAACCTCGCCTTCCGATTGGAAAGATTCGAGCGGCCCGACGAGCTGCACGACTGGCTCATCCACGACGTGTGGGCGGTGCAACGGGTTGACCATCAATCGGTTAGAACGGAGGAGAACCTGCGATACATCAAGCTCGTCCATCCCCTCGACCGCCGCTCGGAATGGGACGGGCTGGCCTTCATCGACCGCGAGCAGGTCATCGAAATCGCGGGGGAGCCAATGGACTTGTTCAAAGGCTGGCTCACAGAGGTCGACACGGTGGACAAGCCGCGAGCGGTTGGGAACTTCTCTTTTGACTCGACGCTCGTGTTGCGTGAGGCTGATTATGACGACAAGGTCGACCGGCGGTTTTCAAAAGAGATTTATGCCAAAAACGTCGGCCTGGTTTTCCGCGAACAGTGGCTGCTGCACTCGCGCTGCGCCGACAAGGGCGACCTCGCCCCGTGCGCGGGCAAGCCCTGGGAGGACATCGCGGGGAAGGGGTTCATCCTGCGGCAGGTGGTGGTCGATTTTCAATGAGCATGGTCTGGTTCGGCATCGCAAAGCTCCTTTTTAAAGTCGCCTTCCGGCTGCGGTTCGAGTACCCGAGGAACTTCCGGTCTTTAAAAGAAAGGATTGATTTCCACTCGAAAACCGGCCCGGCCGGCAGCGGACTGAACCTCCGGAAGCTCCGCTTCTACAGCCGCGTGGCGACCATCTCGCTGGCCTGTTTGGAGGAACTGCAGGGCAAAAAAGCGGCCACCAACCGGCGCCAGGCGATGCTCCTCGGCTGCGGCATCAGCCCGATTCTGGACGACCTGATGGACGAAAAGGGCTATTCCGGCCCTGAAATCGGGCAGCTTGTTCAAAAAAAACAGGTTCGCGGACGGATGGAAGAGCGCGTGGTCATCGGCTTGATGGACGACCTCGATCGCGTCGCGCCCGAAATCCGCCGGTCCGAGATTTGGGAGGAGGCGATCCGGTTTCAGATTGCTGGAAACCAAAAATCCGGCCGGCGGCTGACCCGCAGGGAGCTCGAAACGGCGACCTTCGGCAAGGGCGGCAACATCGTCCTCCTCGGCATGCTCGCCTCGACGCCCGAGCTGGTTTCGAGCGACGACGGTCGGGCCGCATTTTTCAGCCTCGGCTCGACCATCCAGTTTATCGACGACCTTTTCGATGTCTGGAAGGACCGCGAGGACGGGCAGCAAACCCTCGTGACCAATTGCGGCGATGTGGAGGAGCTTCGGCTCCTTTTTGAAAAAATGACTTCCGAGACCGATGCGCTGCTGCGGCGATTGTCGCTGGAGAAGGGGAGGGTGGAGCTTTTCCTTTTTGAGGTGCGGTGTTTCACGAGTCTCGGGCGGGTGGCCTTGCGGCAGCTTTTGGAGGTTCAAAAAAGGAACAGCGGGCTGCTCGAGGTTGAAAAACACACCCGACAGGAACTGGTGACTGACATGGAAAAATGGCGGAACCGGAAGGAGTACTTGAGGCTGGTCTTGTTCAATTAAAATTTCCAAAAACCCATGTCGAGCATTTCCCGATTCATCATAACCGCTTGTCTGTCAATGGTTTTGATCCATGACCTGACGGCCGGCAAATACTATGACCTCACGCCGACGGCCCGCTCGGCATACGACCTCGTGCACAGCCTGCGGTTCGACGAGGCGGCCGAAAAAATTTCCAAGCTCAAAAGAGAAGAACCTGACAACCTCATCGTCGGGCTGGTGGAAGACCATCTCGACTTCCTCAAAGTGCTGATCAGCTCAGACGAGGCGACGTTTCAGGGCCTTGAAAAGGGCAAGTCGGCGCGGCTGGCGGAACTGGAAAAGGGGGACAAGGGCAGCCCGTACTATCTTTTTTCGCAGGCGGTCGTGCGGCTGCACTGGGCGGTTTTGAACGGGAAATACGGCCGTTACCTCGCCGCGATTTCCGACGTGAAAAGCTCGTACAAACTGCTGACGGCCAACCAGAAGCGTTTCCCGGATTTCAAGGCCAACCTCCTGCCGCTCGGCGTGATGCACGCACTCGTCGGGACGGTGCCGGAGGAGTACCGTTGGGCGGCGCGGCTGGTCGGCGGCATGGAGGGGACGGTCGGGCAGGGGATGGGCGAGGTGGAGGAGGTCATCGAGTTTTCCAAAAAGGAGAAGAATTTCCCGTTCGCCGAGGAGGCGCTGGTGACCTATTCCTTTCTCATCATGCACCTCGGCAACGACGCGGAAAAAGGCTGGCAGACCCTCCAAATAAGCCGACTCGACCCAAAGGTGAACCCGCTCGCGGCATTCGCACTGGCCAACCTCGCGCTCAAAAGCGGGCGCAACGACAAGGTGATTGAGCTGATGGAGGGGATGCCGGCGGGGAAGGAGTTTTACCCGTTCCCTTATAAAAATTTTCTGCTCGGGCTGGCCAAGCTCTACCGACTCGACGCGGACGCGAACAAGCCTTTGGAGGCGTGGGCGGGCAACTCGGTCAGCGTTTTTTATGTCAAAGAGGGGCTGCAAAAACTGGCGTGGTTCCACCTCGTCAACGGGAACACCAGTGGCTATCGGTATTACATAAACCTCTGCAAATCAAAGGGTTCGGACAGGATTGAGCCAGACAAGGCGGCCTTGATGGAGGCCGAATCGGGCGAGATGCCCAACCCAAAACTGCTGCGGGCGCGACTGCTTTTCGACGGCGGCTACTTTCAGCGGGCATTCGATTACCTGTCGTCGAAAGAACCGCTTTTCACCCAGAAAAAGGAGCGGCTCGAGTTCGGCTATCGCATGGGCCGAATCCTCCAGAAACTCGGCCGGTCGTCGGAGGCCGTCGCCCGTTTCCAAAAAACCATCGAGGAGGGTTCGGCCGAGCCGTACTATTACGCCTGCAACTCGGCCCTGCAAACAGGGGCGATTTACGAGGCGCAAAAGGACTATCCGAAGGCTCGGGAGTTCTATCGAAAATGCCTCGCCATCAACCCGCATGAATACGCGAGCGGGTTGCATCAACAGGCGAAAGCCGGGCTTTCTCGAATAAAAAAAGGGCAATAAAGGGAATAGGGGTGCTTGCTTATTGCTGTTTTTTTTTGCAAACAAAAATAGGCCAATAGAATGATTAAAAATTTATAGAAAACCTGTTTTTCGACAACCCTGAACCTCGACCGAAAATTCATTCACCATAATACGCTTTGACTATGAAATTTAACCTGTTCACACTTATCTCATTATTGGCCGCTGGGTGGTTGGGCGCACAAGTCCCGAAAGACTTTGTGCTGCCGCTGACAGCCACTGTCACAACCTCGCCGGCGAAGGTCGCGCTCAATTGGGCGGGGCCTGCCACGGGCGACACGGCCTTCGTCGCACGGCGCGAGAAGGACTCGCCCGATTGGTTCATCATCGCCTCGGGCCTCGGCTCGGGGCCGGTCTCCATCAATGACAACACCGTCGTCGCGGGCAAGGCATACGAGTACCTCGCCGTCCAGCAGTTCAACACGTTGCCGACAAAGGCGGGCTTCATGGCAGTTGCCGTCGAGACGCCGTTGGTGGAGAGCCGGGGGAAAATCCTGCTTTTCGAGGACGTGAACATCCAGTCGCCGCTGGCGGCCGAACTGGCTCGGCTCGAGGAGGACCTCATCGGCGACGGTTGGGAGCCGGTGAAGTTCACCGTCACGCCGAACTCGACGGTCTCATCCATCAAGACAGCCATCCAGGCGGCATACGCGGCCGACCCGACAGGCGTGAAATCCGTCCTACTGCTGGGCGAGGTGCCGGTGCCGTACTCGGGCGACGGCATCGACCCGACCTTGACCAACCTCGGCTGGGACGCGCACCCCGACCACGGCGGCGCTTGGCCGGCCGATGCCTATTACGGCGACGTCGACGGGACGTACACCGACGCGACGGCCAACAACCTCACGCCCGCCCGTCCAGCCAACCAGAACACGCCTGGCGACGGGAAATTTGACCAGAGCATCCTACCGTCGCCGGTCGAGCTGACGGTCGGCCGGGTGGATTTCCGTCACTTGACGCAGGGGACTTTTGGCTCGACCCCGGTTGAGCTGATGCGTCGCTACCTCAACAAAGACCACGACTGGAGGGTGAAAAAGTACACCGTCGCCGAAAAGGCGATCATCGACGACAACTTTGGCGTGCTGCTCTACCCCGACGGGTACGAGGCCTTTGCCGAGTCGGGCTGGCGGGCGGCCATCCCGCTCGTCGGCGAGGCGAACGTCGTCGAGGCCGACTTTTTCAACAACACCAACCCGGACAGCTACCTCTACGCCTACGGCTGTGGCGGCGGCAACTACATGGGCGCGAGCGGCGTGGGGTCGAGCGCGAACTTCGCCAGCGACACCGTCAACGCCGTTTTCACCAACCTTTTCGGCAGTTATTTCGGCGACTGGGACTCGGAGACCGACCCGTTCATGCCCGCCGCGCTCGCCTCGCGGGGCGGCATCCTCAACACGATGTGGACGGGGCGGCCGGGCAACTATTGGCACACGCTGACCTTCGGCGAGCCGGTCGGCTATGCGCTGAAGGAGACGCAGAACACCCTCTGGAACGCCGGCTACCTCCTCTATTTCGGCGACGGCGGGATGCACGTCTCGCTCCTCGGCGACCCGAGCATCCGCACGCACTACATCGCCCCGGCCTCCAACCTTGGCGCGGTTCAAAATTGCCAGGACATTGAATTGAACTGGGACATCTCCACCGAGGCGGGCGGCGTGGCCGGTTACAATGTCTATCGCGCGGAGGCGAAGGCAGGGCCATATGTGAAGCTCAACGCCAGCCTCATCACGGGCAAAATCTACACAGACCTCGGCGTGGCAACGGGCGACCATTTCTACATGGTCAGGGCGGTGAAAAAGACCTCCACGCCCGGCGGCGGCACCTTTTGGAACAGCTCGACGGGCGTCATCACGCCCATCACGGTCGTGCCGGTCACGCCACCGTCGCTGGCGGTGACGGGCGGGGTAATCGATTGCGACCACGCGACCGTCACCCTCACTTCGACGACCGACGACGGGAACGCGCTCTACCTCTGGACGGGGCCGGCCGGTTTCACATCCCTGTCGCCGACGGCGACGGTTGATGTCGCGGGGACGTACAACCTCTCCATCATCGGCTCGAACGGCTGCATCGTCGAGGCGGACGCGGTGGTGACTGAGAACTTCACGAAGCCGGTCGCCTTGGCCGTCGCTGTTAGCAAACTGACCTGCGACGTGCTCTCGGTCTCCGTCGCGGGCAACTCGAACACGCCGAACTCGACCTATTCGTGGACCGGCCCCGGCGGCTTCACGGCGACGGGGAAGAACATACAGGTAAGCGAAAGCGGCCCGTACATCCTGACCGTCACCGCGCCGAACGGCTGCACGGGGACGGCGACGGCGACGGTTTTGAACGACTACAACCCGCCGGCCATCGATGCCTCGACCAATGTGGCGACCATCACTTGCCTGGTGAAAACCGCCACGCTCCTCGTCACTTCCGGCACGCCGAACACGACCTTCCTCTGGTGGGACGGCGCGACCACGCCGACGACGGTTGTCGACCACGAGGGCCTTTTCACCGTTCAGGCGACCGGGCCGAACGGTTGCACGGCTGTCGACACCGTCCACGTCGGTGCGGATTTGGCCATGCCGCCGACCGTTCCGCTGCCGACGCAGATTTTGACCTGCGCGGCGCCTTGCATCACGCTTCCGTCGACGGTCTTCGGCATCCCTTACCAAATCTGCTGGAGCGGCCCCGGCATCACGCCGAACTGCCCGCCGAACCCGACGACCTGCCAGCCGGGGGTCTATCAAGCCACTTTGACCAACCCGGCGAACGGCTGCACGAGCGCGTCCTTCCTGCAAGTCGATGCCGACAGCGGGGTGCCGAACGTGACGGCGACGGGAGGAACCGTCAGTTGCGCCAGCATGCTTGCCCAACTGACATCCAACTCGACCACGCAGGGCGCGACCTATTCGTGGACGGGGCCGAATGGCTGGACTTCCTCGGAGCAAAACCCGTCGGCTGAATTTGAGGGGAGCTATACCGTCGTCGTCACCACGCCGACGGGCTGCACTGCGGCGGCGAGCGTCTCGGTTTTGGGCGATTTCGCCGAGCCGGGCGTGACCGTCACGGTCAGCAATGTCATCACCTGCGCGATGCCGACGGCAACGGCAACCGCGACCTCGAACACTTCGGCACGACCTTCCTCTGGTCGGACGGTTCGACCGGCCCCACGCCGACGATGGGCGGTGGTGACTACAAGGTGACGGCGACCGGGCCGAACGGGTGCAAGAGCACGGGGCAGGCGGTGTTCATTGAGGACACCGGGGTGCCGAGCTTCCAGCTTTCACTGACGATGGATTGCAGTGGCAACTCTGTGGCGATTTTGAACGTGGTTGGCGGAACACCGCCGTACACCATTTCGTCGAATATTCCGGGCTTCCCGAACATCCCGCCGAACACCAATTTCAGCGTCAGCGTCACTGGTGCGAATGGCTGTTCCTCGACTCAAAACTTTGCCACCCCGGCTTTCACCGCGCTGACGGCGACGTCCACCTCCACGCCAACCATCATTGGTCAAGCGACCGGCACGGCGACGGCCAATCCGTCCGGTGGAACCCCCCCCTACACCTATAAATGGACAGGGGGAAAAACAACACAGACTATCACTGACCTCATCGGCGGCGTCTATGAGTGCACGGTGACGGATGCCAACGGCTGCACAAAGACGACATTGGTGGCTGTGTTGAGCGTCAGCGCGGCCGACGAGCCGGGCTTCGTCGAGTCCGCCGTCCTCTCCACGAACCCGACGACCGGCCCGGCCAACCTCCTTTTGGTCTTGAAAAAGACGGCCTCGATGTCGGTCGAAATCCTCGCGGCCGACGGCCGCCTCGTCGCGCAACTGCCTGAACGCCAATGGGTTTCGGGCGATTTGCCGATTGACTTGAGCGGACAGCCGTCGGGGGTTTATCTGTTGAAAATCAACCTTGACGGGGTCGTGCTTACACGGCGGCTGACAGTCGTCAGGTGATTTTTCAACCAGCCGGTTTTTTCAAAAAGAAAGAGGCCACGACGGGATTTCCCATCGTGGCCTCTGCTTTTGAAAGACGGTGGAGCTTACTGGACTTTGATGTTGTCCACCTGAACTTTCGTCGTCCCCGAGGCGGCTTGCCCGGTGTACTTGAAAGCCACCCGTGCATTGCCCGTCCCGGCTGGGATGGTCACTTTGCCGGAGTTGAGCATGGCGAAATTGGTTGCGCCGCTCGTCGGCAGATTTGCCGTCAGGGGCGTCCACGTCGCCGCGTTCGGGTCGCCAGAGCCGGAATAATTGGTCGAGTAGAAGATTTTCAACCCATCGTGCTTCCAATACGCCACAGCCGATTGAAAGGTAAGGTACCGCTCCGTGGCGATTGAAAATGAGGGAGTTATGAGCCAGGCCTCGGTGTTCGCTTGCGAATCCTGATAAGCCTCAACCTCTGCATAATAGTTGCCGCTGTACGATTTCACCGACCACGTGCGGCCGCCCGAAAAGGGCGAGACGTTCACCCAGTTTTGGATGCTGACGGGCGTGTTCGTCCCCAGCCCGGTGAAATCGACATAAAAGGCTGGAGGCGCGCCCGTCGAGCCGTCGCAACGGGCCTCGGTGAGGGCAGCGTCGGACTCGTCGCGGATGTAAAGCTGCGGTGTTCCGTTGTACGCGCCGACGATGCCGGTCATCGTGCCGTGCTTGCCGCTGGTCTTCGAGCGGGCGAAGCTGGCGAAGCCCGAAGTGCGGACGGTCAGCTTCTTGTTCGTGCAGTCCTGAATCTCGCGGTTGGTGTTCGATTTTCCGATGAAGTCGGCGTAGTACTGATCGATGTCCGTGTCGATGAACTCGCAATCGGTGATGGTGACGAGTGTTGCGTAGTCGGCCGGTTTGATGTCCTTGATGGCGATGGATTTGGGCGTGACGGCGTGGCCGAGCTCGCCCTTTAAAACCTTCCGGGCCACGTCGGCGGGCTGGACGCCGCCAAGCTGGTAGTCGAATATGTAGCCGCCGATTTGCGGAACGCCCTGATAGTCGCCGACGATGAGGCCGTTGAGTTTCACAAACACTTCGCGGCCGACGGGATACTCCGCATAGAGGTTCGACTGGTCGAGCAGCAGTTGGATGCCGCCGGTCGCGTCCTGGATGTAGAGTTCTTTGTAGAAATTGCCCGAGCGGTCGTCGGCAGTGACGACGCCCTTGATGATTTTGTCGACCTTGATGGAGTCGAACACGCCGCTCTGGTGCGCATCGATGAGTTCCTTGATGGTGGCGTTGGCCACGATGTTCGTCACGACCTCGCCGCCGATGGGCGGTTCGATGATGTCGTGTTTCACACAAGAAAAGAGGGCGATTGTCGCCAGAAGCCCGGCCGCGAAGGCAGAAAGGTTTGAAAAATTATTTTTCATCACGAAAAAGGATTTGCAATGGATGGTTTGGAAAAACTGGTCAGAACCGGTACGAAAGCCCCACGAACCAAGTCATCCCGTTGGCGTAGGTCAATTTGTCCATGTAGCCCAGCGAGGTGATGCGCTCGGTCGTCGTGTAGCTCGCAGCCTGATAGGGTGGGGTGCGGACGAGCGTCGATTCCCAGCCGTTGAGCTTGTACCGGTTGTTGAGGATGTTGGCCACGCCGACGTTGAGGTAGATGAAGTTGCGTTTGATTTTCCAGCTCTTGCCGCCGAAGAAATCAACCGTCCAAGCCGACGGCGCGGACTGTTGTTTCAACGCCGCACTGCGCAAATCGGGGTAGGCTTCGAGCTTCGACACCGCCTCGGCCGTGTGGCGGATGGAAAGAAGGTCGTAATAGCTCTTATCGGCCCAGTTGCCTATGACATTGACGAAGGTGTGCCTCGGCAAATCGTACTTGATGGTCACCGTGGCCGCCGATTGCGGGCCGCGCGTGCGCAGGTTCTTGTAATAGGTCGGCAGTCCGTTGACGAGCGGCGTTCCGCTGTTGTCCTCATATTCGTAGAGGAGCGGGTTGGAGGTGTAGATGTAGTCGCCAGCCGAGGCGGCAATGATGATGGTCATGGCCGTCGTGACCTTTGCCTCCAGTCCTGCTTCCACACCTATGTGCCGCTCGTCGATTCCCGAGAGCGAGGTGTTCCCGAAGACGTTGTTTATCAACAAGCTGCGCGTCTGCGTCTGGTTTTCGATGGTCGTGTAAAAGCCGGTCAAGCGGCCTTTGAAATAGGGGGTGCGGAGGAGATAGCCAAGCTCTGCTGTCTTCGTCTGTTCCGGCTTGATATTCGGCACGACCGCGTCGCGGGTGCGCACGGAGAGGTATGCGTTGCGGAACTGTGGCGCACCCTGCATCATTCCCCCGTTCAGGTAGAAATAATGCGCGCCCGAGAGTTTGTAGGTCACGCCAGCTTTCGCCCCGTAGGTGGTGAAATCGTGCTTCGGCCCCTTGCCGAACGAGTTGTCGGGGAACTTGCCGTTTTTCACGTTGCCCTCGCGCCAAAACTGCGACTGCCCGCCCGTCACCGCCGCGAACAGGTCGACATTGGAGAGAACAAGCTGCCCCTGAACCCAGGCGGCCGCGTTGCGAATGTTCTCGTCGTAGTCGTAGCCGAACTTTTCGCCCTGTTTGACCGCGCGATTCGGGTTGAGGAGGTCGTTTTGCCGGTAGTCCTCGTTGTCGGGCTGGTCGCGCTCGGCGTATTTGTCCCAATTCATGTAGAAGTCGCCGCCGAGGAGGTCTTCCACGACCTTGAAGTTCTGGCCGACATAATATTGGTAGCTCGCCCCGCCCTGAACCGTAAAGCGGTCGTTGACCGCATGGTTGAACAGCGTGTTGACATTGGCCTCCGTGTTGTCCGAACGCCTGTTTTCGAGGATATAAAGGCTCTGCCGGCCGCTGGCGATGGGGTTGCCCGACAGGTCGGTCACGTCGCGGACGTTGCCGTAGTTGATGTGGTAAAAGTTGTCCCAGTTGATTTGCCGGTTGGCCTCCTCGGAGAGCCAGGCCCGTTGGTTGTCGGCAAAAAGCGTGAAGTCGCGCCCATTTTCGACGTCGTTTTCAATCTTGTAGAAGGGCATCGTCTTGTAGTAGTCCGGCCGAGGGTCGGCAACGTTGTACCAGTCGATGCCGGTTTGCCCCTTCGGGCCTGATTGAAAACTGGCTGCGGTGATCCAGTGCGTCTTTTCCGAAAAATCATGGTCGAACCGCAGAATCGCAATCGGCTGGTGCTGCCGGGCGATGCTCGAGTTGCGGACTTTTCCCTGTTGAAAACCCCAGTTCGGATTGTAGTATTTGTCGCCCGAGATGTCGAACATCTCTTGATAGCTGCCCGTTGTCCGCCCGCGCTCGCTCTGCGCGGCGAGGACGGTAAAATCGACAAGACTCTTTCCGAGCTTTTTGTCAACGGAGAAGAAATAGGAATATCCATCGAAATAGGTCCCCGGCTGATACCCTTCCTGCGCCCAACGACGGCTGGCGCTTGCCGAAACCGCCCAGCCGTTTTGCATCAAACCCGTGTTGTAGGTCGCCATCAAGCGGTGGTCGTACTGACGGTTCGAGTTTGCGTAGCCGACGCGGATTTGCTTTCGCTGACGTGAGGCGCGGGTGTCGATAAGGCTCGCGCCGCCGACGCCGGCAAAGGTGTACTCGGTCGGTTCGAGGCCGACGGAGTTGTCCCTTGCCCGTGTCACGTCGTTCAACCCGCCGAATTCGGAAAAGGCGCCCCAGCCGGTTTCCGCGTCGTTCATCGGGATGTAGTTGAGGTAGAGCTGGTTTTGTTCCCCGTCGTAACCCCGCGCATTGAAACGGAAGGCGAAAAGGTTGAAACCGGCCGCGTTCTGGAAGATGTCCCGCGACGCGCCGAGGGCGGAGGAAACGTCGCCCGAACCCTGCGTCTCGGCGTC
>JBGAWE010000103.1:0-15028 GCA_044227705.1 Saprospiraceae bacterium
CCGCCCGGCTCCAGCTGATAGTAGCAGAGGTTGTTATTCAAAAAAGTGAGGTTCGCCGCGAGCAGTTCCATCGCCTTTCTGACGAGCGTGAAGGGGAAGATGTTGTTCGTCTCGAACGTGAACCGATAGGCCCCGAGCGAGCCGTTCGCCGCGACGACGTTCGGGTGGAAAAGGACGCTGCCCGTCATCAGCGTCCCGTCGTTGGAGTAGCCGATGTGGTGGGCGAAGTCGGTGTGCCACGCCCATTTTTTCGAGTTGATGAAATAGAGGAGCGGTTGGTCGTCGTCGCGGTTTTTGATGAAAAACTTGACCTCTTCCACGCCGTCGAGCGCGGGCTCGCCAGCGTCAGGCTGCTCGAAGGCCAGTTTTTTAAAGAAAAAGCGGTCGGGGATTGCTGTGGCGCCATCGTCGGGGTCGATGGCAGGGGCGGCGTTGAGCGGGCTTTTTCGGCCCAAGTCGGCAAGCTCGGCGAGGTCGTCGAGGCCGTCGCCGTCGGTGTCGGCCGGGGTGTTTTTTGAAAATTCGAGAACCGAGTAGCTCGATTCGGGCAGCGCGGCGAGCGGTTCGGATAGGGTGGCGGAGCCGTTTTTTCCAATCGAGATGGAGGTCGCACGCTCGGTCGCGCCCTGCCGGGCGAGGAGGACGAAGTAGCTGTCCTCCGTTGAGGCGACGGAGATCTGGGCGCGGCCGCTGGCATCGACGGAGAAACCCAAAATCGGGACGGGCTGCGCTGCTGTCGCGGCGGCGAGAAAGAGTAGGGGAGAGAGGACGGCCCGGTTTTTCATCGAAAAAAGAGGCTTGGCGGTGGTTGGTTGCCTCAAAAATAGGCGAGTTGACGGGCGGGTCTCGGGGAATCTGTTGAAAGGTCTCGGGCTGGCGGAATGCGGCCTAAAGCTGGAACTTCGCGATGCAAAGCGCATCGGGGAGAGGGTTTTGCGAAAAATGACGGGATGGCCGCAAGATTGGGGCGGGTTTGTCATCCAATTTAAACCCAACAGTCTTCGGACGGTCAACAACCTGTTCACGCTCAATCTCTCGCACATGAAATACCTCGCCGCCTTTCTCGCGCTGACGATTTCCCTCCCGGCCGCGCAGGCCCAGCTCAACCCGGCCATAACCGCGTGGCTGCAGAACACGACGGGCTACGGCTCCTACTACACCGTCGGCAACTACACGCCGCAGAGCAACAACATCCTCTACAACTGCCAGCTCGTGCAATACAACTCGACGGATGTCTACACCTCCACGAAAGGGATTCCGTCCTATCCGACGGGGCCATTCCTCGACGGCAACCCCTCCAACGCCAGCAACCAGAACGCCATCTTCCGCTTCCCGCTCGCGCCGACGCAGAACACCGGCACGCCCACCCCGACGAACGGCGGCAACATCGGCGTTTTCATCAACGGCGTGGCCCTGTTCGACTACCGCGACGGCGTCTCGTGGAACACGGCCACTGGTGCCCTTTGCGGCGGCCCCGGCAACCCGACCTGCACCGGCAGCCAGTGGGGCTACTGGAACCGCGACGCGGTGAAGGCCGAGCTGAGCGGCTTTGACTGCGCCAAAGGCCACCCCGCGATGGGCAACTACCACCACCACCAGAACCCGTCGGCGTTCAAGTACGACCTCGTCGTGCTGTCCACGATCTGCAACCTCTACGACTCGGAGGCCCTCTACGTCATCAACTCGGGCCAGCACTCGCCGCTGCTCGGCTACGCCTACGACGGCTTCCCGATTTACGGCTCCTACGGCTACCTCAACCTCGACGGCACGGGCGGCATCACCCGCATGAAATCGGGCTACCAGCTTCGCAACATCACCGTTCGCACCCACTGGGCCGACGGGACCGACGTGCCGGACGGCCCCGCCGTCAGCGCGACCTACCCGCTCGGCTATTTCCGAGAGGACTACGAATGGGTCTCGCACCCCGGCCAGAACGACTACCTCGACGTCCACAACGGCCGCGTCTGCGTCACGCCCGAGTATCCGAGCGGCATCTATTGCTATTTCGCGACGGTGAACGCGAGCCACAACTCGGCCTATCCCTACGTCGTCGGCCCCACTTTTTATGGGAACAAGACGGCGGCGAAGGTCACTTCCGTGCCGTCTGGCACCATCGTCTACACGCCGACGCTGCCGCTCGAACTGCTGGCCTTCGACGGGCGCATGGAGGAAAAAGACGCGGTTTTGACATGGAAAACAGCCGACGAGACCGGAAACGACTTCTTCACTTTGGAAAGAAGCGCAGACGGCGTCCGCTTCGAGCAGGTGGCGACCGTCCCCGCTCACGGCAGCGGAAAGGCCGAGGAATCCTATTCTTATATCGATGAAAAACCGCCGGTCGGAAAGCTCTGGTACCGCCTCTCGCAGACCGACCTCGACGGGCGTTCGGTCAAATTTCCCATCATCAGCTTGCAGAACACGAGCGGGGGGCTCGGCTTCACCGTCTCGCCCAACCCGGCCGACGAGCTGCTCCTCGTCCAAACGGACGACATCCTTCGATCGGACGAGCTGGTCGAGCTGTTCGACGAGTGTGGAAAATTAGTTGTGCAACGGAGCGTCCCGGCCGGTTCAACCTTTTGCCATATTGAAACGACGGCTTTTCAAAACGGGAACTACGCGCTGCGAATCACACAGGACGGGCATCAGCGGACGCGGATGGTGGCCGTCAGCCATCGGTAGCCGCGGGACACAGCTCAAATCCGCGCCCCATCGAACCGGAAGAGCACCAGCCGCAGCTTCCCCCGCCATTCGCTGGGAATCAACGCCTCCGCCGCCCCGATTTGCAGCCCCTCTCGGAAGCGCAGCCGCAGGCTCTGGTCGGCCGTGTTGAGGAGGCTGTTTCGGTCGAAATGGCCCGCCGGGTCGATGACGTACTCCGAGCAGGTGCTCTCAAAACGGATGTCGTCGTTGAAAAGGAAGTGCAGCCTGTCGGCCGCCGCGACGGTGAAAAAGCTCGAAAAGTTGCCGTCGTCGTCTTGACTGTACTGTTTTTTGTGGAGGACGCTCTCCCAATGTCGCCCTCCGTCCGGCCCGGTGGCGATGGCGAAAAAGTCGTCGTAGAAATAGTCGACGATGGCGCGGCCCGCGTCGCCGCGCGGCCCGGCGCGGGTGCCGATGCCGCCGCGCATGACCTCCTTTCTCTGTTCTCCCACTAAAAGGAGGCCGCCGTCCTGTCGGAAGACGAGGGTCGCCACTTCGAGGTCGGTCAATCCGCGCGAGGTGTTGGAGGAGGCTTCTTTCCCTTCCATGATGGTCAAAAACTGGTCGCTGAACGGCTCAAACCGGGGCTTGACGACCACGCCCGCCGACGGGCTGACGGCCGTGAAAAAATAGCCCCGCGCCCGCTCGATGTTCTTCTCGCCGTAAAAACCGGCCCCGGCCAGCCGCCCGTTCTTTTCATCGAAAGAAAACTGGAGGTCGTAGGTGACGTACTCGGGAACCGGCACCTGCCAGTCGCGGTCGCCCGCAGCAGACATCTGCCGGACGTCGAAATGGTGGTCTTCGAGGCGGCCGCGCCGGTTGTTCATGTCGCTGACGAGGAAGAACTCGCCCGCGTTCGAGAGGCTGAAATCGGCCACGGAGTTCTCCGAGTACCAGTCGCCGAGGTCGAGGTCGCGGCTCCAGAGGAGCTGCATCTTGTCGAGCCGGAAGCAGGTGACGGGGATGGCCCGCTGCCCGGTCGAGCGGTCGAAGACGGCCACCGTGTTGCGGTCGGCGCTCTTTATCATCTCCAGTTTCGGGGTGAAAAAGGGGTTCGAGGGCCAGGTTTTGAGCGTGACGGAGTCGATGAGCGAGGCCTCCTCGTCGTACTTGTTGAGCCGCAGGAGCCACTGGTTTCGCCGCTTCGCTCGATAGACAACTGAAAAATCCCGTTTCCCGCCGACGACGCCGACGATGGCCACGCCGTGTTTTTCGAGGTTGATTTGCTTGTCCCAATCCTCGCGCAGCCGGTTGTCGAAGGCGACGACCTCGAACTCCTCGTACTGGTCGCGGAAGAGCAGGACGTGGTCGCCGAGCCGGCCGATTATCTCGTAGCCGTAGTCGTTTCGGATGTTTATCGGCTCGCCGACGAGGGCCACCTGGGCGATGGCTCGGCCCAGCATCGCCCAAAAAAGGAGCAGGAGCGGCGTTGTTTTCAAAAAAGAAGAAGATTTCATGGCATCGGCTCGGTTCAAAGCGGCGAGAGGAACTTGCCGAAGACCCAGCCCCGCTCGCCGTTTGCACGCTTAACCTGGTACCAGCGAGAGAACGATATTAGGTCGAGCTTGCCACCGTCGACCTCGGCCACAAGCTTGCCCTTCGTTGAGTGGTTGTACGAGATGGTGGCCACGTCGCGCTGCTGGTCGTACTTGTCGACCATAACGGCCTTGCCCGCCGGGAGGACGACCGACTGGCCGTTGGCCGACAGCTCGACGTCCTCTTTGAGGATGGACTCGTTGGGGTTCTCCGCATCGACAATCGAGACGACCTCAACTGTTTCGTCGAGGTTGAAGTTGCCAAGTTTTTCGGACTGTGCCGACGAGCCGGCCCGCATCACGACGTTGGTCGCGTTGATTTTGTAGCGACCGCTCTTTGTGGGCATCGGCACGGGCTGCGGAGCCGGTTTGGGCTTCACGCCGTCCATTTGGTCGATGCGGTTCTGGATGTCGTCAAGCTGCCGCTGCACCTCGGCAATCTGTTGCTTGTCCTGCAACTCACGGCTCTTGGCTTCCAATTTGTCACGAAGTGCACGCAGCTCGTCGGCTGGGGTCAGCATGGGCTTCGGCGGCTCGTTTTTGCAGGCGGTGAGCTGGCAGGCGAGCAGCAGGCAGAAAAGGTGTTTGAGCATGAGAAAAAGGCCTTTTTGTAAAAAACTATGGCAAAAATGGCTCAACACTCACGATTCTCGCAGCTCGCGCCGCAAGATTTTGCCCACGTTCGTCTTCGGCAGCTCGGTTCGGAACTCCACTTTCTTCGGCACCTTATAACCCGTCAGGTTCTCGCGGCAATGGGCGACAACGGCCTCCTCCGTGAGCGACGGGTCCTTTTTGACGATGAAAACCTTGACCACCTCGCCCGAGTGCGCGTCCGCCACGCCGACGGCGCACACCTCCAATACCTGCGGCATCATCGCCACGACGTCTTCCACCTCGTTGGGGTAGACGTTGAAGCCGCTGACGAGAATCATGTCCTTCTTCCTGTCGACGATGCGGAAGTAGCCGTCCGCGTCCATCGTGCCGAGGTCGCCGGTGCAGAGCCAGTCGCCGCTCATCGTTTTGGCGGTCTCGTCGGGTCGGTTCCAATAGCCTTTCATCACCTGCGGCCCTCGGGCCTGGATTTCGCCGATGTCGGGCGAGCCGTGCTCGACGATGGAGCCGTCCTCGCGCACGAGTCGAACGTCGGTCGAGGGGGCGGGCAGGCCGATGGTTCCCATCCGGGCGCGGTCTTTCGTGAACGGGTTCACGGAAATCAGCGGCGAGCTTTCCGTCATCCCATAGCCCTCGGCGAGGATGCAGCCGGTGACCGCCTCCCATTTCTCGGCGACGAAACGCTGCACGGCCATGCCTCCGCCGACGGAGATTTTCAGTTTCGAGAAGTCTATTTTCGAGAAATCCGGGTGGTTGAGCAGCGCGTTGAACAGCGTGTTGATGCCCGTGATGAGGGTGAAGCGGGTCTTCGCAATCTCCTTCACCAAAGCTGGGATGTCGCGAGCGTTGGTTATCAAAACGTTCCGCCCGCCGAACGACATGATGCCGAGACAGTTGACGGTGAAGGCGAAGATGTGGTAGAGCGGCAGGGCGCAGAGCGCGACCTCCTCGCCCTCGGTGAGGAGCACCTTCATCACGGCGCGGATCTGCATCATGTTGGCCAGCAGGTTGCGGTTGGTGAGCATGGCGCCTTTCGAGACGCCCGTCGTGCCGCCGGTGTATTGGAGGATGATGGTGTCGTCGAGGGCACCTTTTTCTTTTTTGAGTTCGAGCTTGCGGCCATTCGAGAGGGCCTCGGAGAAGCTGGCCGTGTTTTTCAATGAAAAAGCAGGCACCATCTTCTTGACGTGCCGGACGACGAGGTTGACAATCAGCCCTTTCAGCCCGAGCATCTCGCCGATGGAGGTCGTGATGGCGAACTCGATTTTCGTCTCGTCGACTACTTCTTCGAGGACGTGGGCGAAATTCTCGCAGATGACGATGGCCCGCGCGCCGCTGTCCGACAACTGGTGGCGAAGCTCGCGCGGCGTGTAGAGCGGGTTCGTGTTGACGACGACGAGGCCCGCCCGCAGCGCGCCGAACAGCGCAATCGGGTATTGCAACAGGTTGGGCATCATCATGGCGATGCGGTCGCCCGGTTTCAGCCCTCGGCCTTGGAGGTATGCCGCGAAATCTTTTGAGAGCCGGTCGATGTCGGCAAAGGAGAGCGTCTTCCCCATCGACGTGTAAGCCGGCAGGTGAGCGAACTTCAGGAAGCTCTCCTCGATCATCTCGAGCAGCGAGCTGTACTGCTCCGGTCGGATTTCGGCGGGGACGCCGGGCGGGTAGTGGGCGAGCCAGGGCTTGCTTTGCATGGGCCGATTTTTTGGGTGAAAAAACGGGTTTTTGGGGAAAATGGCAGCCGCGGCCAGCCCTCCGGGCACAAAAAAAGCCCGGCCTGAAAAGACCGGGCTTCTTGTTTTGGTAGCGCGAGGGAGGCTTGAACTCTCGACCTTGCGATTATGAATCGCACGCTCTAACCAGCTGAGCTATCGCGCCGTGTTTCCCCGTAGGGTGGCGCAAAAGTAGAACGGTCGGCCGGAAAACAAGGCCGCGCGGCTTTTTTCAATTTTAAACGGATCCGTCAGCGACTCTCGCCGGGCATGGGGAACAGGTCTTCCCTCCGCTTCGTGTTATCAAAAAAGGCCTTTGCCCCGGGTGCTTGCAGCATCGTGTAGAGCAGCTCCTTCGCCCGGAAAAGCTGCGCCTTCACCGTTCCGAGCGGCACGGCCAGCTCGGTCGCAATCTCGTCGTAGCTCATGTCCTCGAAGTAGCGAAGCTCAATCATCAGCCGGTAGCGGGCGCTCAAGCGGTCGACGAGCGAGCGCAAAAGCTCCATCTGCTGCGCCCGGACGAGGGCCTCCTCCGGCGTCCGCGAGGTCGAGCGGATGAATGCGGCGAGTTCAACATCCGAGCCGGGCGCGATGGGGCCGTCGAGCGGCTGGAGGCGCAGACGCTTCTTGCGGATGGCGTCGATGGCGTTGTTGATGGCAATCTTGAACAGCCACGTCGAGAAGGCGAAGCGCGGGGCGTAGTTGTGCAGGTTGCGGAAGGCCTTTCCGAAGGCCTCCATCGTCAGGTCGTCGGCCTCGGCGCGGTTGTTGGCCATCTTCAGCATCTGGGCTTGGACGGCGGGGCGGTAGCGGTGGAGGAGTTCGGCGTAGGCCTTTTGGCTGCCGGCGACGGCCGCCTCGACGAGGGCATAGTCGCTCTGGGCGCGCCCGTTGAGGTGGGCGGCGGATGTGTCAGTGTTGGCTAAAGTCATGATGTCCAGGAACCGGATTTGTTGAAACGAAAAAAGATGACGGGCGAGAAGACGGCGTGGAACGGGATTATCAAAGCGTCGAAAAACGGGACAATCGGCCGGATGTCTCCCTCCCCAAATCGACGCAGGGCTTTCGCCCAAACGAACCACACAGCACTCATTCTCAACACGAAACACATAGAAGCAACAACCATGCTCGTTTTTGTCAAAAGCATCCCGACGACGAGGAGATAGTGCAAGGCGTGCGACATAGACCCAACTCCGAGCCACATTTTTGAAACGCTCGGGTAGCGCTTGCCGGTCGAGAAGTGCCGCGCCTTTTGGTTGAAATACTCGCGGCACGTCCTTTTTCCGTCCGAAAAAACAAAGGCGTCAGGGGCGAGGCAGACGGCCACGTTCGCCCCCGTCGCGGCCTCGGCGATGAAAAGGTCGTCGTCGCCCGAGGCGAGGTCGGCGTGTTTTGCGAAGCCGCCCGTCTTTTCAAAAAGGGATTTTCGATAGGCAAGATTCCGGCCCACGCCCATGTACGGCTGACCGGCGAGAGCGAAAGAGAGGTAGTTCAAAGCCGTCCAACAGGCCTCAAAGCGAATCCACTTGTTGAGGAGACCAGCCTCGCGGCGATAGGGCGAGAAGCCGAGGACGACCGCCTTTTCATCAGAAAAACAGGCGGCCATCGCCCGCGCCCAATGCCTCGAGGCCGGTCGGCAATCCGCGTCGGTCAAAAGGAGGTTTTCATGGCGGGCTTGCCGGATGCCCTCGGTCAGGGCAGCCTTTTTGCCTGGCGAGGTTTTTTTTGAAAGGAAGACAGGACGTAGGCGCGGGTATTCTTTTGAAAGGCGGGCCAAAATCGCGGCCGAGCCGTCGGTCGAGGCATCGTCGACGACGACGATTTCAAAGTCCGGGAAGTCTTGTTCGAGGATGAAGGGGACGTTTTTCGACAGGTTCGCCGCCTCGTTCCGGGCGCAGATGATGATGGAAATCGGGGCAAGCCGCTCCCGCTCGCGAGCGGCTTGCCCCGAAAAGGCCAGCCGCCCGTAGAGCAGCCGCCACCGCCCAATTTCAAAAGCAGTCAACAGGCCGAGCACGGCCAGCCAAGTTTTCTCCATCGCCAGTTTGTTTTGAAAAAAGACCTTCGCCGCAAAACCAGTCACCGTGCCGAAGATAATCGTCGCCATCGACGGCTTCTCCTCCTGCGGAAAGAGCACGCTCGCCCGCGCCCTTGCCCGCTCGCTGCACTACGCCTACGTCGACACGGGGGCAATGTACCGTGCCGTCACCCTCTTCTTCCTCGAAAACAGGGTGGATTGGGAAGACCCGTCGGCCGTCGCCTCGGCGCTCGAAAAGATTGAAATCCACTTTGAGCGGCACCCCTCGGGAGGCAACCACACCTTCTTAAATGGTGTCGACGTCGAATCCGGCATCCGCGAGATGCGCGTCTCGGAGGCCGTCAGCCCGGTTTCGACGGTCTCCGCCGTGCGCCGGTTTTTGGTCAAGCAGCAGCAGGCGATGGGCCGCCGCCGGGGCATCGTCATGGACGGGCGCGACATCGGCACCGTCGTCTTCCCCGACGCGGAGCTGAAAATCTTCCTGACCGCCGACCCCGACATCCGGGCCGAGCGGCGGCAGGCGGAACTGGCGGCGAAAGGCCAGTTTTTTTCAACAGAGGAAATCAAGAAGAACCTCCTCGACCGCGACCGCATCGACTCCAGCCGCGCCGACAGCCCGCTTCGGCAGGCCGACGACGCGGTGGTCATCGACAACTCCTACCTCTCGCCGGAGGAGCAGCTCGGGCGTGCGCTCGAACTGGCACTTGCCCTCAAAACCGCCTGAAAGACCGGTCTTGTCCGTCAAAAACTTTTCTGAAAGATGCTTTCCAACCACAAGTTCTGGTTCAAGGCGGGCGCGTGGGCCCTTGTCGTCACGGCTTGCCTGCACTCGTTGAGCCTCGTGCGGCCGATGGTCGGCGAGAACGACACCGAGCGGCAGCTCATCGAGCTGATGACCACGTACAAGCTCGGCAGCATCGACCGGACGATGCACGACCTGTTCTTCTTTTTCTCGCTGACGATGACGCTGATGACGCTGTTCATCGCTCTGCTCGACCTGCTTTTTGCCCGGTTTTACATGCCGTCGGCGCACGAGCGGCGGTTCCTCGCGGCCAACGCCGTGTTTTGGACGGCGTTCCTCGTGCCGTTATGGGTGAAGACGTTCATCGTGCCGTTCACCTGCTACGCGGTCTGCGCGGGGTGCTTTTTGCTGGCGTTTTTTCTGCATAAAAAAGAATGAAGGAGCCGTGCGGGCAAGGCAACCGAGCGGCCTGAATGAGTTCATTTGCCCCACATTCAACTGCGCCCAGTCATGCCGTTTTCGTCGAAGACCTGTTTTCTGACTGCTCTTTCAGCCGCCGTCCTCTTTTCTTTTTGCAAAAACTCGACCCCGAAACCCGCCAACGACGTCACCCGAATCGGTGTAAACGAAATCGAGGCGACGCGAACGGCGGCCAACCCTTTGCTCAAGCTGAAAACCCCGGCCGAGACCGGCATCGATTTCCAGAACACCATCCTCGAAAGCGACGAGGACAACTTCACCACCAACCCCAACAAGTACAACGGCGGCGGAATGGCCATCGCCGACGTCGACAACGACGGGCTGCCGGACGTCTATTTCATCTCGACGAACGGCCAGAACCGGCTTTACAAAAACCTCGGCGGGCTGAAATTTTCGGACATCACGGAGAGGGCAGGGCTGAAAGGAACCGACGGTTTCGAGACCGCCGTCACCGCCGCCGACGTGAACGCCGACGGATGGCTCGATCTCTACGTCTGCCGGGCGGGAACCGTCGCGGGCGACGTTCGGCGAAACCTGCTTTTCATCAACAACCACGACTTGACCTTCTCGGAGAAGGCCCGCGAATTCGGCCTCGACGACGCATCGGCCAGCACCGGTGCCAACTTCTTCGACGCGGACGGCGACGGCGACCTCGACGTCTACGTGCTCAACTACCCGTCGTCGGCCGACTATTCCAACAAGTTTGAGACCGGTGTTTTGAACGGCCGCGACCAGCTCGTCATCCCGCCGAAGCAGCCGGGCGACAGCGACCATTTTTATCGGAACGACGGAGGAAAATTCACCGAAATCAGCCAAAAAGCGGGCATTTGGAACCAAGCCTACGGCCTCTCTGTCTCCGTCAGCGACCTTGACCTGGACGGGAAACCGGACGTTTATGTGGGCAACGACTTCATCCACCCCGACTTTTTTTACAAGAACCTCGGCGGCTGCACCTTCCAAAACCGCCTCTCGGCCGCCTTCCGTCACACCTCGCGCCACACGATGGGCACCGATCTGACGGACTTCGACAACGACGGCCTCGTCGACCTCTACGGCGTGGACATGCTGCCGATGAACAACTCGCGGCAGAAGCGAGAGATGACCACGATGACGCAGACCCTGTACAAAACGACCATCGACGACGGCTACTACGAGCCGGTCGTGCGCAACGTCCTGCAACGCAACCTCGGCAACGGGACTTTCAGCGACGTCGGCTGCCAGGCGGGCGTTTTCATGACCGAGTGGGGCTGGAGCGGCCTCCTCTTCGACATGGACAACGACGGCCGCCGCGACCTCGCCGTGACGAACGGATACCGCCGCGACATCAACGACCGCGACTATTTCGAGTTCGACTTCCCGGATTTGCAGAAGAGGATCGGGAAGATGCCGCCGAAGGAATACTTCAAGGGCATCGAGAATTTCCTGAAACTCATCCCCACTTACAAGCCGCGCAACTGCTATTTCCGCAACGACGGCGGCCTGAAATTCTCGGATGCGGGCGGCGATTGGCTGACCGTCCCAGCGTCGTGGTCGTGCGGCGCCGCGTGGGCCGACCTCGACGGCGACGGCGACCTCGACTATGTCGTCAACAACCTCGAAGAGCCGAGTTTTGTCTATGAAAACCTCTCACGGCAGCGCGACGCGGGCGGCTCGCACTTCCTGCAAATCAAGCTCTCCGGGCCGCCGTCAAACCCGTTCGGGGTGGGTGCGTCGGCCATGATTTCATTCGGGGACGAGAAGCAGTACCTCGAAATAAACCCGACGCGTGGCATCTTCTCTTCCGTCGAGCACCTCCTCCATTTCGGTTTGGGCAAAAACACGACGGTCGAAAAACTGACCGTCCGCTGGCCCGACGGGAAGACCCAGACCTTTCAAAACCTGCCCGCCGACCAGCGGCTCGTGGTGAAATACGCGGAGGCGAAAGGCCCCGTCGTCGCCCATCTGTCGACCCCGAACCCGGCTGAAATCGGCCGGTTTTTTACTGAAACGACCGCGAAATCGGGGATCTCATGGGTGCACACGGAGAACAAGTTCAACGACTTCGACGCGTGGCCGTTCTCTTTTTTTCGCGAGACGGACCTCGGCCCGCTCCTCGCCACCGGCGACGCGAACGGCGATGGGCTGGACGATTTCTTCATCGGCAACGGCTTCGACGCGGCAGCCGGGCTGTTCATTCAAAAAAGGGATGGCAGCTTCTCGCCCTCCAACCAGCCGCTTTTTGAGCAGGAGAAAATCTACGAAGACCACGGCGCGGCTTTTTTCGACGCGGATGGCGACGGCGACCTCGACCTCTTCGTGGTCAGCGGCGGGGCGGAGGCGACGAACCCTGTCGCGTGGCAGAACCGGCTGTTCTTGAACGACGGGAAAGGGAGTCTCGCCAAAAGTGCCTCGCCCCCGCCGCCGTCGGGCGGGGTGGGGCTGCGCGTCCGGCCGGTCGATTTCGACGGCGACGGGGCAGTCGACCTTGTCATCGGAGGGCGTGTGGCCGGGGCGAAGTGGCCGACGTCGCCGCGCAGCCAGTTTCTCAAAAACAACGGAAAAGGCGTGTTATATGACGTGACGGCCGCTGTTTCGCCAGATTTCGAAAAAATCGGGATGGTCTGCGACTTCCAGTTTGCCGACCTTGACGGCGACAACAAGCCCGAGCTGATTGCCGTCGGCGAATGGATGCCCGTCTCTGTTTTCAAAAACGAGGGCGGGAAATGGGCGAACCGCACCGCCAATTTCGGCCTCGAAAACACGAGCGGCCTCTGGAACTGCCTCCTCGCCGCCGACCTCGACGGCGACGGCGACACCGACCTCGCCGCCGGAAACCTCGGGCTGAACTCGCGCCTCCGGGCCTCGACCGACGCACCGCTGCAGCTCTGGGCCTCCGATTTCGACAAGAACGGGACCATCGACCCCGTCGTGACCATGTTCGAGGATGGGCGGGCCTATCCGCTGCCGCAAAAAGCGCTCGCCCACACGCAGATGCCGAGCTTGAAGAAGCGGTTCCTGCACTCTGTCGATTGGGGGGCGGCCTCGATTCAGGAGGTTTTTGACGAAAAACAACTCGCCGCCGCCCAAAAGCTCGACGCGAAGACGCTCGAAAGCGGCTGGTTCGAGAACACAGGCGGCAAGTTTGTCTTCCACGCCTTTCCGCCCGAGGCGCAGATTTCAGCGTCGGCGGCCCTCCTTTTTTCAGATTTCACGGGCGACGGGAAGCCCGACCTTTTGATGGCTGGCAATAAATATGGCCTTGAGGTCGAGACCAACCGCCTCGACGCGGGCAACGGCTGCCTGCTGCGCGGCGACGGTCGCGGCCATTTTTCTTTCATCGAAAACAGGGAAACGGGCTTCTGGGCGCAGCGCGAGGTGCGCGACATGGCGGTTTTGAACGGCCCGGCCGGTCGGCGGCGGGTCGTGGCGGCCAACAACCGGTCGGGGCTGCAGTTTTTCGAGGTGAGAAACTGACGCGGCAAAGCGGTTGTCGCTCGTGCGCGCCTACTGCCTTGAAATGGCGGCGTCCGACCCAAACCGAATTTTTTTGACCGAAACCTACGAGCAACAGCCTTTGCCCAATCAAGACAGAGGCAAATCGACCAAGACATCGTTACTTCTCTCTCGCCCCTGCCTCGTCCCCTTTTTGTGGAAAACTACCCACATCCTCCCTGACAAATTTTTGACCGAAGGCTTTGCCCCGATGAATGCCTGTCTACCTTCGCCGCGCTGAAAGCCCACCAACTTTTCCCTGCTTTTCGCAAAACCTCCGAGTGCCGCCGTCTGTTGAGCATTCGGTGGAAAGGCCCAGAAACCAACCTTGCTTTTGCCACGGCCTCCGCGACAGGGCCGGAAGCGAACATTGTTCTGTCAAAACAGATTTTCGACATGGTTTTCAAAACCAACGCTTTTAGGGCAACCCTCGCTGCGGCCGCCCTTTTTTGCTCGACCAGTTTCCTCTTCGCAGGGCCGACCGTGCAAGCCGGCAAAGACCTCTTCCTCAACAACTGCGCCTCCTGCCACAACAAGAACATGACCGCCGACATGACCGGCCCGGCACTCGCTGGTGTCGAGGACCGCTGGTCGGCGTTCCCGAGGAAAGACCTGTATGCGTGGATCCACAACTCGCAGGGCCTCATCGCTGCGGGCCATCCCCGCGCCACAGAGCTTTGGGCAAAATGGAAGGGGTCAGGTGCCATGAACGCCTTCCCCGGTTTGACCGAAGAGCAGATTGAGTCGATTCTGCTGTACATCAAAAACCCGGGCGGACCGAAAACGCCGAGTGGGCCGACCACGCCCGTTGCGGCCGAGGAGAAATCCTCCTCCGCACCTTATTTTATAGGACTCGCCGTCTTGATGTTCCTGCTGGCGTTCGCCATGAACAAAATCCTGACGAACCTCAACAACGTCGCCCGGCAGAAGGACGGCCTCGCCCCCGAGGTGCGCTCGTTCGGGCAGTGGCTGACGGCGCAGGGGACGATTGCCTTCCTCGTCTTCATGCTCATCCTGCTGGGTGGCTGGAAGATGGTCGATAACGCCACCCGCATGCAGCGGCAGCAGAGCTACCAGCCCGACCAGCCCATCAAGTTCAGCCACAAGACCCACGCGGGCGTGCAGAAAATCGACTGCCAATACTGCCACGACTCGGCCCGCCGCTCGAAGCACGCCTCCATCCCCGGCACTAACACCTGCATGAACTGCCACGCCGCCATCACCAACGGCTCGCGCTTCGGAACGGCCGAAATCACCAAAATCTATGCTTCGGCTGGCTACGACCCGGTGGCGAAAAAGTACATCGAGAACTACGACAAACTCTCGCCCGAGGAGGTCGAGAAGGTCTACAAGACTTGGATTGGCCAATCCTACATGGCCGACAAGAAGCTGACCTCGCTCGACGAGGGCGGTAAGATTCTGGTCGAGAACCAGTGGAACGGCGTGAAGGCCGCGCTCACCTCGGCCGACGACGACAAGGTGCAGGGGCCCATCGAGTGGACGCGCGTCCACAACTTGGCCGACCACGTCTTTTTCAGCCACCAGCAGCACGTCATGGTCGGCGGGATCGCCTGCCAGAAGTGCCATGGCGACGTGGAGAAGATGGAGGTCGTCAGCCAATATTCAAACCTCTCGATGGGCTGGTGCGTCAACTGCCACCGCGAGACGGAGGTCAAGTTCAAGGACAACGACTACTACAAGCAGTACGAGCGGTTCCACGACGAAATCAAGGCGGGCA
>JBGAWE010000104.1:0-15011 GCA_044227705.1 Saprospiraceae bacterium
CTGAAAAACGCGCCGGTTTCGCCACTCAACTCCGAGTACATCCGCCCGGCGTTCGCCACAATCCAGTCCGGTTCACCCTTTGGCGCGGGGTTTCCAGAGGGGTACTTGAACTCCTCGTCGAAGTGCAGCAACTTTTCCAGCCCGAGGCGGCGGCGTTGCCGGTCGTAGAGTTTTTGGGCAAGCGGCACGACGTGCTCCAAAATCTGCTTTCGGAAATTGGCCACCATCGCCGCGTCGTAGTCGCTGCGCATCATGCGGACGTAGCCCATCTCGACGAAGTTTCGGAAGCCCATCTTCTCGGCGATGGCCGCTCGAGTTTTGACCAATTCATCGAAGATGGCCTCGATTCGCGACGCGTTTTGGGCGTAAAAACCCCATTTGGCGGCCGAGGCCCGGCGGCGCAAATCGCGGTCGGGCGAGTATTCGAGCGGGTTGATGCTCGACAGGTTGTAGGTTTTTCCGTCAAGCTCGATGGCGGCCTGCGCCTTGATGCGGTCGTACTCGGTGCCGAGCGCGTTCTCCCGCTGAAGGTCTTCGAGGATTTCGGGGCGGAAGGTTCTCGTCAAAAGCTCGGCCACGATAAACAGGTGGTCGCCCAGTTTTTTCTCCAAAAAAGCCCGGTGCGGCGAGGCGAGCAGAGCTTGGTAAAACCGCGTGTTGATGTCCTCGAACCGGGGCGTGTTCTCGTCAAAGAAGTCGTTCTCCGCTTCATAGAAAACATCTCGCGTGTCCATCGAGTGGCGGATGTGCGCAAGGTTGAGCATTGACTCGAAACCGGAGCGCAACTCGTTGATCTTCAGCAAGTTTGCGTATGCCGTTTCGCCGTCCTTTGTTTCTGAAAAAGAGAAAAGGAGCTGGTCGAACTCGGAGGTCAGGGCCTCCAAGTCGGGCCGTCGGTAAGGGAATTCTCCAAAAGTCATTTGAGCAAAAATTGGGCGGCGAAAGTAGAACAAGCTGCCGCCTGTTGGCCCCGGCCGGTCACCTCAATGGGCTATTACCAACCGCTTTTCGATGAACAACCCGCCTGCCGTTTCCGCTTTGAGGAAATAAGTCCCCGCCGGAAGCCGCTTCAGCTCGACCTCGAGCGGCGAATTGCCCTCGACGGCCGCCCGCTTTTTTCCAAAAACATCGAACAGCGACACCACGAGCGGCCCCGGTTTTTCCCATGCAACAAAGACCCGCTCGCCCGCCGGGTTCGGGTAGACGGCAAATTCATTTGCCGCCGCCGGGCTGCCCGTCGAACTCGTCTCTTTCACCAAAATCGAATCGGCCGAGACGGAGCAGCCGCCCGCGTCCGTCACCGTTGCCGAGTAGTAGCCGGTCGGCAGGCCGGTCGCGCAGTTGCTGCCTGTTTGCTGGTTTGAAAAAAGGTAGGTGTAGCTCGCCTGATTGCCACCCTCGACAGTCAGGCAAATCTGCCCGTTCGACTGGCCGGGCGCTGCGTCGGAGACTGTTATCTGGTTGATTTTCAACGAATCGAGGGGCTGCTGGACGATGACCCCGACCGTCCAGGTGCAGCCGAAAGCGTCGGTGATTTCACAGAAATAGTTGCCCTTCGGCAGCCCGAAAACAGAGTCGGACGTTGCACCTGTGTTCCATTTGAAAAGATATGGGGGCGTTCCGCCCATCGCGTCGACCTCCGCCCAGCCGGTTGCTGCGCCGAAGCAGGCGACGTTTCCGATGTCGGCCGAGGCCGAGAGCGGGTTCTTGTCCGCCTCGATTTGGAAGGGGAAGATTTTGGTGCAGAGGCTGTCGTCCGTCACCGAGACCGTGTAGAACCCAGGCGTCAGGTCGGTGGCGACGGGGCCGATGTCGCCCGAACTCCAGACGTAATTGTAGTTCGGCACCCCGCCGTTGGCCAGGATTTCGATGAGGCCGCTGCCGTTCGAGCAGTTGTCGTGCCGCAGGATGACGGTGTCGATGGCGAGCGGCGCGGCGGGCGAGACGAGCGTGATGACGGGCGCGGAGAACGAGCAGCCGTTGAGGTCTTTCGCCACGAGCTGGTAGTCGCCCGGGCCGATGTTTTCGAGGTCTTTGAGGGTTGAGCTGGTGCCGCCGGGCATCTTCCAGAGGAACTGGTAGGGCTGCACGCCGCCGCTGATTTCAGGATAAATATGGCCTGTCGCCTCGCCCGCGCAGGGCGGGTTGAGCCAGTTTTCATAGAAGCCGAAAACCTTCGACGGCTCCTCGATGAAGACCGTGTCGGACTGCGCCAGACAGCCCGCGTTATCCAGCACGGTGAAAAAAACAGGGCCTTCGCCCAGTCCGGTGAGCGAGATGTTTGGTGTAGGAAAGGTTTTCAAACCGCCTCCATTGATGGCGATTTGGAACGGTGCTGTGCCGCCCGCCAGCGTGAAATCGGCCCGCCCGTCGCCCGCGCCAAAACAGCTAACGGGTTGAAAACCAATGCTTTGCGCCGAGAAACCGTCGTTCGGATCGAAGATTTCGATGGCTTTCACCTCCTGCTTGCAGCCGCCGCCGTCGGTTATCGTGGCCGAGTAACTGCCGGGCGAGAGGTGATAAATTCCGCTCGTTGTCGCCCCGTTCGACCACACGAAAGTGTAGCCCGCGAAGCCGCCCGCCGGGTTCAGCTCGATGCTGGCGAAGGCCGTCCCGATGCATGGGACCTGCTGCACCGTCGGGTTCGGCTGGATTTCAGATGGCTGCCCGATGGTGATTGTGGGCAGCGAGGCCGAGCAGCCGTTCGCGTCCGTCACGCGGAATTTCCAGTAGCCGAGGCCGACGTTCGTCAGGTCTTCCTGTTTCAAACTGTCGTTCCAAATCGGGGAATAGGGCAAAGTGCCGCCCACGATTTCGATGTCGATGGAGCCGTCGAAAAGGCCGTAGCAAGAGGCGTTCTCTTTGAAGACAAGTTCGGCGGCGAGCGCGGCCGACGGGCCCTTCACCTCCGCAGAATCCGCCGCCAACCGGCAGCCAAAGGCGTCGGTCACGACGGCCTGATATTTCCCGGCAGGGATGTTTTGGAGGGCCGGCTGGTTGGAGAAACCGCTGTTCCAATTGAAGGAATACGGCTTCGTCCCGCCCGTGATTTTAGGGAAAACCGCGCCGTCCGTCTGCCCGAAGCAACGGATATTTTTAACGCTATCCAATTGAAAACCAATGACTTGCACGGCCGTCAAGGCTGGCGCGACGGTCGGGTAGTTGCAACCCCGGCTGTCGCTGATGGTCAACCCGAGGAGGCCGGGCGGGAGGTTGAAAAGATGGTTCGCCGTCGCCCCGCTCGACCAGTTGTACTGGTACGGAGGCACGCCGCCGGAGCCGGTCAGCCAGATTTCCCCGTCGTTCACGCCGATGCACGACGGGTCTTTTTTAAGAATCGAGAAATAGGAGATGGGCGGCGGTGCGACGAGGTTGAACGAGAAGCTGCCCGTGCAGCCCACCAAGTCCGTCGCCGTCACTTTGTAAAGCCCGGCAGTGAGGTTCGTCAAAAAGGGCACGGCGGAGGTCTGGCCCGGCCCCGTCCAGTTCCATGCGTAGCCGCCGGGGTTGCCGCCGTTCGTTTGCAGGAAAATAGCCCCATCGGCGCCCGCCGCGCAGGTGATGGGATGGATGCTGTCGGCCGTGACCGTGAGCGCGGCGGGCTGCGTGACCGCCAGAAACGGCGAGACGGCCGAACAGCCCCGCGAGTCGGTCAGCGTCGTACGATAGGCCCCGGGGGGCAGGTTGCCGATGTCCTCCGTGGTCGCCGCGTTGTTCCAATAGAAGGTGTACGGCGGCGTTCCGCCCGAGACGGCGAGGTCTATTTTTCCATTGGAGGAGCCGTTGCAGGTCGCATTTTCAATAGAATTCGGCAAAAAGAGGAAGGCCGTCGGGGCTTTCACCTGCAAGTTTTTCAATTGCTGGACGCAAGTCCCTTCGGTTATCGTCACCGAGTAAAGCCCGGCGGCCACGTCTTCGAGGTCTTGAAAATGGGAGCCGTTGCTCCAGTCGTAGATCGGGTTCGAGCCGGCGAGGAGGTTCAGTTGAATTTGACCGTCGCTCCCAGCGGGGCATTTCACGTCGATTATCGAGTCGATGTTGACGGCCAACCCCGGCGCGTTGATGACCTGCGCGGGCAGCACCATCGAGCAGTTCTGCCCCGAGTTGTCGGTGATGGTGATTTGGTAGCTGCCCTGCGCAAGGCCGGGGATGGTCACTTGCCCGGTCTGGTTTGGCAGCGAGCCGCTGACCGGCCCCGACCAGGCGAAATGGTACGGCGGCTGGCCGTTGAGCGGCGTGATTTTGAGGCTGCCGTCGGCCGCCCCACAGGCCGTCGCGTTGTTGACGGCGTTGATTTGAACCGCGGAGATGCTGGCGGCCGTCGTCACCGAGATGGCGGCCGAACTGGTGCAGCCGTTCTTGTCGCGGACGGTGAGGAGGAAGTTTTGATTGCCGGGAACTGGCGAAATCGGGAGCGAGGGGAAGTTCCAGTTGCTCAAAAGGCTGCCGCCCGACCAGGCGTAGGTGAACGGCGCGTTGCCCGTCGCGCTGCCGTTGAGCGTCGTCAGCGAGCCGTTGCAGAGCGAGAGCGAAGGGCCTTGCAGGATGCTCGCCGACGGCAATTCGTCGACGCTCAGGGCGACCATCTCCGCGTCCGTGCAACCAGCCGAACTGGTGACCATGACCGTGTAAGTCGTTGAAACAGAGGGGCTTACGACGGGCGAGCCGAGCTTGTTGCCGCTCGTCGCGGGGTTGCCGAGGTGCCAAGTGGCCGTGCCGCCCGTGTTCGCCGAGTCGACGACGGTGAGTGCCGAAAGGTCGAAATCGTCGCCGAGGCAGATGCGCGGGCTTTCGAGGACGGCGACGTTCGGGTTCGGGTTGACGGTGATTTGCCCCGCAGTCCGAGTGCTCGGGCAGCCTGTCGAGTGCGCCGCATCGAAGATGGAATCGAGGAGCCAGACGGGTTTTGAGAGAATCAAGCCGTTGATTGTCAACGAGTTGCCCGTGCCGAGCAGGTTGCCGCCAGTCGGCGCGTCGAACCAATAGAACTGGCCGCTGGCCATGTTCGCCGCTGTCAAAACCGCCGCGCCGCCCGAACAGATTGTCGCCGCTGCGAAGCTGGCGGGCTGCGGGATGGCCTTGTCGTCGGCCATGCCGTTGCAGTTTTCGTCGATGCCGTTGCAGAGGATTTCGGGGGCGGCGGGGTTGATGGTGGCCGAGGCGTCGTTGCAGTCCGTGCTTTTGTCCGAAAATCCAACCGGAACGGACAGCGAACAAGACGTGATGGGCTGGGCGAGGTTGCCGAAGCCGTCGCCGTCCGAGTCTTTGTAAAAGACAAAATCCTGCGCGTTTGCGAGGGTCGAGCCGAAGAAGCGGATGTCGTCAAGAGCCGCGTCGCTGTACGTCCCCTTGCTGACGGCGACGAACCTAAAATTGGCCACCTCCCCGTCGAACGGGGCGAGGTCGATGAATTCTTTGTGCCACGTATTTCCCTGATTTCCGGCGACTTGCCACAGTTGCGTCCAGTTTTGGCCGCCGTCGAGGGAGACTTCAAGGGCGATGCTGCCCGTTTGGAATTGCGACTGGTTGGCCGGGGGCACGCCGAACAGGTGCCATTGAAAAGACATCGAACAGGGGCCGTTCCCTTTGACGAGAATGCAACGCGAGCGCAGTTCCGCCCGCTTGTTGAAAGAATTGCTCCCGCACGACGACTCGGTGTAGATGTACTTCCCGCCACCCGTGACGTCGTCATCGGGCCCAGCGTTGGAGGTCGGCGTAAAGCCCGCACGGGAAAGCCAGTCCCAGTCGTCGGTCGAGATGTTCTGCCACACGCCGACCAACTGGCAGTTGTTCAACCCCGAGCAGCTGCTTTTGTCCTCGGGCTGGCCGTCGAAGTTTTCACCCAAAGTCAGCAGGAGGCAGTCTGTGAAAAAGGACTTTTTGCAGGAATTGAAGCTCGATGCGGTGCCGCACTTCGTCCGCATGTAGACGTCGTATTCGGTCAACTGCTGGAGGCCGCTGATGACGAGCGGTTGTGGCTGGTTGCAAGGGATTTTCAAAACAGTCCCCTGCCCGGCGGCCCAATTTTCGCCCGGCACAAAACCGGCCGGGCCGTATTCCAAAAGCAGGGAATCGGAGCAAATCGCCGGGTTTTGCCATGACAAACTGACCGCGTGGGAGGAAAGGACGGTAGCCGCCACATCGGTCGGCGGGAGGCAGTTCGGGTTGGCGAAGACCAGCTCTGCGTATTTCAAAATGCCGACGTTCCCCGCGACCGAGTCGCAGATTTCGAGCCGCCAGACGCCGTTCGGGTTGGAGCCGTCGTTGAAGTCGTCGAGGTTTCCCATCGGAGAAAACTTGCCGACGAAGGGCGGCTGCGCGGCCAGGGAGTTGATTGGCGCGGCGGCGCAGGTTTGGGTGAATTCGCAGACTTGCGAACAACCGGCGGCGGGGGGGTTCCCAAAATTGTCGCCGCTGCCGCCCACCCCGTCGACCAGCGAGACGGAAACACCGCTGGGCGAAACGAGGCGGATGTCGAGGTCGCTCACCCAGTCGTGTTGCAAGGTGAGTTTGATCGATTTTAAAAAGACGTCGGTGCCGAGCGAGGTGCCGGGCGCGGAAAATTCCTCGATGAGAAAATGGTTGGTCGCCGCCGCGCAACTGTTGTCGGCCACCGAGAGCGACATCGGGCAGGCGGAGGGGTTGGTGAGCGCGGTTCGGAAGGTGTGGGTGGACGACCAGTTGCTCGTCGAGCCGTCGGCGCACAGCGAGCGGACACGGAACTTGTACTGCGTGCCCGAGACGAGGCCGCTGGCGAGGTAAGGGAGCGTGGTTAGGCTGTCGGCCGTGGGCGTTCCGCTGAAAAAATTGGTCGAGAGGACAAGCTCGACGTCCCAGCCGAGGTCTGTGCCACCGTTGACGGACGACCAGCTCAACAGGGCGGAGGAGGCGGTGACGTTGAAACTTTGGAGAGAGACTGGCGGGGAGCACAGAAGCTCCGAGTTTGCCGGATTGACGAGCGGGCGACCCGCCTTCGCTGAAGCCACGGCGGGTAAAAGGCAGATTAAAACGACCGCTAGACAGGCGGCAGGCGCAAACTTGACGCTCATTTCTTGCTGTTTAAAAGGTCCACTTGGTCGGGGGAAATCGGTAAGTCTTGGTGCCTTCGGCGGAGGCAGAACAAAAGTAGCCGGATTTTTTTTCGTGTCTAAATTTGAGAAACCTAACACCGTCTTCGACGGGGAAACGACCGTTTTTGAATTGCATTTTCATCAAAAACTGCTGGTTTTGGGGAAAAACGGGGGATTGCCGGAAGCCGTCCACAGTCGGGCGGGCAGCTGTTGGGAAATAAATTTTTGCGGTAAATGTGATAGTTCAAAAAACTGGCATTTGATTTGTCAAGTCGATTCCACCGCCCGAGTTTCGGGGCTTTCGGAACGATAAGTTTTAATCTCGTAAACATCCCACATTGTGAAGCAAAGTATACACCTCGGTCTGAAGCTCCAGGCCAAACTGTCGCCGCAGCAGATTCAGCTCATGAAGCTGCTCCAAATCCCAACGGCGACGCTTGACCAGCGAATCAAGGAAGAACTGGAGGCCAACCCGGCCCTCGAAGAAGGCGACGAGATCGACGAGCTGAACGACCCCAACGCCCAAGAAAACCTCAACCTCAACGACGTCAACGAAACCTACTACGGTGAGGGTGAGGACAAGAACGAGCGTGAGGAAAACCTCCAACAGGATGACTCCGACAGCATCGAGGCCGAGGAATTGCCGAGCGAAGAGGACTATTTCGACGACTTCGACAGCCTCGACGGCAGCGGCTCGGAGGACCATGACTCGTTCGAGCTGGACGACTACATCCGCGACTTCATCGAAGAGGACCCGTCGACCTACAAGACGAAGGGCGACGCCTACAACCCGGAGGAGGAAGACAAAAGCGTGCCGGTTGCGGTCGAAAGCTCCTTCCACGAATTTTTGATTCAACAACTTGGCCTTCTCAAGCTCGAAGACGAGGACGAGGAGGCCATCGCCCTGCAAATCATCGGCTCCATCGACGACGACGGATACCTGCGCCGCGACCCGAAAGCAATGGTCGACGACCTCTTGTTTTCACAGAACATCGTCTCGACGGAAAAGCAAATCCTCAAGATTTTGAACAAAATCCAGCGGTTCGACCCGCCGGGAATCGGTGCACGAGACCTGCAGGAATGCCTGCTCATCCAGCTCCGCGCAAAGTCGATGCGTGAGGGCGACAAGCTCACGAAGGCCGAAAAACTGACCATCGAGCACGCCATGCGCATCATCGACGAGTTCTTCGATGAGTTCACGAAGAAGCACTATGCGCGGTTGCAGCGACAGCTTGAGGTTGAGGAAAGCGACCTAAAAGCGGCCATAGACCTCATTTTGAAGCTCAACCCGAAACCGGCGAGCGGCCACGCGAACCCCTCTGAAAGGTCGCTCAACTACATCGTCCCGGACTTCCTAATCGTCAACCGCGACGGCGACCTCGACCTCACCCTCAACGCCCGAAACGCCCCCGACCTGCGCATCAACGACCAGTACAAAGAGATGCTCAAGACCTTCCAGGATTCGAAAAAGGCGCGGAAGGTGACCAAAAAGGAGAAGGAGGCCGTCCTGTTCATCAAGCAGAAAATCGACTCTGCCAAGTGGTTCATCGATGCCATCCGCCAGCGGCAGCAGACCATGCTCCGCACGATGAACGCCATCATGGTCTACCAGTACGACTTCTTCCTCACCGGCGACCAGAAGAAAACGCGGCCGATGATTTTAAAGGACATCGCCGACATCACCGGCCTTGACATCTCGACCGTCTCGCGGGTGGCCAACTCGAAGTTCGTGCAGACCGAGTTTGGCACGAAACGGCTCAAGGACTTCTTCTCCGAAAGCCTCCAGACGGAGGACGGCGAGGAGGTTTCGACCCTCGAGGTGAAGAAAATCCTGACCGACATCATCGCCGAGGAGCACAAAAGGCGCCCGTTGAGCGACGAAAAACTGAAGACCCTCCTCCTCAAGCGCGGCTACAACATCGCGCGGCGGACGGTGGCCAAGTACCGCGAGCAGCTCAACATACCGGTGGCGAGGTTGCGGAAGGCACTTTGAGGAGTCTACCCAACACAAGCACCATCAAAAACCGGAATGATCAAGCGGCAGCGAGGGCTTGGCCTTTGAGGATTTCGGAGAGCTGGCCTGTATCCAACGTCAGACCTCGTCCGTGAACCGGAAAACCACCTTCGGGAAATTCTCCTCCACCGTCTTCAACGTCCAAGCCGACTCGGCGAGGAAGACCGCTCCACCGTTTTTGTCGACCCCAAGGTCGCGGCGGCGGCGGTCGGTGAACTCTTTCAAAGCAATTGGGTCGTCGCAGGAGAACCAGCAGGCCTTGTGCAGATTGACCGGCTCCCAAGTGCATTTCGCACCGTATTCCGATTCGAGACGGTGCTGGATGACCTCGAATTGGAGCGCGCCGACCGTGCCGATGATTTTCCGCCCATCAACGTTCCGGGTGAAAAGCTGCGCAACGCCCTCGTCCATCAACTGCTCCAAGCCTTTAGCAAACTGCTTGAATTTCATCGGGTCGGCATTGTTGACATAGCGGAACTGCTCGGGCGAGAAGGCCGGGATCCCTTTGAAATGGAGGCTCTCGCCCTCCGTCAAAGTGTCTCCAATTTTGAAGTTGCCTGCGTCGTAAAGCCCGACGACGTCGCCGGGGAAAGCGTCGTCGACCACCGTCTTTTTCGAGGCCATGAAGGTCGTCGGGTTTGAAAACCTCAAATCCTTCCCTTGCCTGACGTGGAAATAATTCACCCCGCGCTCGAACCGTCCGCTGACTATCCGCAAAAAAGCAATGCGGTCGCGGTGCTTCGGGTCCATGTTCGCGTGGATTTTAAAGACGAACCCGGTGAACTTCGGCTCCTCCGGCCGCACCAAGCGTTCCTCGGCCATGCGCGAGAGCGGCGGCGGGGCGATGTCCACAAAGCAGTCGAGCATCTCGCGCACGCCGAAGTTGTTGACCGCCGAGCCAAAGAAGACAGGGCAGATATGGCCGGTCGCGTAGTCCTCTTTTTTGAACGCCGGGTAGACCGCCTCAATGGTTTCGACCTCCTCGCGCAGCTCCCTGGCAGGGGTCTCCCCGATGATTTTTTCGAGTTCCGGGCTGGCCAGGTCCTCAAAAACCATCACATCCTCTTCCGACTGCTTGCCGTGCGGGCTGAAAAGGCAGAGTTTTTTTTCGTACAAATCGTAGACGCCCTTGAACCGCTGGCCCATCCCGATGGGCCATGAAAGGGGCCGCACTTTCAGCCCAAGTTTCTGCTCGATCTCATCCAAAAGGTCGAACCCGTCCAGCCCCTCGCGGTCGAGCTTGTTGACGAAGAAGATGAGCGGCGTGTCGCGCCGTCGGCAGACTTTGACCAGTTTTTCTGTTTGAGACTCCACGCCGTTCGCCACGTCGATGACCACGATGGCGGAGTCGACGGCGGTCAAGGTGCGGAAGGTGTCCTCCTGAAAATCCTGGTGGCCGGGCGTATCTAAAATATTGATTTGCAGGCCTTTGTACTCAAACCCCATGACCGAGGTCGAGACGGAGATGCCCCGCTGCTTCTCGATTTCCATGAAATCGGAGACGGTCGTCTTCTTGATCTTGTTGGACTTGACGGCCCCCGCCGTCTGGATGGCACCACCGAAAAGGAGCAGTTTCTCGGTCAGCGTGGTCTTGCCCGCGTCGGGGTGGGCGATGATGCCGAAGGTCTTTCGGCGGTTGATTTCTTCGTTGAAATTCATGTGCTGGGAGAGGGGGCCCATGGGTAAACGCAGATGAGACACGGATTTCAGGGCGAATCCGTGTCTCATCCGTTTAATCCGTGTGCCAAAAAATCATTTCCGGAAAGTGTGCGCCTCGCAATGCTCTGCCTCGACGCTGGCTTTTTGGGCGATGCGCATCGCGTCCCGCGCATCGCGGGAAATCTCAACGATACCGGGGGAGCCGCCCTTTTCGAGGTTTTCAAAAATGAACGCCGTCTCCTTCTTCTCCTTCAGCCTGAACTTGACGGGCGTTTTCGACTGCGGGTTGAGGGTCAAAAAGAGCCGATAGTTGAGTTTTTCGAGAAGATATTGGTCGAACTGCCGCCCCTCCATTCCGTCGCGGATCTCAAACCGGCGGCCGGTCATGGTCGAGTCGTTGACGGCCTCCCATTTCTCGACGAGCTGTGTTTTGAGGTCTGTCTGCAGCTCGCTCCACGTCCCCGGCAGCCATTGGATGGACTGCCAATAGGTCTTGTACATCTCCGCCTTCCGGGCGGCGACCCACTGCTTTTCAATCTCCGATTGCTGGGCCTCGGCGCGGGCGAAGCCGAGGACGGCGAGGGCGAAAAGGGCGGTTTTTATGTTCATCTCGTTGAAATTTTGGGCGAAAATAGCCGAAGGGACTGCACATAAGCGAGCACGCCTGCCCCGCAATGCTGCGAGACAGGCGTGCCTTCCGTATGCCATCCAAAATCATTCCCTCACGATGGCCACCTTCCGAGCTTCCGGCCGGTGCTTCTCGCTGAAAATCCAGAGGAGATACTGGCCGCTCGACCGGCCCACGAGGGACAGTTCTACAGGGTCGGCGGTCGCCTCGTCGAGCTTCCACTCGCCCGCGACGGTGCCTTGCTGGTCGATGAGCCGCAGCGTCACCGCCTCGCCAACCAACGGCTTGAGGTTGACAAAAAGCCTGTCCTGTGCCGGGTTGGGGAAGATTTCAAAAGGCACAAGCTGTTGAAAATCAACCATTTGTGTCTCCGAGAAGACCTCCTTCCCGTCCAAAAGCGTCAGCCGCAGGCGGTAGAAATTCGGGCCGTTGGCCGGGCTTTCGTCGAGTTCGTCGAAGTAGAGGTTGTCGCCCTTTTCGCCGCGCCCGTCGAGGTCGGCGGAGATGGTCTGCCAGGTTTCCCCGTCCAAGCTGCGCTCGATGTTGAAGTGGTCGTTGCGCTCGCCGGTGCGGCTAATCCATTTTAGCTGGACGGCACCCGGTTTTTTGTATGCGTTGAAGACCAGTTCATCCTTCGGCGCGACGGATTGGAGGTTGTAGAGCGACGAGCAGTTCATCGCCCATTTCACCGCGTTGTCGAAGAATTTGAAGCCGTCGGCCGTCAGCAGCCCGGGCGTGAGGTCGTAGAGGAAGAAGCCCACGCGCCGCGCCGGGGCGTTCATCCCGACCATCGCCGCGCCGGTCTCGTAGCAGAAGATGCCCTCCTTGTTCGGCTGGTTCGGAATCTCGGCGACCCGCGTCGCGCCTGCGCCGGGGCGGCCCCATTGCACATAGCTGTTCGAGAAGTAGACCGACCGCCAGCCGCTCATCCCCGCCGCAATCGGGTGCTGCGGCGCGAGGACGTTCAGTTGATAGATCGTCGGAGTGCCATAGTCGAGGCCGTAAGTCGCATAGTCGGTGCCGTCAGTGACCGAGGTCATCTTCAACTGGTCGTAAAGCCTTGATTCCCAGCAGATTATCGGCACGTTGACCGTCGTGAACTTCGTCCCGATGTTCGTCGAGAGCGTCGTCGAGCTGATGACGACGAGGCCTTTCCCGCTCGCATCGGCGGTCGCCGCCGCGACGTCGGATTTCACCGTGACCGTCAGGCCGAGGGCCGTCAGGCGGTTCTTGATGATCTGGTCGCCCGCGCCGAGCGTCGTATTTCCGACGATGAACAGCGCGGTCTTGTTGCACGTCGGGACGTTGGTCTGAGTCAGGCAGAACTCGTCGGCGAAGAGGCACCCAGCCGTGCCGCATTTCCAGATGTAGGGGCTGACGTAGGCCGCGTTGGCCGGGGCCACTTTCGTGAAAGTGTGCTGCGTGAACGCAGTCGAGGAGATTTCAATCCAGAAGTCCTGATTGGCGATGACTGCGCCCGCCGCGTCAAGGAACTGGAGGCCGAGGCCCGCGCAATCGGGGATACCGCTGATTTTCGACAAGGCTCGGAAGGTGTACGTCGCGCCCGGGATGGCCTGCCACTTGAAGCCGAGGCCACCCTCCGCGCCGCAGACCTTCGCACCCTTCGTGCCGCCGGTGAACTCCCCGGCGGTCGAGGTGGAGGTCGCGTTGTTCGTCCAGTCGAGGCCGGTGATGCCGCTTTCGAAGCCCCCGTTTGTCAGGACGCTGCTCGAACAGGCCGTAGCGGCGGGCACGCCCGATGCGGTCAGGCAGAAGTCGTCTGCGAACAGGCAGCCCGTCGTGCCGCATTTCCAGACTGACGTCGAGATGTAGACCGCGCCAGCCGGGGCCGTTTTCGAGATGGTGTATGTCGTGTAGCTCGTCGCCGCGACGGCCACTGAGAAGTCCTGACCACTGATGACGTTGTAGTCCGCGTCCAAAAATTGCAGGACGACGCTTGCGCAGCTCGGCGAGCCGCTGGTCTTGGCCTTCGCGGAGAAGGAGTAGGTCGCGCCGGGGACGATGTTCGTGTTGAACCCGAAGCCGCCAGCCGCGCCGCAGACTTGCGCCGCTTTGAAGCCGCTGTTGACGTCGGTCGTGCTGGAAATCACGCCGTTCGTGTTCCAGGCTTTGGCAAAATCATTTTCAAAACTGCCGTTGACGAGCAGGTTCCCCGAGCAAGTGGCTACCGGCGAGCAGTTCGTCGTGATGGGCGAGAAGTTCGAGACGGGTATCTGCACCGTCGTCTTCGTGCCGGGCGTGGTCCAGTAAAGGCCCCAATGGTCGCCGCCGACACCCTCTTTGTGGAGGACTTCGACGTAGTAATCCACGCCCGCCGTGAGGCTGATGGAGGCCGATTTTTGGCTCGTGTACTTCGTCAGCTCGCCGGGGTTCGTCCAGCCGTTGATGTAGGCGACTCGCACCTTCGACGACGGGTTGCTCGACGTGGAGAGCCAAAACTCGGTGTAGTCGTCGCCCACGAGGGTGAACTTGTAGGCACCCGTCGTGCCGACGGTGAGGTAGCCCCGGATGCGCTCGCCGTAGTTTTCGGCGATGTTGGTCGGCGAGATGGTATAGTTGATGACCGAGGCAGAGGCGGGGCTGTTCGGGTAGGCGGCGTTGGAGGTCAGGTCGGTCACGAAGTTGCCACTGATATTGTACCAGATTTCGCGGTAGAGGCCCGAGCCGCTTTGCCCTTTGCAAAAAGAGCTGCTGCCGGTGGTGAACTTGAACGGCGTGTTGCAGGTCGTCGCAGGGCCGAAACTGTTCTTTGGGACGACGTACCAGTAGTAAGCCGTGTTGTTCAGAAGGCCGGTCGCGTTGAAAGTCGTCGTCGTTTGATTGTTCGAAACGGCCGTCATCGGCGGGTTGGATGTTCCCAAATAAACATCGTACGAGGTCGCGTTCGAGACCGCCGCCCATGTCAAACTGGCCGAGCTTCCGATGCCGGTCGCGTTGTTGGCCGGGGCAGTCAGCGTCGGGCAGTTGGGCAAAACGCCGGTCGTGAACTGCGTCGCCGTCGCCGAGCAACTGCCCGAGCCGAGGCTGTTTTTCGGTGTGACAAACCAGAAATAAGTGGTGTTCAGATTCAGCCCCGTAGCCGCGTAGCTCGTCGCCGTCAGGCCGGTCGCGGCGAGGGTCGTCGGCGGGTTGGTCGTTCCCAGATAAAGGTCGTAGCTCGTCGCGTTCGCCGCCGCCGACCAGGTCAGCGTGGTGCTCTGCGGGATGGCGGTCGCGTTGTTGGCCGGGGCCGTGTTCGTCGCGCAGCCGGGCAGGATTCCGGTCGTGAACTTGAAAGAAGACGTGCCGCAGCCCGTCGCCGCCCCAGCCGCATTTTTCGGAACGACGTACCAGAAATAGACGGTGTTCCCCGAAAGATTGGTGGCTGTGTAGCTCGTACCTGAAACATTTGTGGCGACCGAGGTTGTCGGCGGATTGGCCGTGCCGAGGAAAACGTCATAGCCCGTCGCGTTCGCCGCCGCCGTCCATGTGAGGTTGACGGAGGTCGGCAGGACGTTCGTCGCGTTGTTCGCCGGTGCGCTCAAAGCGGGGCAAGCCGGAGTCGTGATGGTGCTGAATTTCGGTGCCGTCGTCGAGCATGTGGTCAAGGTTCCGACCGCATTTTTCGGCGCGACGTACC